>CAZSDV010000001.1:0-12011 GCA_964605715.1 uncultured Acidobacteriota bacterium
GGTGCTGACCATCGGGGCTGGGGGTTTGGGGTCACCACTAGCTCTTTATCTGGGGGCCGTAGGTGTGGGGCGCTTGGGCATGGTGGATTTTGACGTGGTTGACTTCACTAACCTTCAACGCCAGATCATTCATTACACAGAAGATGTCGGCAAACCCAAGCTCGATTCCGCAAAAGACACCATTCATGACATTAACCCCAACGTCGAGGTGGTAGGCTACGAAGAACGACTTACTTCAGCGAATGCCCTCAGGATCTTTAAGGAATATGATGTTATCGCCGACGGGACCGACAATTTCCCCACCCGTTATCTTGTGAACGATGCCTGCGTGCTACTTGGTAAGCCTAACGCTTACGGGAGCATATTCCGATTCGAAGGCCAGATCTCAGTTTTTGATGCGCGGAAGGGACCCTGCTATCGATGCCTCTATCCGGAACCACCTCCGCCAGGGCTCGTTCCTAGTTGTGCTGAGGGTGGTGTTCTAGGAGTTCTACCCGGCATCGTTGGTTGCCTTCAGGCGCTCGAGACCATTAAGCTCATCCTGGGTAACGGTTCACCGTTGATCGGACGGTTATTGCTTTTTGATGCGCTGCAGTTAAAATTCCGTGAACTAAAGCTCCATAAGGATCCCGAATGCCCTATTTGTGGAACCAACCCCACCATTAAAGAATTGATCGACTACGAGGAATTCTGTGGAATTCGAGGAGAGGAAACCGTGTCACAAGTAACCATTCCTGAACTTACACCTACGGAAGTAAAAAGGATGATGGACGAAAAGAAACCTTTTGTGCTCATTGATGTTCGTGAGCCGCATGAATATCAGATTTGTAATATCCCTGGGGCAAAACTCATCCCGCTTGGAGACGTCCCTCAGCGAATGCATGAGCTCAACTCGGCTGACGAAATTGTGGTCCATTGCCGCTCAGGCCAACGTAGCGCTCAGGCGGTGGAATTTCTGATGAAGGCTGGATTCGGCAAGATCCACAATCTCAAGGGTGGAGTATTAGCCTGGTCGGACGAGGTTGATCCTTCCGTGCCCAAATACTAATTACCGAAAGCTAAAAGCCTAACCACGCATATCCATATGTTCACAGGAGGAATCTCATGAGTCAACTAATTGCAGTAGGCGAAAGGGCACCTGATTTCACTCTACAGGATCAGGACCAAAATGATGTTAGTCTTAGCAGCTTCCAGGGAGAAAAGAATGTGATTCTTGCATTTTATCCGCTTGACTTCAGTCCTGTTTGCAGTAATGAGCACGCTTGCTTTCGAGATGACCTGAAGAACTTTGAAGGCTTAAATGCGCAGGTTCTAGGGATAAGTGTGGATAGCGCTTGGGCACACAAGGCATTTGCTCAGCAGCTCGGAGTAAGCTATCCATTGCTCGCAGACTTTAATCCCCGCGGCGAGGTTGCAGCAAAGTTCGGACTTTATCTGGAGGATAAAGGGATTACCCAGCGCGCTACTGTGATGATTGATAAGCAAGGGGTTGTTCGCTATGTCTATGTGAACGAAATACTCCAGCAACGTGACAATAAAGAAATTGAAAAAGCCCTGAACCAGCTGGATTAATAATTACTCTCAATGGTCGTGCTTCCCAACTTAAGGAATCTTTTAATTCCATGGAACTTGGCGAGGCCGTAAGGTTTTACCGGAAAGCTACAGGCGGCTATGGGCGGTCTATGGATCTGGCGGCTTTCGGTCTTAGTAGGAGTGGAACTGAGAATATTTTTTCCGTCTGGGATGAGGACTACCAGATCAGTCGATTTATGGAGCTTACGCTTGAGGCCTCAAATCCAACTCTTCAGGGACCCTCCTCCCGGCCATATACGGTCAACGGTTTTGAGTATTCTCACGTCCGATTTCATGCTGATATTGAACGAATGCTACCATCCACCCCGCCATCGTAGAGTCCTCCAGGCAGATCTACTGTAAAGCGGTGAGCCTATCGTAATCGTCCAGTTCGGGGTTCGAATCCTCGTGTTTTCTGTTATGGAAGGAGCTGTATTTGAGGGGTACTAATATTGAGGACCGGCACTCTTAATTTCTTCAGATATATCAAATTTAGCAATATTCTGGGCGAACTTATGCGCTAGAATCTCAGCCTCTTTTTTGAAATCTTCCCGATTCCCCCATGTTTCAGATGGATTAAGTAATTTTGAATCAATCCCATTTAGTTCCGTGGGTATTTCTACATTCATGATTTCTAGTTTATCTTTAGGTGAATCATTTATTGAGCCATCCTGAATTGATCTTATAATTGATCTCGTAACTGGTATATCAAATCGTTTTCCAATCCCGTAGGGGCCACCGGTCCAACCAGAATTCACAATGAAAACCTTACTGCCAAATTCTTCAATCCTTTTAATTAAAAGATTTGCATAAACTCCCGCAGGTCTTGGGAAGAAGGGCGCACCGTAACAAGTAGAAAAAGTTGAATCTATTTCCTTTGTTGAGCCAACCTCAGTTGATCCCACTTTGGCTGTGTAACCACTGAGAAAATGGTAGGCCGCAGCTTCTTTTGAGAGGATAACAACAGGTGGAAGGACGCCAGTTAAGTCGCAGGTCAGGAAGATAATTGCGTTTGGTTCACCTGCCAAGTTGGTGTCGTAGTGTTTTTCCACGTGAGACAGAGGGTAAACGGCTCTTGTATTTTCGGTAATTTTCTGGTCAGTAAAATCCACCTCGAGGGTATTTGGATCAAAAACTACGTTTTCTATGACCGCTCCTCTTTTAATGGCATTCCATATGACAGGCTCGTTTTTTCTAGATAGATTTATAGTTTTGGCGTAACATCCCCCCTCAAAATTGAATACTACCCCTTCTCCCCAGCCATGTTCGTCGTCCCCAATCAACCACCGATCGGGATCAGCAGACAGCGTTGTTTTTCCAGTTCCAGAGAGCCCGAAAAATAAGGATACATCTCCATCAGAGCCGACGTTTGCAGCGCAATGCATCGGAAGGACGCCATGCTCAGGGAGAATAAAATTTAAAACTCCAAACATAGATTTTTTCATTTCTCCGGCATAGGGCATACCAAGAATTAAAATTTTCTTTTCGGAAAGGTTTATGATTACTGTTCCATCTGAATTTGTTCCGTGTTTTTTGGGATCACAGAAAAAGTTTGGTGCACACCGAAGATGCCAGGGCGGTTTATTGCTAGGATTAAATGAGGAGGGGCGAATTAAAAGAGTTTGGCAAAATAGGTTGTGCCACGCTAACTCATTCTCAACTAGTACCGGTTGGTAATGGTCAGAACTTGCCCCTACATGAAGATCTGCAGTGTAAGTCGTTTTGTTTTTTAAGTAGTTTTCTGATTCTTGCCAAAGGCGATTAAAATTTTCTGATCCTATGGGTTGATTGTTTGGCCCCCAATCAACGGAGTGAGTCGTCAGAGAATCCTGCACTAGGAAACGGTCCTTTGGGCTTCTGCCTGTTCTCTTGCCAGTTGTAACTACTAGGGCTCCGTTTGAAACAATCCTCCCCTCGTTGTTTTCCACGGCCAGATCTAAAAGACGGTCGATGGGCAGATTATGGTTCAAGGGATCTTTTTCTCCTTTTAGAGCGCGCACCATGACAGAACAAAAAATTTAGCCTTTCCAGCAAACAGGCTATACCGTCTAGTGGTATCTGGCTGGTAAGGCGGAGGCCGCCATTCATGGTTATTATTTTGGCCTTATTTATTTTTCCAAACAAACATTTAGCGTTGTTACAGTGAAGACCAGCCCTTCCAATGTAGCGGTAATTTCATGAAAATACAAGCAACTGAGGCTTAATTAGAAACCAACTTTCTGTTACATTGAACGTAGCATGGATGGAAAAAATTACCCCTTTAATTCCTTAGGTTTTAGATATGCCACAAGGAGGCTCCATTGAATCGATTGCTATTCTACGCGTTGATGGTTGTCAGCGGGACGGTTCTCTTACTACTCCCGACCACATCCTTTTCCCAAGAAGCCGCCAAGGACCCAACGAGCGAGCTAGTAATTGGACGGCTAATCTATATCAGCCCCATGCCAGGAAATTTGGATCGGTGGATTGTTGACTCCCTGCGTCGCTGGGGAAAGTATACGGTTACGGGAGACCCCGAAGGAGTTGATTTAGTGTGGGAAGTTAATCGTCCAGGTACAGGGATCACGTTTAGAAAGGACCGCCGCGGTCTCCCTGTTCCTGAAAAGAGAGGCAATAAGGTGAGGAATTCGATTTCGCTGACCATCACTGACTGGGTGACCGGAGAGTCACTCTGGCATGTGGTTTTTTCCAATAAGAAACGAAGAAAGAAGGACCTACCTCAACCTGCTGGTCCTAGCAGTACTGTGTCCACCCGGAAGTTAAGCGCTGAACAACTAGCTGAGCGGGTTGTGAACCGACTGAGGAAATACGTGAAACAATTGGAAGGTGGAGGAGTGCCCTCCTCGTCCACTATTCAGGAGGAAGAATCACATTGACTCAGCTCGGCCTACCCTACCAAATCCCTCCACAGCCCAGCAAAAGGACTTGCACCGACCATTTGTCAGGCATGATCACTCAAGGATACGGTGATCGACCGCCACCCCTTAAGGTTAATTTACAGCCATTCAGGGTACCTTTTTAACCATCTAGAGGAATATTGTTCCTAGTCCGAACTGATTCTAGGAAAATAGGACAGAATTAGTCGTATATTTAATATAGTATTTCTTTTACGGTCCTGTGTTTTGTTAGTATCTTTTTTAGGGCAGCTTAAACATATTTGTTAAGTGGTATAGATTTTATCAGACTTGTTTTGTTGGATTTTTTTATGATTAGGCTAAGTAAAAAAGCAGACTATGGCTTAATCGCTGCCACCCATTTGGCGCGGTTCTGGAGTGTGGGCTGGTGTAGCGCCAAGGATATTGCCGATGCCTATCTTATACCACCACCATTGATGGCTAAGATTTTGCAGCGCATGGTAAAAGATGGAATTCTGGTCTCACAGCACGGGATCAATGGCGGCTACTCCTTAGCAAGGCCGCCCGAGAAGATTACAGCATTTGAAATCATAGCTGCCATTGACGGTCCAGTGCAGATTACCTCTTGCGTTACGACAAAGGGAGAGTGTTATCAATCACCCAGGTGTAACGTGCGAGAGCCGCTTCGCAAGGTGAATGAGCGCGTGATCAATGTCCTTTCAGAGGTTACCTTGTCTGGGATGAACGATTCACTTCCCGGACTTGTGGGAATACAGGGAGTCCTGTGATGAAGTTGCCGATTTATTTGGATAATCATGCTACAACGCCGGTAGACCCTCGAGTCCTTGAGGAGATGCTGCCCTATTTTACTGAAGTTTACGGGAACGCAGCGAGCCGCAATCACGAGTATGGCTGGAAGGCGGAAGAGGCTGTAGATAAAGCCCGTCGGCAGGTCGCCGATTTGATCAATGCAACACCCAAGGAAATTGTTTTCACCTCTGGAGCTACCGAGTCCGATAATTTAGCTCTCAAGGGTGTAGCTCAGATGTATAGAGAGAGGGGAAACCATATCATTACCCTGCCCACCGAGCACAAAGCTATTGGGGACTGTTGCAAGCGCCTCGAGAAAGAGGGATATCAGGTCAGCACTCTTCCGGTCAAAGACGACGGCCTTGTTGACCTTGACGAGCTTCGAAGCGCCATAACCGATAAAACGATTTTAATTTCTATTATGGCAGCCAACAACGAAATTGGGGTCCTGCAGCCCATCGAAGAAATTGGCAAGATTGCCCGCGAAAAGGGTGTGTTATTCCACTCGGATGCCACCCAGGCTGTGGGCAAAGTTCCGCTTGACGTGCAAGCCATGAATATCGACCTGTTGTCCATTTCGGCCCACAAGATGTATGGCCCGAAAGGCGTCGGTGCTCTCTTCGTTCGCAGGAAGAAGCCTCGTGTACAGATTACACCTATCATCGATGGTGGAGGCCATGAGAGAGGAATGCGTTCGGGAACGCTGGCTGTTCCCAGCATTGTTGGGCTCGGTGCGGCTTGTGAAATTTGCCAGAGAGAGATGCCGCAGGAGTCAATCCGAATGAAGGCTCTCCGAGATCGCCTTCAGAAGGGCATCCAGTCTCGCCTAGATGAGGTTTATATTAATGGAAGCATGGAGCATCGCCTACCTCAGAACCTGAATCTTAGTTTTGCTTATGTGGAAGGTGAGTCGCTTCTGATGGGTATCCGTGACGTGGCCGTCTCCTCGGGTTCGGCCTGTACGTCAGCCACGCTAGAGCCTTCTTATGTGTTAAAGGCCCTTGGAGTGGGGGAGGATTTGGCCCATACTTCGATCCGTTTTGGTGTCGGGCGTTTCAACACGGAAGAGGAAATTGACTACGTTGCCGACCGGGTGGTTGAGACCGTAAACCGCCTACGGGAGCTTTCGCCGCTATACGAAATGGCAAAGGAAGGAATCGACATCAGTAAGGTTTCATGGGCTGGCGATTAGGCTGTCAGCTCTGAAAAAGTTATTTGTATTTTTACTCAAATCAATGTGAATTCGTACGGGAGATACCACTATGGCATATTCGGATAAGGTGATCGAGCATTACAACAATCCACGGAATGTAGGGTCCTTGCCCAAGGAAGATCCTGATGTCGGCACCGGTATGGTCGGTGCACCTGAATGTGGTGACGTGATGAAGCTACAATTGAAGGTGAATCCTGAAACTTCGGTTATCGAGGATGCCAAATTCAAGACATTTGGCTGTGGTAGCGCTATTGCTAGCTCTAGCCTTGCGACGGAGTGGGTTAAAGGGAAAACAATTGACGAGGCTTACGAGATTAAAAACACTGAGATCGTTAACGAATTGAGCTTACCTCCGGTCAAAATTCACTGTTCAGTGCTTGCTGAAGATGCCATTAAGGCAGCTGTTAACGATTGGAAACAGAAGGCGGAGAAGGGCAAGAAGTAACTGGCTTAGCAGTGGGAGCATTTCGGAGTGCGCGCTCCATTCCAGGTGAACGGGAAAGCCGGACTTGTGGGAATACAGGGAGTCCTGTGATGAAGTTGCCGATTTATTTGGATAATCATGCTACAACGCCGGTAGACCCTCGAGTCCTTGAGGAGATGCTGCCCTATTTTACTGAAGTTTACGGGAACGCAGCGAGCCGCAATCACGAGTATGGCTGGAAGGCGGAAGAGGCTGTAGATAAAGCCCGTCGGCAGGTCGCCGATTTGATCAATGCAACACCCAAGGAAATTGTTTTCACCTCTGGAGCTACCGAGTCCGATAATTTAGCTCTCAAGGGTGTAGCTCAGATGTATAGAGAGAGGGGAAACCATATCATTACCCTGCCCACCGAGCACAAAGCTATTGGGGACTGTTGCAAGCGCCTCGAGAAAGAGGGATATCAGGTCAGCACTCTTCCGGTCAAAGACGACGGCCTTGTTGACCTTGACGAGCTTCGAAGCGCCATAACCGATAAAACGATTTTAATTTCTATTATGGCAGCCAACAACGAAATTGGGGTCCTGCAGCCCATCGAAGAAATTGGCAAGATTGCCCGCGAAAAGGGTGTGTTATTCCACTCGGATGCCACCCAGGCTGTGGGCAAAGTTCCGCTTGACGTGCAAGCCATGAATATCGACCTGTTGTCCATTTCGGCCCACAAGATGTATGGCCCGAAAGGCGTCGGTGCTCTCTTCGTTCGCAGGAAGAAGCCTCGTGTACAGATTACACCTATCATCGATGGTGGAGGCCATGAGAGAGGAATGCGTTCGGGAACGCTGGCTGTTCCCAGCATTGTTGGGCTCGGTGCGGCTTGTGAAATTTGCCAGAGAGAGATGCCGCAGGAGTCAATCCGAATGAAGGCTCTCCGAGATCGCCTTCAGAAGGGCATCCAGTCTCGCCTAGATGAGGTTTATATTAATGGAAGCATGGAGCATCGCCTACCTCAGAACCTGAATCTTAGTTTTGCTTATGTGGAAGGTGAGTCGCTTCTGATGGGTATCCGTGACGTGGCCGTCTCCTCGGGTTCGGCCTGTACGTCAGCCACGCTAGAGCCTTCTTATGTGTTAAAGGCCCTTGGAGTGGGGGAGGATTTGGCCCATACTTCGATCCGTTTTGGTGTCGGGCGTTTCAACACGGAAGAGGAAATTGACTACGTTGCCGACCGGGTGGTTGAGACCGTAAACCGCCTACGGGAGCTTTCGCCGCTATACGAAATGGCAAAGGAAGGAATCGACATCAGTAAGGTTTCATGGGCTGGCGATTAGGCTGTCAGCTCTGAAAAAGTTATTTGTATTTTTACTCAAATCAATGTGAATTCGTACGGGAGATACCACTATGGCATATTCGGATAAGGTGATCGAGCATTACAACAATCCACGGAATGTAGGGTCCTTGCCCAAGGAAGATCCTGATGTCGGCACCGGTATGGTCGGTGCACCTGAATGTGGTGACGTGATGAAGCTACAATTGAAGGTGAATCCTGAAACTTCGGTTATCGAGGATGCCAAATTCAAGACATTTGGCTGTGGTAGCGCTATTGCTAGCTCTAGCCTTGCGACGGAGTGGGTTAAAGGGAAAACAATTGACGAGGCTTACGAGATTAAAAACACTGAGATCGTTAACGAATTGAGCTTACCTCCGGTCAAAATTCACTGTTCAGTGCTTGCTGAAGATGCCATTAAGGCAGCTGTTAACGATTGGAAACAGAAGGCGGAGAAGGGCAAGAAGTAACTGGCTTAGCAGTGGGAGCATTTCGGAGTGCGCGCTCCATTCCAGGTGAACGGGAAAGCCGGGAGTACTCATGGCGCTCAGGGATATCAATGATTGATGTTACGGAAAAAGCGGTAGGCCAGATCCGCAGGCTCATGGGACAGCAGAAGTTGAGTTCTGGCGGCTTGCGGGTGGGCGTGATCGGTGGAGGCTGTTCCGGGTTGAGCTACTCGCTCCGATTTGATGTCAAACCTCATCCTCGCGATAAGGTGTTCCAAGTACAGGAGGGAGTGCAGCTCTATGTGGATCCAAAGAGTTACCTCTACCTGAATGGTATGACTCTGGAATTTTCAGACGGATTAAGCGGCCGTGGCTTTGTTTTTACTAATCCCAATGCCAGCCGGACCTGTGGCTGCGGCTCCTCGTTCACCGCATAGAATTTCGAGTAAGCTGGCCGAGAGTGGAATTAAAGGCCGGTTTTTTGTGCCTGAAGAGTGGAAACTTCATTAGGAGAGATCACCTGAATTCCTATGAGTCAGAGGTGCTGCTGGAATTGCAATAGGCGCTCGAATGAGGAGCATTTTTGTCCTGGTTGTGGAAAGTTACAATTTCAGCCGCAGGCTAGCGATTATTTTAGCTTTTTCAGCCTTCCCCGCAAGTTAAACCTGGATTCAATAGAACTGGAAAATATTTATTACGCGTTGAGCCGCAAATTTCACCCAGATAATTTCTACCAGGCTACCGAAAGAGAAAAGGAGGCTAGCCTAGACAAGACCTCTATACTGAATGATGCCTACCGGATACTAAAGGAGCCAGTTTCTCGTGCTCAGTACCTTCTTAAACTTGAAGGAGAGAAGACTGAGGAGAGCCAAAAAAATGTCCCTCCAGAAATACTAGAGGAGGTTTTTGAGCTAAATGAGTGGTTGGCAGAACTGAAAGTGGCCAACAGCACGGGAGCAAAAAAAGAGGGGCACCTGGAAGAAGCCCACTCCCGTCTGGAAAAACTTAAATTGAAGTTCGAATCCCAGGTAAATAATTTCCGTGAGGAATTGCGAAGTCTTTCGGAAAGCTGGGATCGCAATATCGATGCCGGTTTCACTGCGAAGGAAAAATGCCAGCTCCTTACCAGCCTTGCCCAATTACTCTCAAAGCGCAACTACTTGCGGAATCTTTTGCGGGATGTTGATGCGGTGCTTTCGGTGAGCGAGGTCGATACACGATTTAATGAAAGGGAAAAGATTGAACAGGTAGTACCAAAGCTGGAGATTAAATTGAATTCTCGATGAGCAATACGCTTTAGGAAGAAAAGGAATCATCGTTGAGCACCCCTGTTGTTGGAATTGACCTAGGAACGACGAACAGCCTGATAGCCTACATGGATATGGGTGTCCCGCGGGTAATCCCAGACACACAGGGCATACCCCTTCTTCCTTCGATTCTTGCCGTGAACGAGTCCGACGAAATTTTGGTAGGTCGATCAGCTCAAGACCGACTGGTAACGGATCCGAAGAACACTGTCTTTTCGGTTAAACGTCTCATGGGGAAGGGCATTGAAGATGTTCGGGAAGAGATTAAGTTGTTTCATTTCCCAATTACCGACGACAGCCAGGAAGTAATCAAGCTGAACTTGGGTGGTCGGATTTTTACGCCACCTGAAATTTCGGCTCACATCCTTCGAAAGCTCAAGGAGACCGCTGACATATTTTTCGATGAGCCAATCCACCAAGCTGTGATCACGGTTCCAGCATATTTCGACGATTCCCAGCGACAAGCCACTCAGGATGCCGGAAAGATTGCTGGGCTCGAAATCCTACGCCTAGTAAATGAACCTACTGCGGCTTCACTCGCTTATGGTATCGAGCAGCGACAAGAAGGGATCGTAGCCGTCTATGACCTAGGTGGTGGCACGTTTGACATCTCCATTTTGAAGCTGCGTGATGGTATCTTCGAGGTCATCTCGACAAACGGTGATACGCGGTTGGGTGGTGATGATATCGATGCACGCTTAATCGCCCTAGTTTTGACTGTTCTAAAGCAGGAAACAGGATCAGATTGGTCTGAAAATGAAATTCTTGTACAACAGATTCGTCTCGCTGTCTTAGAGACCAAGCACCACTTGACAGATAATGAAGCAGGAGTTATTCGTTTTCCTCTCCCTAAGGAACTGGACGGCGAAAAACCAGGGGCAGGGGGCACGAATGTTGAGATTCCTGTCACGCGGAGTCAGTTCGAAGATCTGGCACGGCCTATTTTGGAGCGAACACTTGCACCCGCTCAGCAAGCACTTAAGGATGCTGGGCTGAAGCCAGGTCAAATTGATGAGGTAGTCTTGGTAGGTGGTGCGACGCGTATGCCGTTGGTGAGGCATCTCGTGGGAGAGCTGTTTGGGCGCAGGCCGCACACCGAACTTAACCCAGATGAAGTTGTGGCCCTTGGGGCTGCTGTACAAGCTGATATTCTGGCTGGAAGCACCGTGGATACGCTACTGCTTGATGTCACGCCGCTTTCGCTTGGCATTAAGACAATGGGTGGGGTTGTTTCCAAGATTATTCACCGCAATTCCACCATACCGGCTACCGCCAGCGAAATGTTCACCACATTTATGGATGGCCAGACAAACGTAGATATCCACGTGTTACAGGGAGAGCGTGAAATGGTGGATGATTGTCGCAGTTTGGCACAGTTTAAGTTGAAGGTTCCACCGCTTCCTGCTGGATTGGCACGGATTGAAGTAAAATTTCTGATCGATGCCGACGGCATCCTTAATGTTACAGCCAAGGATCAGCGGACTGGAGAGGAGCAATCTGTTGAAGTTAAGCCCTCTCATGGACTAACCGACCAAGAAGTGGAGCGCATGCTGCTCGAATCATTCGACCATGCCGAGGAGGACCTAAATCTACGCCAACTTATTGAGGCACAAAGCGAAGCTGACAGCACCCTGCGAGCCACTGAGAAGGCTCTTGATAGTGCTTCTGCAGCGAAGCTGAAGCCTGATGAAAGAGCTAACATTGACCGGGCTATGGCGGAATTGATATCAGCCCGTGCAGGAAAGGATCATCGCGTCCTCCGTGATAAGTTAGAGGTTTTTAATGAAGCGACGCAGCATTTTGCCGAGGTCTTGATGAACAGTGCAGTCAGGACTGCTCTTAAAGGAAAAGCCCTCAAGGATGCCTAGAAGGATAGCATGGCTATGACTAAAGTAACCTTTTTCCCTCTCAATAAGACGGTGGAATTTGACCTAGACACGCTTCCCTATAAGGAGCATGGCCGACCTAAATCACTGTTAGATGTGGCCCTGAATTTTGGCATTCACCTGGAGCATGCATGTGGAGGGAGTTGCGCATGTACTACTTGCCACGTGGTTGTG
>CAZSDV010000001.1:12021-52701 GCA_964605715.1 uncultured Acidobacteriota bacterium
AATGGACGACGAAGAACAAGATCGACTGGATATGGCTGCTGACCTCACCCTAAATTCACGCCTAGGATGCCAGTCGGCAATAGAACAGGATGGAGAGGTGGTCGTGGAGGTTCCGGAGTGGAATCGTAACTACGTCAGCGAGGGTGGAGAGTAGATGGTGGCTGGCCCAAAAAAGAAAGAGCAGACCGTTCCCTTTGCTAAGCTTTAGAAAGGAAATAACATTTCCTTATCTGGCCTATGAATGCGAGGTTTGAACAATGGCCCTGACCTGGTCAGACCACGAAAATATTGCTATTGATCTGCTGGAAAAATTCCCTGATAGAGATCCCCTTACTGTCCGCTTCACCGACCTCCACAGGTGGGTAACGGAGCTGCAGGACTTTGAAGACGACCCCGACGCTTCGAATGAAGGTAAGCTGGAGGCCATTCAAATGGCTTGGCATGAAGAGTGGAAAGACGCTCAGGAAGATTAACTCTCCGAATCCCGGGCTCCCCTTGGCTCCCGGAAAAGGATTAGATGATGAAGGAATTACGGACGCTCATTAAAGAAAACTTTTTTGGAATAAGTCTCACTTTGATTGCCCTATGTTGCCTCGCAGTTTCGGGAGTGATGTATTTTTCCAACCAAAACTTCTCTTCTTATGTCCGGGCAGAGATCCCAGGACTCGACCAAGCCCAGATTGAGATTCTGGAGGTCCAGAACCAGGCATTTGCCGCGATCGCCCGGGCCGTTACTCCTGCTGTTGTTAATGTGGGAACGAAAAAAATCATCCGCGTTCGCGAGTCTCCTTTTATGAACGATCCCTTTTTTCGACAGTTCTTTGGTAACTTTTCTGGGATTCCTCGCGAGCGAGTAGAGCAGTCCCTGGGGAGCGGTGTTATTGTCTCGCAGGAGGGGTACATTGTGACGAACAATCACGTTATCGCACAAGCCGATGAAATTAAGGTTCTCTTGTCGGACCGTCGTGAGTTCGAAGCGGAGCTTGTGGGAACCGACCCTGCCACTGATGTTGCGGTTATTAAGGTGAAAGGGGAAAACCTTCCCGCTGTTCCTTGGGGGGATTCAGCCCACCTCCAGGTGGGTGATACGGTGCTCGCGTTCGGAAATCCATTCGGACTTAACTTCACCGTTACTCGCGGTATGGTCAGTGCAGTGGGCCGCCCCGGGATGGGATTAGCCCAGTATGGGGATTTTATCCAGACTGATGCGGCCATCAATATGGGCAATTCAGGAGGGGCGCTGGTTAATGTGCGCGGTGAGTTGGTAGGAATCAACCTTGCGACCACACAGGGAGGTTTTAGTGGTGTGGGCTTTGCTATCCCGAGTGCCATGGCACGCTCTGTTTTCAAGAGCTTGGTAGAAACGGGCCGAGTGGTTAGGGGGTTTCTTGGGATTAGTGTTGTAAACCTTAATCAGGCCCTGGCCAACCAATATAATGCCCCTTCATTGGATGGCGTTCTTGTGTCTAATGTTTCCTCCTCGGGTCCCGCCGGTGATGCAGGTATTCGCCGAGGAGATATCATTTTGGAGTTGAACGGTGACACCGTACGGTCTGATGAGCAGTGGATCGCTGTTGTCGCCTCCACTTCTCCTGGCACAGAGGTTCAGCTACACATAATTCGTGATGGAAAGCCCCTTTTGATTCAGGTTGAAGTAGGCGAAGAGCCGTCTTCACGCCGGAGAAAAGTTGGCGGCTCAACCTCAATTGAGCGGGGTGTATTACGAGGCATGGAGATTCAGGATTTAACGCCGGAGATCCTAAGGGAACTTCGCCTCTCACCAGACACTCAGGGTGTGCTTATCAGTGTAATTGACAGGAGTAGTCCTGCCGCTCGAGTAGGTCTCGGACCAGGAGATATTATCATGGGAGTCAATCGCAAACCCGTCCAATCCATAGAGGAGGTTGAGAGAATTGCCGGGCGTTTGGGAAATGCTGTTAGTTTACAGATGAATCGGCAGGGATTTTCTTTTGGGGTAACAATATCCACTAGGCCCTAGGAGGGATATCCAGGCCAAAGGGCGAGGGATGAATCGAACTCAGCCATTTGTGAAGGAGTTTAGGTTCCGGGTTCGTGCCGCTGGCGCCAGGTGAGGAGGCCGTTTCTGCAATAGAGACATGCTACCCATGTAGAAGTAGCCCAACACGAAGAGCATTAGAAAGGGAGTAAGGGTGTAGTGGGAGTTTGTGGCTGAGTAATAGAGGATAAAAGTGAAATAGCAGCCGTGTATTAATTCCAATAACGGGGTCCAACCCAGGCTCATTGAATACCCTTTGTTTTTCCAAGAATCCTGCCTTTTTTCCACGCAATACTTGGGTGTTCTTTTGAAGCTCGATTTCCAACCAATTAGCGCTTCGAATACAGCTTTGGTGTTACTTAACGACAAACCTATCCCTACCGCCATTAGGAGTGGGATAAATTTGATGCTCTTCTTCCAATTCCGAGGGTCAAGTTCCCTTTGGGTGACCAAGTAAAAAGAAAATATGGAACTGGTTGCTATAAGGAAAAGTGGGAGATCAATAGTTAACACCTGGGACCACCCTCGATAGGAACGAATAATAATGGCTGGTAAAAGTAGATAGGCCAGCGCCAATAAAAGCGGGTAGCAGATGTTTGCGCTGAGGTGAAAAAAGGCTTCTACCTTTACTCGGATTGGTAAAGGACTATTCCAGATACGCGGCAAAATCTTTTTGGCATTCTGGGTCAGTCCCTTGGCCCACCGTGCCTGTTGTGTCTTGAATGCATTCATCTCCACTGGCAACTCAGAAGGACAGGTTATGTGTGGCGCGTATATAAACCGCCATCCTTTCATCTGTGCTCGGTAGCTAAGATCAGTGTCTTCGGTTAAGGTGTCATGTTGCCACCCACCGGAAGACTCAATGGCTGCTCGGCGCCACATACCCACGGTCCCGTTAAAATTGAAAAATAGCCCGGAGAAATTCCTCCCACCGTGCTCGACAGTAAAGTGACTGTCGAGAAGTAAGGATTCCACGCGCGTAAGCAGGGAGTAGTTCCGATTTAGCCATGTCCAGCGTCCCTGGACAACACCTATTTCTGGATTAGTGAAGTATTTAACCATGTGGCGCAAGACATCACGCGGAGGTACGAAATCCGCGTCAAATATAGCGATGAATTCCCCTTTTGCTACCCTGAGGCCTTCAGCTAGGGCGCCGGCCTTAAATCCCTCGCGGCTGTTGCGATGGATATAGTGCACGTGGTGCCCCAGGGTGGCATACTCATGGCACAGCCCTTCGGCAATCTTGCTTGTCTCGTCGGTAGAGTCGTCAAGGACCTGGATTTCTAATTTCTCGCGAGGGTAGTTAAGAGTCGTAACAGCCTTTAAGAGTCTGTCAACGACATATCGTTCATTGTAAATTGGCAACTGAACCGTAACGGAGGGCAGCTGCTCGAACCCTTCTAATGTTAAGGGTGCCCTGTGTCGATTACGTAGATAGAGATAGATAAGGTGGTAGCGGTGTAATCCGTAGATAGACAAGAGGACCAGGACAAGGAAATAGGGAATCAAAATGACCGAGTCCAAAACATCAGCGCGGTAGAAGCCACTGAAAGGGTGGTTTCTGGAAAGTAGCTCCCGGGGCAGCGAGAAATATTCCAGGTTCGAAAGGAGGATAGAAAGTTTCCCTATAGGTACCATCGTAAAAAGGTTTTCATTCCCCCATTATTAAATTAACTATTTAGTCTATGATGTTTTATTTCTTAACGGAAAATCCAACTGGTACAGGGGAGGAATGAAATTTCGCAGATTCCGTTAGAGAAAATTTTCTTTCCTCTCCACTCCTAGTAGTCTAATCTCAACGGTACAGATGTGCACTAGGTATTCTAGGGTTAAAATTGTGGGCTTGGCCGCATTACTAGGTGCAGCCCTAGTTTTAGCCTCGATCTACTATTCCTTCCGCATGATGGGCAATCTAGGTGCCAACCTAGTAGAGTTTATAGGAATGACTTTCCTAGCAGGTGCAATTTTTCTTTGCGCTGTCTATCTGGTCGAGAACTACAGATGTGGTCATTGGGGTCTTGGAATCATACTTGGTGGGGCCCTATTGTTCAGACTCCTACTCCTTCCTATGTGGCCATCCCTATCACAGGATCTTTATCGTTATCGCTGGCAGGGGCGCGCCCAGCATGAAGGGTTAAACCCTTATACAGTGACTCCGGCAACACCTAGCCTGGAACATCTGCGGGACGAGACCTATCAGCTAATGGGTACCAAGGACCTCCTTTCGGTTTACCCTCCGCTTGCGGAACAACTCTTTGCTTGGATTTTCCGCCTAACCCCTTCAGTCGTTGGCTTTAAAAGCTTGTTTGTCATGTTCGACCTAGCTTCAGTAGTGGTCCTCCTGTTGCTTTTAAAAACCAGGAGGCTTCCTTTGGCGCGAGTTATTATCTACGCCTGGAACCCCCTGGTCATAACTTCCTTCGCAGCTTCTGGCCACTATGATTCGGTGGCCATTCTTACTTTACTTCTCGCCCTTCTATTCATGGTGGGACGGAAACCCATGTTATCAACCTGCCTTCTAGCTTTATCTACCCTAACTAAGCTTTTTCCTATCTTGTTGTTTCCTGCTTTGTTGAAGAGGACGCTCGAAAACAGACGGAGAGCTGATACCATTTCAGATCGGATTTTTTGGTTTTGGCGTGGAGCGAAGTACGCTGTACTTTTTGCTTTCCTCATAGGATTACCCTTCCTTCTTTATGGTCCTGTGGGTACTGGCACTATTTTTGAGGGATTAGATCACTTTGTGAATAACTACGAGAATAACGATAGTCTCTTTCGTATTATTCGTTTTTGTGGGAACTCCCACATGCAGGCGCAGTTGGTTGCCGGCGTGTTTGTGGTTGCATTGTTAGTTGGGGCACTAAAAAAGTGGGCAGATCCTCTGAAGATCGCTCTGTTGATGACCGCGGCCATTATTTTATTTTCTCCGAACTCATTTCCTTGGTATTTTACTTGGTCGATTCCTTTCCTATGTTTCTATCCTAATTCTGCCGGTTTATTGATGAGCGTTACAGCAACCCTAGGTTACGCACCACTCGTGGAATACAATGCCTTGGGGTCCTACAATGACAGTCAACTGTTCTTGTGGCTGGAATACGGGCCGGTGTTTGCCCTGGGGGCAGGATTGCTTTTCCTTCGACAGATAATGCCAGGTAGAGACCTAAGCCTGTACAGTAAAGCTGGTTGAGGTGCGGCTAATGCGGCGATAGAGCGTGTCGCGTTCAAGTGGTTCGCGCCCAGCTTCGCGGATCAACCGCTCTAGTCCCTCACGGGTTAGCGATTGCGAGGTAGTTGCACCAGCATCATGGTAGATTTTTTCTTCCACCACAGTTCCGTCGATGTCATCAGCCCCGAACCGGAGAGCCACTTGTGCGATGGAAGGGGTTAACATGATCCAGTAGGCCTTAATGTGAGGGAAGTTGTCGAGCAGTAAGCGTGAAATAGCGATATTTTTAAGGTCCATGAAACCTGTTGGTTTGGGCACTTTCTCTAGGCCGGTATTTTCGGGATGGAAAGCCAATGGGATAAAGGTCATGAATCCGGAAGTTTTATCTTGAAGATTGCGGAGCTCGAGCAGGTGCCCCACTCGGTCCTCAGAGGTTTCAATATGGCCATAGAGCATTGTGGCATTTGAGTTAAGCCCTAGCTCGTGAGCGATGCGATGTACTTTAAGCCAGGTATGGGCCCCAATCTTGTGGTCGCAGATAATACGCCGCACCTTTGGGGCAAAAATTTCTGCACCACCTCCAGGCAGGGATCCCAAACCTGATTCTTTCAATCGGACAATGGTTTCACGCAGTCCAAGCTTGGCAATCCTTGCTAGGTAGGCGATCTCGACGGCCGTGAACGCTTTTAGGTGAACGCTAGGGAAGCGCTCCCTCAGGCCTGCCAGCAGATCACAGAAGTAGTTAAACGGGAGGTCTGGGTGGAGGCCACCCACAATATGAAATTCCGTGATTGCCTCAGTCCAGCCTTGAGACGCGGTGCGGAAGACCTCTTCTAGGGTCATGGTGTATGCACCATCTCCTCCGGGCTTGCGGCCGAAAGCACACAGCTTGCAACTGGCTACACACACGTTGGTGGGATTGATGTGGCGATTGATGTTGAAATAGGTGACGTTCCCATGCCGCTTCTCGCGGACATAATTTGCCAGGTGTCCGATGGCCAGCAGGTCGTCAGATTCATAAAGTCTAATACCCTCTTCTAAGGATAGCCGTTCTCCACAAAAGACCTTTTCCGCAATAGGCTTCAAGGTTTGATCTTCGAATTGGATTCGACGGCGAGGCATGGAATAAACATCTTAACCTGAACCAATTTACTGTGCAATTGCCTCTGACTAGAACTTGGCAGAATTTCAAACGGCCCCCGGATTATCTCCTCCGGGAAGAGGTAAAGTTCAATAGTTGTTTTGGATCTATGGCCCTAGGACCTGGGTGGGATTGACCTAACAAGACCACTTTTATTAATAGGTTACAGAGAGTATTTTTGGGCCACGCCTAGATAGGGACAAAAATATGGTTCTCTTGCCAGAGACCATCGACGGGTATAGGATTGCAGAGGCACAATTACTAGACCTTTAAAGGACCCAGAGCTAAGTATGGCTGTACGGGTTAATTTACGTATGGTAGGGTTTTCCGGGGGTGCGTTTCCGGGCAAAGCCTCTTTGCTGATGAATGACAGCTTCTCGTTCGGGTAAAAAACGGCCTATTTTTAAGTTGTTTTAAGGAGGAGGATTTTGAAAACCAAGATTGCACTCGGGAGCTGGAATTATATCTTTGGGCCCTATGGCGAACGACCTATTTCAATTGAAGAGACGGTAGAGAGGCTTTCTGCAGCAGGCTATGACGGGGTGGAACTTTGCGGCTTTAAGCCGCACGTACACCCCGACCTCTATTCAACCCCTGAGAGCCGCGAAAAACTAAAAGGATTGCTTTCTGGGAACGGGTTAATGACGTCAGGATACGCGCCTGACTTTACGGCCGTTCCTCCGGCCACTTCCACGGCAGAGGATTACAAAAGAGTTTTTCGCCAGGTGCTTGATTTAGGGAGCGATATTGGCATGCCAAAGCTGCGTGTGGACACCGTGACTTCCCCTGATTCCCTCCAAGGGGCTGAATATGAAGAGGCCCTTAATAAGATAGCAAGTGTGTGGCGTGAGTGTGCCCAGATGGCCGCCGACTCAGGTGTAGTCCTGGCGTGGGAATTTGAACCAGGATTTATTCTCAATAAACCGAGTGAAATTATAGAGTTGATCTCCACTGTAAACCATGACAATTTTACTGCTTTGTTCGATACTAGCCATGCACAGATGTGTGCCGTTGTAGGTGCTCGACAGGTAGGAGAAAAGGAGACGCTAAAAGGGGGCGTTCTAGAATTTATTGAAAAACTTGCCGGTAAGATTGGCCACCTTCACTTAATTGATAGTGATAATACGTTACATGACGACGAGACTAGCCGCCACGCACCGTTTGGAAGCGGCGTGTTGGATTTTGACGAGCTAATCCCAGCGGTCCTGAAGGCTGGCTACCAAGATGCCTGGTGGGTGGTGGATCTTTGTTTTGAGCCAAACGCCTGGGAACTAACTGACCAATCCAAAAAATTTATGGATGGGCTGCGCTCGAAATACGGACGAGATTGACATTTTGAGGAGAGATTCCAATGGCGCAAAAAGTAAACGTTGGAATTATTGGACACGGTTTCATGGGTCGCGCCCACAGTAATGCCTACGGGCAGGTGGGTAAGTTTTTCGACACAGGTATCGAACCGGTAATGAAGGTGGTTTGTGGACGTAATAGGGAAGCGACTGAAGTCTTTGCTCGTAACTGGGGATGGCAGGAGGTGGAAACTGACTGGCGACGCCTGGTAGAGCGCAAAGATGTTGAAATGATCGATATTTGCAGCCCCAATAATTCCCACTATGAAATCGCAATGGCTGCTGCGGACGCAGGTAAGATGATCGCCTGTGAAAAACCGTTGGCCATGAATAGCACTGAGGCTTACGCCATGACTGAGGCTGTTAAGAAGGCCGGTGTTCCTAATATGGTTTGGTATAACTACCGGCGCATACCAGCCATTACCTTGGCTAAACAGGTAATTGAGGAAGGCCGGTTGGGGCGCATCTTCCACTACCGCTCCTCTTTTCTGCAGGATTGGACGATTAGCCCGGAGGTGCCGATGGTCTGGCGGCTTGACAAGGACATAGCTGGGAGTGGAGTCTCTGGTGACCTGGTGTCCCATCTCCTCGATACAGCCCGGTACTTAATTGGGGAATTTTCTGCTGTTACCGCGTTGACCAAGGTTTTTGTGGAGGAACGCGATTTTGAGGATGCAAAGGAAAGAAAGAAACGAAGGAAGGTTGAGATCGATGATGCTTGCTTGGTTCTGGCTGAGTTTGCAAACGGAGCTGTTGGCACTTTTGAGGCTACTCGCTACGCTCGCGGCAACAAAGCCGTGAATAACTTCGAGGTCAATGGCGAGAAAGGGTCGATTGGGTTTGATCTGGAAGATATGATGCATTTGAAGTATTTCGACTACGATGATGATAAGCATCTCCAGGGATTTCGGAACATCCTGGTTACTGGAGCTGAACATCCCTACATGGCGAAGTGGTGGGTTCCGGGGCTTTCAATTGGTTACGAGCACACTTTTGCCCACCAGTTGGCAGACTTTTTCGGGACCGTGAGTGAGGGGGAAGAGTTTGAACCTGATTTTGAGGAGGCTACGCGGTGTCAATTAATTCTTGATGCAATCTTAGAGGCTGCTTCCAGCCGCACTCGTGTGGAGGTGAGGGCATTTTGATGCAGGATAAAGGTTTTACAAGTTTTGGGCGCTGAACTCATGGACATGAAGAGGGATGGATGAGAAAAATTTATTTTGTGACGTCTGCATTTTTTTTAACGGTAACAATCCTGACAGGGGCAGTTTTTCTCACGGGTCAAGGGAGATCACGAACCGGTTCCGCGGACGTAGAAAGTTTCTGGACCCCAGAAGGGTTTAAGGTGGAAATCGCGGCCACCCCCGAAAAGACGGGCTCACTGATTGCTATGACTTTTGATTCTCGTGGCCGGCCAGTTGTTTCTCGCGAGAAGGGGCCGGTTATGATTTTGGAAGACCGAGACCGTGACGGGCAATATGAAACCTTTCTAACCTTCACCGATAAGGTGAAAAACTGCCATGGGCTTTGCTTTGTCGGGAATGTTCTATATGCGGTCGGGGATGGCCCTCAAGGGACAGCACTTTATCGTATTACAGATAGCGACGGTGACAGCCAGGGAGATGTAGTTGAGGTAGTTGGTAGGTTGAAAGGGAGAATGGGGGAGCACGGCCCGCATGCACTCCTTGTGGGTCCCGAGGGTTTACTTTACATCGTAATCGGAAACCACGCGGGAGTTGCGGAGACGCCTGATCCCCTTTCGCCGCACCGAGGCTATGAGGAAGATGTTTTACTGCCCCGCTATTTTGACCCTAACGGCCACGCACGATCAAAACGTGCTCCCGGTGCAACTATTTTTCGGCTGGATTTCGAGGGTAATAAATGGCAATTAGTGGCCGGTGGTTGGCGCAACCCTTACGATGCAGGTTTTAACCTGGCCGGAGAACTGTTCACTTTTGACGCAGATATGGAATGGGACCTGGGCCTTCCTTGGTTTCGTCCAGTCCGTACGCACCATGTTGTGCCGGGGGGAGATTACGGTTGGCGAACGGGTTCGGGTAAGTGGCCGGACTACTTTCCTGATAGTCTCCCTGCGATGACCGACATTGGGCGCGGATCACCAGTTGGCGTGGAATTCTACCTTCACCATGTTTACCCTAAGAAATATCATGGAGCATTTCTGCTTGGGGACTGGTCACGCGGGCGTATTTATGCTGGACTCCATCGAAGAGTGGGCGCAACCTATGAGGAAAATGTTGAGGAATTAGTGGTAGGCCGGCCTATCAACGTCACGGATTTGGAGGTTGGGCCAGATGGGTTTGTTTATTACACCACAGGCGGCCGTAATTCACAGGGCGGACTCTACCGCATTTCATACAGCGGGCCCCAAACAAAGCCCCGTGTTGCTTTCGAAGGAGTTGAGGCTGCACTTGCACAGCCTCAACCTCGCTCAGCTTGGGGAAGGACTCGAATTGGCCAGTTAAAGAACAAACTGGGGCCAGAATGGGGCACAGGACTTTTAAAAAAGATCCAGGATGGTAGGGCTAATGCCATCGATCGGGTGAGAGCCCTCGAGTTACTTCAAGTGCATGGTCCAGCACCCGATCTTGAATTACTCGTTGAGCTCAGCCGGGATCCGCAGACGGACGTGCGCGCGGCAGCGACTCTATACCTAGGGTTGCACACTAATTCCCAGTCAAAAAAAGCGCTTCTTGCACGGTTGGCCGACTCCGAGGCATTTGTCCAGAGGCGTGCCTGCGAAGCGCTAGTCCGGGCGCATATTAACCCGACCACAGAACTTGATGCCTCCTTTATTGATTCGCTCTGGCCTTTGTTGGGGCATTCGGAACGTTTTGTGCGCTATTCAGCCCGCGAGCTTCTGGAGCGCACGAATAGGAATCTTTGGAGAGATCGGGCTCTCAAAGAGGAAGACACAGGAACCGCGATCATAAGCCTGCTGGCTCTGGTTCAAACTATTTCTGGAACCTGGGACATGGATGAGCTCCTTTCGCGAGAGCACAAGCTACTTCAATCTGATCTCTCGGATGATGAATTATTGCGATTAATGCGCATAATTCAACTCTCTTTTATTCGAAGTGAAGGAGTTCGGTGGACTAAGCTTATCGATCCGATGGGCCAGAACCTACTTGATCGTTTCCCGAGCGGAGATTGGCGTCTAAATCGGGAGTTGGCAAGGACGCTTGCATATCTTCAGGTACCTGGAACTGTCGAAAAACTCCTAGAGGCTATATCGCGCGAGACCAACGACCGTGAGCAAGCGATCTTTTATGCTTACTGTCTGAGGACAATTTCCCAGGGTTGGAGTCGAGAGCAACGGGAGCTTTTCATCCGCTGGTTTGAGAAAACCCAGAAGGAAGACTGGAGAGGGGGGTTCAGCTTCTCCGGGTTTCTTGAGGCGATGTGGACTACTTGGCTGGAAAGCTTACCTGAGGACGAAAAGAAAGCCGCGATGACGCGCCTACCGAAGCTTTCTCCGGTATTGGCAGCCGGACAAACAAAACGGATTCCAACTTTTTCTAAGAGCGGCTGGACTCAGAAGCTTAGCGAGCAAGAATTAACTGAATTCTTAATCTGGGACCCTATGGCCTACCGGGGCTCGGCTGAAAGAGGAAAGCTAGCCTATCAGAAAGCTTTTTGTGATAGCTGCCATCGGCTGGGGGACGTGGGCTCAGAAGCTGGCCCGGACTTGACAACGGTTGGAATGCGTTTTAGCCGTGAAGATCTGATCCAGGCAATCCTTTTTCCATCTCGCACAGTCTCCGATCTTTGGAGCACTATTGATGTGACTGTTCGGGATGGCAGTTCCTATCTGGGTACCGTTACGAATGAAGATGCACAGGCCCTGGTTCTCCAGCAGATGGGTGGCCCGCGGGTCCATATTTCCAAGCGGGACATCGTTAAGAGGCAAGTTTCAGAGAAATCTTCCATGCCGGAAGGGCTGCTAAACATTTTGACGTCACGAGAAGTTTGGGACCTCTTTGCCTATTTAGAGAAGGGATCCTCACGGTAGCTAGTATCTCAGCTGAACGTGCCAGATCATAGATTGGGCTGGAAGAAGCCATCTATTTCGATTGATCCAAAAGAGGAGGGAGCTTGATATGGTGAGATTGTTCAATGCGAGGTACAAGTGCAGTTCTGGTTTTCTTAAGGGTTGCCTATCTTTGGTTTGTGTTTTAGCGGTGGTAGTAATTTTGGCTGCACCACTCAAGAGCCAATCTGAATGGCAGACGATCTTTAATGGAAAAGATTTTACGGGCTGGCGAGGACAACCGGACCTTTGGTCCATCGAGGATGGTGTAATTGTGGGCCGCACCGATGGAAAAATTCCCCGCAATGAGTTCCTTTCTACGGTAAAAAAGTATCGTAACTTTGTTCTTCGCTTGAAAGTACTTTTGGTAAAGGGTGAAGGTAATAGCGGAATTCAGTATCGCAGCGAGTACAATAACGGCGGTGTCAGCGGCTACCAGGCTGACCTCGCTGACGGGTGGTGGGGTGTTCTCTACGAAGAAAATGGTCGAGGCATCCTGTACAAGCCTGACCCTCAAAAACTGAGGGTTAACCGCACTGGCTGGAATGAATATGAAATCATGGCCGACGGTGACCATCTTCAAACACGCTTGAATGGGTTGGTAATTTTAGATATTCGAGACACCCAGGCAGCAGAAGGGATCTTCGCACTTCAGGTACACAAAGGTCCGCCCATGGAAGTGCGCTTTAAAGATCTGTTGGTTAAGGAATTAAACTAAGCACTTCCTTCTTGGTGGTTTCTCAAGCCCCATTAAAACCATGAGCCTTTCATCAATAATTCGGCTCGTCTTTACACTTTCTATTTTTTTCCTCGTTTGTTTTCCGGTGGAGCAAGCTCGTGCACAGTCAGCTACGGCAACTCTTTTTGGGAGAGTTGTGGACCAGGCTGGAGCCTTTCTGCCAGGTGTTCAAATCCGAATTACGAAGGAAGAGACAAGTATTAGTCGAACCGGAACCACTGGACCAGAGGGACGCTTCGTTTTCCCACTAATGAATCCAGGTACTTACTCTGCTGTAGCCGTTCTTCGTGGTTTTCAAACCGGAATTATTAAGGGAATCTGGTTGAACGTTGGTGAAATTGCTTCTGTCGAATTCGAACTGAAGGTTGGGAGTACCCAGGAAGAAATTACAGTTATTGCTGCACGCACTTTAGTGGAGGTAGAAACTGTTGAACGAGGATCAATTGTCCAGGGAGAAGAAATACTCAGCTTGCCCCTTAATCGGCGGCAATATCTGGAACTGTCCTTACTTAGTCCGGGTGCTGTTCCACCGGCAGCAGGTTCCCGCCTCTCGATACAGGCGAACAGCAGCGTAAACGTAAGTGGCGCACGCGAGGCATCGAATAATTTCCTCTTAGATGGCGTAGATAATAACGATCTATTTATAAACCGGATGGTTGTTAATCCTTCAGTGGACGCCATACAAGAGTTCAGAATCCATTCAGCGAATTATGATGCCGAGTACGGCCGGAGTGGTGGTGCGCAGGTTAATGTGGTTACAAAATCTGGCACAAACAACTTCCATGGTTCTGCTTACGAATTTTTCCGTAATTCACGCCTTGATCAACCCAATTTTTTTGCCCCCCAAAATGAGATAATTCCACGGTTCCAGCGTAACCAATTTGGGGGAAACTTGGGCGGACCATTAACCAAGGATCAAACTTTTTTCTTTTTTAATTTTGAAGGAGTGCGCACACGCCGAGCAGAAAGCCGCTTGGCCAGCGTACCAACTGAGCTGGAGAAAGCCGGTGACTTCTCCCAGTCTGGCTTAACTATACTTGATCCGTTAACAGGGATTCCTTTCTCCGGAAACCGGATACCTGAGGCTCGCATCCACCCCGTTGGCAGAAATCTAGCAGCGTTATACCCTAGTCCGAATCGTAATGTGGCAGGAGCAAATTTCCTTGCCTCGCCGGTAGGCACAGAAAACAGCACTCAGTTTAACCTGCGCCTAGACCGTGCGTTCGGCCCAAAAAACCATTTCTTTTCGCGGTATAGCTTAATTGATGACTTTGATTTTGACCCTTTCACATCTAAAAAGGTCAACGTCCCAGGTTTCGGGACCAACACTCTAGATAAAGGTCAGAATCTAGCAATTAGCGATACGCACGTGATTAGCCCTAGAGTGCTTAATGATTTCCGTTTCGGTTTTAACCGTCTGCGCCGTGAGGTGTTTCCTCAGAACCAAGGACGCAGTGTTCTGGGAGATCTTGGGATCACAGGCCTCGATGTGCCCGTGCGCGACCAGGGGTTCCCATCATTGGTTCTGGCGGGCTACGAACAGCTTGGGGATGATCCAAATCTCCCTTTGGCTCGTGTAACCAGCACCTATCACTTTTCCGAGAGTATAAGTCTCCATCAGGGACCACATTTCCTGAAAGGCGGTTTTGAATTTCGACATTACCGACAGGATGGGTTTAATGACTTATTCGGACGGGGGCAATTGAATTTTCAGCCCATTTTTTCTGGGGACTCCTTGGCAGATCTGCTACTCGGATTTCCTGCAATGAGTATCTCCGCTGTGAATGATAATCCACAGGCTTTGCGTACCACGGCCTACAATTTTTTTTTCCAGGACCATTGGAAAATCCATCCACGTCTTTCATTGAGTATAGGGATGCGGTACGAGCTCAACACACCTCCGGTAGATGCCCATGATCGTCTATTGGTGTTTAATGTGGAAACACAAAGCCTGATGCATGTCGGTAAAAATGGAGTACCTCGAGCCGGGTTTAATTCTGACCGCAACAATCTTGCCCCTCGCATTGGATTCAGTTGGGATCCTCACGGCCAAGGTAAGATGGTTTTTCGGGGTGCCTACGGCATTTTTTATGATAGTGGGACCCTGGTCGAAAATTCTGCCCTCTACTTTAATCCACCTTTTTTCCAGTTAAATCTTTTCTTCCCTGGAAGTACTGGGCCGTTCACCTTAGATGATCCCTTTCCTAGTACGCAGGCATTTTCTCCTGCTCCGAGCCCTATTACCCTAGCTCGGGATTTTTGCACTTCCTATATGCAGCAGTGGAGTTTTGGTATCCAAAATGAATTGGTAAAGGGGATTCTTTTTGAAATGGATTACGTTGGCTCCAAGGGAACAGGATTAGTGATGAAGCGAAACTTAAACCAACCTTTGCCTGGGCCAGGAGATCTTGCTCCGCGGCGCCCGTTTCCTGAATTTAACGATATTTTGATTATCGAGTCAGCTGCTTCTTCTATCTATCATGCCCTTCAAGCCAGAGTAAGGAAGCACTATTCGGGCGGGCTGTATTTTTCTGCGGCCTATACATTTTCGAAATCAATCGACAATGCTTCGGCATTTCTTGAAAGCCAGGGTGACGGCAATACACCTCAGGACAGCTGGAATACTCGAGCAGAGAGAAGCCTTTCGAACTTTGACCTCCGGCACCGCCTGGCTATTAGCCTGGTTTATGATATACCCCTCGGGCCGCATGGCCGCTGGTTGATGGGGAAAAGCGGTTTTTTCCCTGCTCTTGCTAGGAACTGGCAGGCGAGCACTATTTTTTCAGCACGATCTGGGCAACCCTTTACTCCGCGGCTCACTACTGACAATAGTAATACCGGGAATGTGGGAGGATTTTTTGCTCATGACCGGCCGAACTTGGTTGGTGATGCCCGGTTGACGAATCCAACTCCTGAGGAATTTTTTAATGTGGATGCATTTGAAATTCCGGATCCATTTAACTTTGGAAACTCAGGGCGAAACATTCTCATTGGCCCAAATTACTCCACCTTAGACCTTGCGTTCACAAGAAAATTTCACGTTTGGGAGGAAGTGAACTTTCAGTTCAGAGCAGAGTTTTTCAATTTTTTAAATCGGACCAACTTTGGTTTGCCAGAAAGCTTCGTGGACCGGCCGACATTTGGAAAAATAACTTACGCTGGCCCTGCCCGCCAGATTCAATTTGGATTGAAGATTTTGTTTTAGTCCGCATCCGCAATGCGATCATAAGAAGACGTGGAGTACAAGTGTTAGCGGTGGTCGGCAGCCTTGTGGTGCTAGTGGTCACGGTCCATTTCTACGTGGTTTTAGATGAAAAGATTCTGTGGAATGTGATGCTGGGGATGATAGGAGTTTTGGGAATTGTAGCACCACTTTTAGTTTACCGGGCGAATCCTAGAAAATCTGGTTTTCCTCTTTTCGAACTCCTTTGCTGTGGCTTGGGTTTGAAGCATTGATTATTTTTTTATCTGCCTACCCTCACTGACGGCCACCTTATTTGTAAATTGCTTTCGAGACCGGAGCGAAACCCAGGTCATGCTAGCAGCCGTATTGAGGCGGAAAGTCCAGGAAAATTATTTTTTCATGAAGACCTACTCGGTAACCTTGGCCACGCCAATTGCTGACCTCCCACAGGTTTTTGCTTATGTGGACCATGATACTTTCCAAGGAACTAGCAAGGGAGATTGGACCCGGTTAAGTTTAAAGAGGGGACGGCTGGGGATACGTTGGGTTTTTGATGTTGCACCGCATGTCCCATAAAACATAACCCTCTTAAATTTCACTCCCTGATAGTCGGCTTCTCCTTTACGCCAATAATAAAATTCCCCCAAGAATTTCCATTTGTTTAAAGCTCTTTGGATTTAAGGGGCGAGGTTCATTGAGGAAATACCTAATTCAGTGTACCGGAGCAACTTGACCCGTTTCCTGCTGTGCAGCCATAGCAGTGGTTCCCAGTAAAAATTTTCCGGCGCGCGAGCAAAAAGTGGTCGAAGTCGCGGATGTGGCGAGGTAGACCATCAATGACTGGCATTTCAAGCATCTGGTTGAAGTCGCAGTCGTAAAGCGTTCCATCCCAACCAACGCTGATTAAGGACTGGCACATGATGTTGCCCACCGTGGCGGGGTTAAATTTTTCGAGCAGCAGTTCCATATACTGGGTATAGGCACCTTGGCGGTTGAGATCTTTAAGAAAACGATTGATGGGCATATTGGTGATAGCATAAAGCCGATTGAACTCAATGCCGAACTCATTACGCAGATGGCTTTTATAATCTTTTTCTAGATCTTTTTGTGGAGGGGGTAGTGTAGCACCAAGAGGGTTGTACACTAGATTTAGAATTAGTCCGCTATCCGGATGTCCATAGCCGAGGCGATTCAGCCACTGCAGGGCTTCTACACTTTTATTGAATACTCCTAGTCCCCGCTGCGCATCAACGTTAACCTCTGTGTAACAAGGGAGAGAGGCGATTACTTCCACTTTTTGTTCGGCTAAAAATTCCGGAAGGTGACCCTTCCCCTTTTCGTAAAAGACAGTCAGGTTTGAGCGGTCCATAACATGTACAGGTGGGTGGAGGGCGCGAGCTTTGGTGGTAAGGTACTCGAAATTCGGGTTGAGCTCTGGAGCTCCTCCAGTAATGTCAATTTTAGTGAATGAATGACGTTTCAGGACGTCAGCGACCAACTCTGCTGTTTCCCGTGTCATTACTTCCGTTCGAGTGGGCCCTGCGTCGACGTGGCAATGGCGGCAGGTTTGGTTACAAAGCTTTCCTACGTTAATTTGCAGGGTATCAAGGGTAACGGCCTGCAGTGGGGCTCGGTTTACCTGCTGAAGTTTATCTTGGAAATTGATCATAAGTGATTGCGGATTCTATTCCTCGAGCAAATAGAAGGTGGGCAGTAGAGTTTACCCGGCCGTAGATTTTCCTACCAGCACTCCATTGTGATGAAGAATTACATTCTGCGATCAAAGAAATCCTGTTTTAATCAGGTATTTAGTATTTGTGGTCTCAGTTTTTTATTCTATCAGACTATCTATATTTTAACCGATCCGGGAAGAGGGTAAAAGTAGAAGGTGCAATTTTGCAAGCACGCCTTAGCAGGTCGTCTTGTTACGGCCAAAAGGTTTGTGTAACAGAATGCCATAGCTTTGCTTCTTGATGATTTAGGAGGGTATAATTCCGGTAGAATGAAACGATTTAGGATATGTGGTTCTCTTTTTTTGAGCTTGCTATTTTTTCCTGTACAGGATGGGTTTCGCGCTCAAGGTGTACCCCAGGAGAATCCTGAAGAGCCCTTTTTTCTTCGTGAGCAGGTAGGGTTGGTAATTGTGCCAGTTACAGCTAAGGATCGTGCTGGAAATCTGGTAGAAGACCTTACAAAAGACAACTTCCAGGTTTTTGAGGATGGGAAGAAGCGGGAAATTCGCCTTTTTTCCACCGCAACCAATCCCCTTTCGGCTGTAATTCTTCTTGATGGTGAAATGCCCCAAAAATATATGCAGTTAGTTGAAAAGACGCTAGCCTCTCTCAGTAATTCGTTCGACCCTAATGATGAGCAAGCTCTTTACCTGTTTGATCGTACCGTCCGCCGCTTACAGCCATTTACCCAAGATCCGGAAATCTTGTTTCGAGCTACGTTAAAGAAGTTTCCTAAGGGCAGGCGTCCTGGCTTCATGGGGTCACCCTTGGCGGGTATTTCAGTTATCGGGGGACAGCCGATTGATCCTACCCAAGGAATAAAGCTTCCGGAGAAGCCACCGGGCAGGCGGCTTCACGATGCCATGTTTGTTGCGGCTCGTGATCTTGAATCTCGGTCGCGGGGCCGACGCCGGATGGTGCTAATAATTTCTGACGGAAGATACGCTTCGGGTAATCGGTTGAAATACAAAGATGCTTTGGACGCTCTAGTACGGGCCGACGTTTCTGTGTATGCGATCCATTTTAATAAGCGGTGGGTGTGGAAGCGGTTTGATTTGCTGTCACGTTATGTACGGGATACAGGAGGAGATATCTTCGCAGCCACCCGCCTGCGCACGCTTGATCCGCTTTACTCGCGGATTGCGGACCAGGTCCGCGGCCAGTATATCTTGGGGTTCTCACCGGCCGCTTCCGATGGGGAACTACACACTATTCAGGTTCATGTTAATCGCCCACAAATAAAATTAAATGCACGAAGCAGTTACTTTTCCCCTGTTGTGAAACCCTAGTGTTTCCTGAGCGCGCCGATGGGAAAACCAAAACAAAAATAGGAAATTATTTTTCGGTTTTTTTTCTTGACAAGGTTTGGCACAGTCACTATACAATCCACTATGTTGTTGTACGCTATGCATGAGTGTAGTGTGTTTTGGGAAATTTAAGAGGAGAGTTAAACAGCAACGAAGAAACGCGCAGCCAAGAACAGCACGAGCAAGAAACAATAATAAGTTAGTCTGAATACGCAAAAATGAAAACCCAAGAGGATAGACAGCAGGCTTCCTCTTGGGTTTTTTCTAGCGCTCCCTTTTGCCTCCTCTAGTCTTTACTTGGAAGAGTGATCTAAGGAACATTACCCTTTGGCCTTACTAAGGGGGATACTTACCAGAACCCATGTAATGGCGCTGAGCGCCACTAAAGAAAGCCATCCACCTAAGTGTTGACTCACGAAATCGAATTCTCCAACACCGAAAAGGAATCCTGTCAACGACTTCGGTTCGCTTTTCATGGCTAATACCATGGCAGCCAAAAAGACCCCCATTAACGCTTCCCCTGCGATCAACCCCGAAGCTAGGAGCGTACCCTTGTTTTCTACCTGTGAGGCTTTCGCCCCTTGCTGATGTTTCCTTTGAGCCAACAAGCTAGTAATTGCTTTAAGGATTCCACCCAAAAAAATTGCTGCAGTTGTCTCAAATGGTAAATACATTCCAACGGCGATTAACATGGGTGAGGGGGATTGAATTAGGATCAGGGCTATAGATAAAAACATTCCGAAGAAAATTAAACCCCAAGGCATATCCCCACCCACGATTCCTTGAGATAGCTGTGCCATCAATCCTGCTTGGGGGGCAGGAAGCTCCTTGTCTCCAATACCAATACCCCCACTAGCAAGATTTGCCTTGTGTAAAAGCATTATCGGAACTACGAGAACAAAGGAAATCACAATAGTAGATATAATTTCGGCCACTTCCATCTTCCAGGGGGTTCCCCCTAAAAGATGACCCACCTTTAAGTCCTGTATCATGTCTCCGGCAACAGCGCAGGAACAACATACGACCGATGCTACCCCAAGAACAGCGATCACGCCGGTTGCCCCTGTAACTCCCATACTCACCATTAGTAAGGCAGCAATTACAAGGGTTGTGATTGTTAAGCCCGAGACCGGCTGATTTGAGGAACCGATTAATCCCACCAAGTAGCCTCCTACCGTGGATAGGAGAAATCCCATGACCATCATTACTGAGGCGGCCAGCACGGCACCTTTAACACTGCCGCTAAACTGGTAGTAGAGAATTGACATGGGAATGGTGAGGCCCAAGGTGACAAATGAGATAATTTTCAAGTTTAAGTCTTTTTCTAGGCGGTTAATCGTGGCCACCGTGCTGGCCTTACGGAAGGCACCCTGGATGGCTGACCGGATCGAACCACGTAGTCCCCAAAGAGTGTTTACTGCTCCCACCAACATGGCACCCACAGCTATGGGGCGAATTTGGTTGTACCAGATCGAGTAGATGATATCCCCGTCTGTTGCCACCCCACCCTGATGGGATAGCTGCTCACTGATTTGAGGATTCAAGAAAAGGGCGAGAGGAATGAACACTAACCAAGCCAGCACACCTCCAGAAAAGGCAATCGATGAGAGTCTTGGCCCGACAATATATCCCACTGCGATAAGAGCTGGTGAGATGGCGGGAGTGGAAAAAGCAAGCGCGCCGGAATGTGAGATGGTCCCCAAAGGGCTGCGGTCGCTCGCGAAGTGGCGAATTACTGACTGAGGAAATTGGACCACAACCTCCACGCTTTCCCGGAACAACCTTAACCCAGCGGAGTGTTTAGTAATCTGAAGTAGCATGCCCAGCCCCATTGCTCCGAAGACATATTTAGCACCTGTTTCACCTCTCTGTCCTGCTTTTACAATTTCCGAGCAGGCTCTGCTTTCAGGGAAAGGAAGTTTTGCATCCACAACAAGCGTCCGACGTAGCAAGATGATAAACATCACGCCAAGCCCGCCCCCGATCAACAAGATGAGCGACGATTCCCAATAATGGAAATTTTCCCATAATGGCCGACCTTCGACTTCCGCCATGACAAAGGCAGGCAGCGTGAAGATCGCTCCTGCCACCAGAGCTTCGCCCACGGAAGCTGTAGTTCGGGCGATATTCTGTTCCAAAGTTGTCCCTCGGAAAAAGGGGAGCCGAAAGGCGGCCATGGCAATGACAGCCGCTGGAAATGTGGCGGCCACGGTCATCCCGGCTTTGAGTCCTAGGTAGGCATTGGCTGAGCCCAATACCATTGCCATGATTAGCCCCAGAAACAAGGCCTTCAATGTTAGCTCCCGCATTGAGGTTTCAGCAGGCACGTAGGGTTTATCGGGAAGATTTGAATCCATCAGTTCTTGCCTCGCGATGATTAAGTATTAACTGATTGTGGACAGGCTTTTTCACCTCACAATGAGGGAAAGTATAGTTATAGACTCAGGATTTCCGGAGAACTTTTTTGGATTTCTCGAATGGAGCAAGCTGGAAAGGCGGAACATTCCACAGCCGGAATGCGCCTGCTTTCCCTAAAGCCCCAAGGCTTTTCGGGTTTTCTTGAGTTGCTCTACTCGATCAGTAGCCACTTGATCGATAACTGTGCCTGGAGCAAGCTGGGAGGCCTTCTCGTAGGCCCCAATGGCTTTTTCGTAGTCAATCTCCCTCGGGCCAGTAAAGTGGGTGTAAGCTTCTCCCAGACGGAAAAAGTCTTGTGGGAAGGGAGAGCTCGTTAAGCTGATGGCAAGCTCGAACGACTTTTGTGACTCCTTTGGCATACGTCTGTGGAGATACACTAAGCCCAGAGCTGAGTGACACAGTTGCCGGAACTCGTTTTTAATTTCCTCAAACACTTCTGGCGTACTTTCGGCAGGTTGAGGAAGATCATCTATCATTTTCAGGCCATGCTTAGCATATCGAGCTGAACGGCTCAATTTTTGGGCTTGCTCCAATCCGCTCCCTTCGAGCCTTTTTGGAAGCGTGTGTGCCACTATGGATAGGGCAGTTACATTATCTGGGTCCAGAACTAGACATTTCTCTCCGTATTCCACAACCTTGCCATAGTTGTTTTTGTCTCGATAGGCCTGCGCTAGTGCCGAATACATTAAGTGAATGAGCTGACTTTCTGGCCACTCCAGAAGAAACTGCTCTCCTAATCTAATTCTCAAGTCAGAGTCCGGTTCGCCAAAAGCAGCCCGAAAATCCTCCTGTTGCTCGGGAGACGCCACTGCCGTGGGCAGCCCCTGTGTTTCCTCAGGTTCTTGAGAGGGAGAAGCTGAATCCGCTGTAGATCCTTTTTGCGGTTCCGATTGCTTTGTCTGTTCCTGGGCAGCCCAGGTGATTATACTGACCGTAGCTACGGTCAAAGATAAGATAGTGATCCTGCCTAATCCCACGCTATCCTCCTAACCCTTTTTTCTCCTCGAAACACTAATACGAAATAGCTTGCCTGTCAAACTTTCTCTCCTCAAGAAAATAAAGTTTTCTTAAGGGAAGGTTCTCTCTGGGAAGTGTAAATCTAGTTAGTGAACTTAGGATGCGCTAGGGCTTTAGGTTACGGCAGAAAATTTATTTCTTTGGGTGAAAGATTTTGGGCCTCATGTTGCCAATGAATTGCGACTCTTGCGGGGAATGCGTAAAACCTATACCCTTAGATTCATGCGACCAGAGGTCACAGGGTCGGAGTTTGTTGTGCATTACCACGAGCTCTGGCTGAAGGGGAAAAATCGGAACTTCTTCCGCACGCGTCTAGTGGACAATGTGCGCCGGGCCTTGGGAGACATGGAAGTCCTTAAGATCCGGTCCGTTGCTCAACGCCTAGTGCTGAGCTTAGGAGAGGGTACTGACCTGGGACAGGTAGCTGAACGGCTGCGTCGCGTAATGGGTATTGCTTACTTTGCCTCGGTTCACCGTAGCTCAACCAAGGTTGAATTAATCCGGCGCCAAGCTTGGGAGGTGCTAGCTAGGAAAAAATTTTCGAGTTTCGCAGTGCGTGCCAAAACTGCAGGATCTAAATTTCCGATGAAGTCCATGGAGTTAGAACGTGATCTAGGAGCGGTAATTCTCAACCATCTTAGCCGAGAGGGGCGGGGGGAAGTTAAGGTTAACCTCTCCAGTCCGGAAATCACCTGCCGAGTGGAGATAATCCCTGGAGGAGCCTTGATTTATACTGAGCGCATCGAAGGATGTGGCGGTTTGCCGGCAGCTACCGGAGGGCGGCTTCTCTGTCTCCTTTCGGGTGGATTTGATTCTGCCGTCGCTGCCTACAAGATGATGCGGCGTGGGGTTCATTTGAGCTTTGTCCATTTCTATGGGGTGCCCTCCCGGCCAGGAGAGTCCTCGGTGCCTGTAGCAACTGATATCGTTAGCCAGCTTACTCATTACCAGTACAGCTCAAAGCTACTGCTCATTCCATTCGAAGCCATTCAGCGTGAGATAATGACCAACGCTCCCGAAAAATTTCGCATCTTGCTCTATCGAAGAATGATGTTCCGCATCGCACAGGAAGCTTTACGTAGTGAACGCGCCCTGGGATTAGTTACTGGCGACAGCGTCGGCCAAGTGGCCTCCCAGACAATCCAAAATCTGGCTGCTGTTGATTCGGCAGTCAAATGCACAATTTATCGGCCTCTTTCCGGAGATGACAAGCTAGATATTTTGGAGACGGCTCGTCGAATCGGGACCTACCAGATCTCCTGTGAACCTTTTCACGACTGTTGCCCTCGCTATATGCCGCGTGCTCCTGCCCTTCATGCAACCACAGAAGAGCTAGACTATGGGGAAAGGGCCCTAGATATTATTGGGCTTGTCCAGAGTGGCTTGAGCGTGGCTGAAGGAATTGCTCTGAAATTCGACTGTGGGCAAGTGGAAAAGAAACCTTTTTTTCCGCGTATTCCTATTGAGTGTGAAGTGCAATCTAATCAAGCGAAGTATACTTTTAAGCCTAACCTTAAAGAGAAGCGTAGCGCTAGCCCTTAATCTTGTAAAAGCAGTTCGAAACCCAAAGGAGAAATCTCAAACTTTACGTGAATCTATCAAACTTAAATACACCTTGTTCTGGCTTTCTTGTATCTTTTTTTAAAAAAAATAGAATGCTCAATTTGTTTCCCACCTTACTGTGTTTTTTGTTCTCTGTTGGTCTAGCAGCTCAAGCTGAAGACGATATTGTATTGAAGGCCATGAACCAGGAGATTTCTCGTTCGATGAAGGGATTTGCAAAGCGAGCTAAACCCAGCCCTTACTTCATAGGTTACCAGATCACTGACTCTCGAAGTGGAGTCATTCAAGCGGTTAATGGCGCGGTTCAGAGCAGCACGGAAACCCGCGGCCGGTTGCTCAATGCCACCGTGCGAGTTGGGGATTATCAGCTGGACAACACTCATGGGATACGCGGTGAACCTGGTGCCATGTCACTGTTTCGCCGCGGTGGCTTCATTCCATTAAGCATCGATGACGATCTTGACTCCCTCCGTGCCTCCCTTTGGGGAGAAACGGACCGCCAGTACAGAATTGCAGTCGAGGACTTGGAAAAAATCCGTGCCAGCCAAGAGATCAAGGTGGAAGAAGAAAGTATAGTTGGCGACTTCACGCGTGAGGAGTTGCAGGTTAGTCTTAGTTCACCTCCTCCTTATTCGATGGATAGAGGTCTGTGGGAGGAACGACTAAAAGATTTCTCGCGCATATTTCTTGAGTATCAACAGATTCTCACCTCGCAAGTGGATCTGACGGTCATAACCACAACAAAGTATGTTGTGAATTCGGAAGGGACACAGCTGCGCTTTGGGGAGACGCGGCTACGGTTGGCGCTGTCGGCTTCAACTCGAGCAGATGATGGCATGAATTTATTTCGCTACGCTGCCTTTCACGCTACCAATTGGAGCCAGATGCCGGCTGACGAAGAGATCCGTAAAGAGGTTCGGAGATTGGCCTGGGAGTTGACTAAATTGAGAGTTGCACCCGTGAGTGAAGCCTATTCGGGGCCAGCTATTCTTTCCGGCCGTGCGGCTGGAGTTTTTTTCCATGAAGTCCTAGGGCATCGCGTGGAGGGGCATCGCCAGCGCGATGAGTTTGAGGGCCAAACCTTTACACAAAAGCTGGGAAAGAAAATCCTACCGAGTTTTATCTCTATCCTTGATGATCCAACCCGACCAAGTTTTGAGGGTAAGCCACTGATGGGCCATTTTTTTTATGATGATCAGGGGGTCCCATCCCAATCTGTAAGTATCGTAGAGGGTGGCGTACTTAGGAACTTTCTCCTTTCGCGCCGGCCGATTGAGGGCTTCTCTAGGTCAAACGGCCACGGCCGACGGCAACCAGGTGGTGTCGTTACTGCCCGGCAAGGAAACCTGATTGTTAAGGCTTCCAAGCAGATGCAATATAAGGAGCTTCGCAGAAGGTTGCTTTCGATGGTGAGGAGACAGGAGAAGGAATACGGGCTTCTATTCGAAGATATCGCGGGAGGTTTTACAGAGACGATGCGTTTTGGTCCCCAAACTTTCCAGGTTCTTCCGCTGATGGTCTACCGTGTTTTTGCTGATGGTCGCCCGGATCAATTAGTCCGAGGTTTAGGAATTGTCGGTACGCCGCTGACGGTACTAGGAAAGATTGTGGGGGCATCAGACCAAGGTAAGATCTTTAATGGTGTCTGTGTAGCTGAGTCGGGAGCGGTGTCGGTTTCAGCAACCTCTCCCGCTCTTTTGATTTCCGAAATTGAAGTGCAGAAACAACCAAAGGGTTTTGACCGGCCTCCTATGCTTCCTCCTCCGTTAATCCAATGAGCGATGTATTGTTGTTGCTCTAGTAGGAGAGGACATATGGGTGGAAGGTTGTCCTAAATAGGAGATTTTAGCGAATGCAGTGGGATCATCAAAATAACCAAATAATGCGTGGGAGATTCATTTTTATCGGGTTAGTTTTTGGAGTCCTATTGGCCGCTGGAGTGCTCACTGCTTCACCACCGAATGATTCTATCTTTAGAGCGTTAAAAGAAGAGATGAATCGGTCGATGGATGGGTTAAAGATGGGGAACCTAGAGCGCCCCTATTACATGGAGTACTACCTGGAAGATGGCAAGCATTGGGCGCTGTCAGCGTCACTCGGCGGGCTGGTGTTTTCGAACTTTAGGCATGCCCGGCCCTACAAGGTCCGGATCCGTGTAGGTAGCTATCATCAGGACAACAGTAATTTTGAGTTCAGCCGGCCGTTTGGGATAGTTTCCGGCTCAGGTTTGGCGGGATCCTACCTTCCAATCGAGGACAATTATGATGCTCTTCGGCGGGCCTTTTGGTTGCGCACAGACTATACCTATAAACAAGCCCTGGAAGCTTTATCCCAGAAACGAGCCTACCGGAGGAACCTCCAAGAAGGGGAGTTGATCGATGACTTCTCATCTGCTGAAGCATTAGTGGAGGTAGCTCCAGAGGTTAGGCAAGCAGCCCCTGGCGCCAGCTGGGAGCAAAAGTTACGCCGGCTGTCTTCTCTTTTCAAGATTTTTCCACAGATTCAACGTTCCTCAGTCGAACTGAATGTTTATCAGGGAAACAAGTATTTCTTGAACAGTGAGGGTTCACGGAATCGCCTCCCTGAGAGTGTAGTTGGGTTCCGTGCTGCTGCTGCAATGCAGGCGAAGGATGGATCTCCGCTAAGAAACGAAGAGCTAATACTCGTGCGGGACCTTGATGAGCTGCCAGTAGAAGCAACCCTTGAGGAAAAGTTAAAAGATATGGCAACGAAGCTCATCCAGCTGGCAAAAGCTCCATTGGCGGAGGATTACTCCGGGCCGGTGCTGCTTACATCTGAGGCAGCTGCCCGACTCCTGGCTGTTTTGCTTGCACCTCATCTTTCTGGGACCAGACCACTGGAGCGCCCCGAGGGCGGAATGGGCTTCCGGAATTTTTCTCAGTCGAGCGCTTGGAGTTCGCGATGGAAAGCACGCGTGCTACCTACTTTTTTTGACGTGACGGATGATCCAACACGAGAAATTTTTAATGGATCTCAGTTAATGGGTTCTTTTTCGGTGGATCGTGAGGGTGTTCGGGCTAAATCAGTAAGGCTAGTTGAGAACGGAAGACTGATTAGCTTTTTAATGTCTCGCTCTCCTCGAAAGGAAATATTTCACTCGAATGGGCATGGTCGATCATTAGGTTCAGCCGGCGTAGTCCAGGCAAAACCAGGGAATCTCTTTGTGACTACCACAGAAGGGGTTAATTTCAGCAAGTTAAAGGTTCAGTTAATTAAGGAGGTGAAAGCACAGGAAAAACCCTTTGGTTTGCTTATACGGAAAATTGGGCCAGTGGTCCCTGCTGGCAGTCGGTCATTCGCCTCTGCAATGGAGACTGCAGGTGGACCACTTGGGGGCGCATTTTCGGGACTACCAGAGGGCCCAGTTCTAATATATCGGGTTTGGGCAAAGGATGGGCGTGAAGAGTTAGTGCGTGGGCTCCAGTTTGCATCGATGAATCCGCGGGCACTGCGTGACATTATTTCCGCCGGAAACGAACTAGCAGTTTATAATCACCTTACCGTGGCCAGCTCTCTGTCGGGAGTGGATTTACTTCCCACTTCTATTATTGCTCCTGCACTCCTTTTTGACGATATGGAACTGAAGGCCTCACGAGGCCAAACAAGAAAGCTTCCTGTACTGCTTCCTCCTTTTGGTAATGGCTCCTAGGCCTGGAAGCATTACAAGTTAGGGTGTTGTAATATTTACTTTTTTAACCCAATTTAATTAACGGGATAACTAAGAAGGGATTATGCCTTTTTGGTTGTGGCGATAGGTTAAAGGGAGGGTGGCGTGCTGACTGCTGACATGGGTGTTGGTAGAGTGTTATGCTGAAAGGGTAAAGAAAAGGGAATAGCTTATGAAGGCGGAAAACCTCAAGTCGGCTTGGCAATTACTAGAAGAAGCCTATCAATGTCAAATGGCCAAGGATTTTAATATGGCCGTCAGGCTTTATCAGCGCTCAATTGACCTTCACCCGACTGCTGAAGCTTACACCTTCCTTGGTTGGACATACCATTTTCAAGGAAGGGAAGATGATGCAATTGCTGAATGCAAGAAAGCCATCCGGGTTGACCCAGATTTTGGAAACCCATATAACGATATTGGATCGTATCTGATTAAAAAGGGTAAATTTAATGAGGCTTTGCCCTGGCTGGAGCGTGCGATTCAGTCGCGCCGTTATAATTCCTACCATTTTCCCTACCATAACATGGGACGTATATATGTGGCCCAGGAGCTTTATAAGAAAGCTCGCAGTTGCTTCGAAAAGGCCTTAAAGCTCTTCCCTGGCTACAATCCTTCCCAGGAAGCCCTCGAACAGTTGAAAAGAAAGGTCCAATAAAAGGATTTCTGTCCAGCTTTTCATGATCCAATAAGAGACTAGGTTTTGATGACTTCCATGGTGCAGGAAATTTCCTGTGCAGGAAAAATCCAAGCTGCGTGCTTTTCGTACCAAGGGAGTGACCAGCTAGCGATGGCACGGCCTATCCCATCCAAAAGAAAACTGTGGCCAAATGTAACTCGGCAGTCGAGGATACGGAAACGAAAGGCCTGGCCTGAAAATCGCTGGAAGGACTCACCCGTGAAATGACGGAAGCTTTGCGCAGCCAAATGGTGGCGATGTGTTGGGTCAGAGAAGGAATTATGGGAGCTGAAGTGAGGAGTGATGATATGAATTTTTGCCCGAGGCTGGCCAATGCGGTATACCTCTTTCATGACTCCCATTAAGTCATTTAGGTGTTCAAGGACGTGCGAAAGGTAAATCCGGGAGGCCGAATTGTCCTGCAAGGGCCAAGGAAGCTGGTCTAGATTACAGATCACGTCTGCTGAGGAGTCGAGCGTCTGATCGAGACCTAGAGATCCGGGTTCAATCTTATTTTTTCCGCAACCAACATCGATGGTCATAGTTTTGGTTAAAAGGCGAAGTCAGGCACTATGTTATCATCCCAGAAGGGAGACGGGCACTACTAGTTGCTATGAGTAAAATTCTACAAAGTAAGACACTGAAAATGTCTTATGTCGCAATGGTGCAATGTGTCCGTTGCCGAACGCGTGAGGCCATGCAAGTAAGCTGTGAAAAACTGGAGGAGATTAAATCGTCCCAACCCTTTAGGCGCCCCTGCCCGGAGTGTCAGTGTGAAACCCATTGGGTGTATCTGCCCCTTGGTGTCAGTCGGTAGATCCTTAAATTTATTACTGAAACTTTCATTAGAGATAGATTCGTGGCACCCTTTTGCCGATGGAGCAGAGGACCTCGTAAGGTAATGTATCTAATTGATCAGCTACTTCGCGGGCTCCAATGTTGCAATGGGGCGAAGTACCGATAAAGGTGGCCACATCACCAACCTCTGCGCCGGGAACCTCTGTGAGGTCAAGTAAGGCTAAGTCCATACTGATGTTCCCAACGATTGGGACATAATGGTCACGTACGATGGCACGGCCTCGATTAGAGAGTTTTCTGCTTAGTCCGTCAGCATATCCAATTGGCACTGTCGCGATTCGAGAGGGACGCTGAGTGCGGAAGGTTCCTCCATAACCGAGAAACGCTCCCGCTGGAAAATCCTTTAAAAACACAATGCGCGATTTTAGTTCGAGTAGAGGTTTAAAATCAGCCGCCAAAACAGTACTCTGACGCTGGTTGTAATCGAAAGGTGGGTAGAAGCCATAGAGAAGAGCACCGACACGAACCAGATTTTCACTAAATCCGAGATTGTTGGTTATTTGGGTAATCAGGGCGGCACTGTTTGATGCATGAATCCATTTAGGGTTCACCCCGGAGGCGTGCAACTCTCGCATTAAGGCCGAGAAGCGTTGCAGCTGCTGGTGCGCTTGCTGTTTCTCGGGCGATGCCAGGTGGGTTAGTATTCCTTTTAGAGAGATGCCTTCGAGTTGACGATAATGATCTAAGAATGCTTGCCAGAGTTCTGGTGGCATCCCTAGGCGCCCCATGCCAGTATCTATTTTTAGATGGAACCCAATTGGTTTTCCAAGTTGCCGTGCACATTCAGCATAAGTGTCCATTCTGGCAGTGGAGGAAACAGTGGGAATTAGATCGTACTCGACGAGATGTGCAGGGTCACTCAGGTAGAGTCCTCCTAGCAAGAGAATTGGTCGGGAAATTCCCCCATGGCGCAGTTCTATAGCTTCTTCTGCAGTTGCAACACCGAACCAGTCTATGCCTGCTTTTTCCAGGGTTTCAGCAACGGGCACAGCCCCATGGCCGTAGGCGTCTGCCTTGACAACGGCCATGATGCGGCGATCTGGGCCCGTAAGGAGGCGCAGACGTGCTAGGTTGGCTTTGAGTTTTGATAGGGAAATTTCTGCCCAGGTAGGCCTGAGAAGTGTTTCAGGTTTCTTCACCGGATCGTTTGGAGTGGCCTTTTTGATTTATGTTGTTCTTCGTTGAACCGAACCTTACTCCACAGGTTCACCTATGGGATCATCGAGAGGTTCATTCATGGAAGAGTAGTTTTCGAACAGGGCATACGGTTTCAGAAACACCAAGTTCACTTGGCCTGTTGGCCCGTTTCGCTGTTTGCCCACATTTAATTCTGTTTTTCCGGCTGGCTCGTCGTTATCCTTACCATCATCCCGGTGCCGGTACATATCAGGACGGTGAAGGAATAAAACGACATCAGCGTCCTGCTCAATAGACCCAGATTCACGGAGGTCTGAGAGTTGCGGTCGATGACCCGGCCTTCCTTCTGGGGCTCGACTGAGTTGCGAGAGTGCCAGAACGGGAATATTTAACTCCTTAGCTATCCCTTTTAGGCTGCGGGAGATAAACGAGACTTCCTGAGTGCGATTTTCGAAGCGCCTTCCACCGCTAATTAGCTGCAGGTAGTCAATCACTAACAGGTCTAATCCTTGTTCGGCAGCTAGGCGTCTCGCTTTGGCGCGGATCTGCATTATGGTCAGAGCTGGCGTATCTTCAATGTAAAGAGGCGCTTCCGCAAGCTGTCCTAGGGCGCGTGACATTTGTTGCCAATGTTCCTGGCTTTTCAGAAACCCGGTCCGAAGTTTGTGACTGTCAATCCGACCTTGTGCGCAAAGAAGCCGCAAGACCAGCGATTCCTTACTCATCTCAAGCGAAATTACGCCGACGGACTTTTTTCTTCCTATGGCTGCATGGGCGGAGATATTGAGTGCGAGGGCGGTTTTTCCTACGGAGGGACGAGCGGCCAAAATCGAGAGTTCTGAGGGCTGTAACCCTGAGGTCATATTGTCCAAGTCAGTGTAGCCAGTTTCGATACCAGTGACGCGTTGGCCGCGGTCAAAGAGGACATCAATGGTTCCAAAGCTTGACTTGACGATGTCTTTGATACCCAGAAAACCAGTTTTTACCTTTTGTGATGCAATTTCAAAAAATTGCCCTTGCGCAAGATCGATCATTGTTTCAGCATCGTCGCCCTCCTGCTGAGCTCGGGAAATAAGGTTTTCAGAAATGTTGATTAGCCGTCTCAGGGTGGATTTTTCTTTAACGATGCGGGTGTATTCAGTAATGTTAGATGAGGTACCGAACGGAACTCCCTCTGAAAGCTCCGCAAGGTAAGTTACGCCGCCTACCTTTTCTAGCCATCCATCTTGTCCTAATCCTTCCGAAAGCGTCACGACGTCAATTTGGTGGTTACTTTCGGAAAGCCCTAACATTTTTTGGAAGATCTGGCGGTGGGACTCAGAGAAAAAGTCTTCCCGGGTAACATGCTCAACTACGGTGTTCAGGGTGGAATTATCCAACAGGATAAAACCCAATAGGGCGCGCTCCGCTTCCAGGTTCTGTGGTACCTGCTTTCGGTTTGAGGTGTCGACAGGCATCGAGGTAAGCGTAGCTATTCTTTCCGGAGCCTCTAGGGCTGGAGGCCTCCAGAGGATAAAATCATTCGCCTTCTTTTTCTTTGGGTTCTTTTTCCGATTGACCTTCAGCTTCTACGCGAACCTTTAGGGAAGCGATAACCTCTCGGTGAAGTCTAATAGGCACCGAGTGCTCTCCTAGAATCTTAATGGGTTCTCGAAGGTCAATCTTTTTTCGATCAATTTCAAATTTATGGGCGGAAAGCCATTCGGCCAGGTCAAGCGAGGTTACTGAGCCAAACAAGGTTTCCTTTTCACCAGCCTTTCGTTTTATGACGGCGGTGAGTTCCTCAAGCAGCTCAGCTAACTTCTCGGCGCCCTCCTTGTTCCTGGCATCCAGTCGAAGAAGCTTGGCCCTTTTTTGTTCGAGCATCTTAAGATTTCCTGGGGTTGCTGGTATAGCTAACTTTTTTGGTAATAGGTAGTTACGTCCGTAACCGTTTGCCACCCGGACGACCTGTCCGGGGGCTCCTAACTTGTCCACCTCTTGGAGTAAAATTATTTCCATCTGATTCTCCTACAGAGATCTTTAGTGTTTCTTATGTTTTTAGGACCGCGTCGCAAATGGAAGCATTGCGATGTTACGAGCTCGCTTAACAGCCACAGTGAGTTTCCTCTGGTGTCTTGAGCAGACTCCAGTCAGGCGACGAGGAAGAATCTTTCCTTGGGCGGAGACAAACTGACCAATCAACCCAGTATTCTTGTAATTGATGTCGTCAATTTTTTCCGTGCAGAACTTACAGACCTTCTTGCGACGGAAATACTGCCGCCGACCACCTCCGGGGCGTGAACTTCGGTTGCCATATTTTTTTTGTTCTGCCACAGTCCTTGTTTCTCCTAAGAAATTTAGCTTGCCTCAGCCGATGCTGGTTTTTTCTTTTCTTCTTGTTCTGCCTGTTCTGCCGGCCGAGCCCGAGCCTTGCGCCTCGCCTCGCGTTTTTCGCGGTTCTTTTTCATCTTTTCCAGCTTTTTTAGTTCTTCGTCTACGCGTACTGAGATAAATTTTATGACGGAGTCTGTTACCTTTAAGCGCCGTTCAACTTTCTTTACTGTGTCCCCTACCGCTTTCAGGCGGATCAGAACATAGAAGCCCTCTCGGTGTCCCTCGATACGGTAGGCTAGTTTTCGGGTTCCGACTTTATCGACCTCAGTAACCTCGCCTCCAGAACTAGTTACCCATTCTGTTGCCTGGCTAACAATTTTATCTTTTTCTTCTTCAGTTAAGTCAGGTTTTACGATGAACATTAATTCGTATTCTCTTGCCACAACCTATCCTCCGTTTTCCTTTGACCTGGTCGAGACCCGGTGATTAAACCGATTCATGGCTTTCCGGGGCCCCTCTTTTAGGATCATGTGAACAGCGTCAACGGCCTGATCCAGAAGGTCCGATACCGCCCCCAACTCTTTCCTGCGAAACTGCCCTAGAAGGTAAGCAGTTGTTTCTTCAGGGGGTGAGCTGAGGTTTGGCTGGATTCCCATACGCACCCTAACAAAATCGTCGGTCTGAATTGCACCGATAATGGATTTTACCCCGTTATGCCCGCCCGCTGTCCCTCGCCTGCGAATGCGGATCATCCCCAATGGTAGGTCGAGGTCATCAAATAGAACCATTGTATCTTGGGGTGCTATTGAATACCTCGCCAGGAGTTGAGCCACTGCCTCCCCGCTCAGGTTCATGTAGGTCTGTGGCTTTGCAAGCAATACAGCCTGTCCAACCAAGGTGGCCTTGCCGGACAGCGATCGAGTCTCCTTTTTGGTTACCCTTGCCTCACAGCCTTGTGCTAATCGGTCAACGGCCATAAAGCCTAGATTATGCGGGGATAACGCGTATTCAGAACCCGGATTTCCTAGACCGACGATCAACTTCAAGAGATTTTATTCCATCCCGGCTGGGCTTATTCTTTAGTCCCGGCGTCGCCTTCACTCTCACCTTCTTCCGCAGTCTTCGGTTTGCGAATTAACTCGGGTTCCGATGCTCCTTCCGTAGCCTCCACCTCTTCGGCTGGGGCCTCCTCCTCTTCCACACGCGGAGCCATGACATGAACGATCACATGACCAGGGTCCGTGATTAATTTGACTTCAGAGTTAAACGGAAAGTCTCCAGCGCGAATTCCGTCTCCCAGGCCTAACTCGCTCACATTGACAAGCATCTCTTCAGGAATATCTTTTGGAAGGCATTCAACTTCCACTTCGCGCATAACGAAGTCGAGAACGCCTCCGTCAACCTTAACACCCCTAGATTCACCTTCCAGGTGAACAGGGACCCTGACCTTTAGTTTGGTTCCTGCTGCAACTCGAAGGATATCCACGTGTAGCAGTTTACCCCACAGGGGTTCATACGCCCAATCACGCAGCATGGCTTGGCCGGTAGACTTTCCTTCTACCTTCAAATCAAACAGTGTGTTGTGACCTCCTGAAGAGTTAAGAACCTGTTGGATTTGATAAGGGTGGACCGCTAAAGATAGCGCCTTGCTTCCATTACTGTAAGCCACAGCGGGTATTTCTCCGGAGGCCCTTAGTCGTCGGGCAGCATTCTTTCCTCTTTCCTTTCGAGTCCTGGCTGCCACGGAAATTTTTTCTGGCATAATTCGAAGTTCCTTAATTAACCTTCATGGTCCTGGTTCTGTCATTCTGTCCGTATATCTTGGCCTTGGTTCCATTCTTAAACAAATAAACGGCTCACAGAGGACTCCTGGTGCACCGAACGGATGGTTTCTGCTAAAAGCTCTCCAACGCTCAGGACATGGATCCGCTTGTACGGTTTAGCATTTTCGGAAAGAGGAATCGAGTTAGTGACAACGACCTTGGTAACATGAGATCCAATCAGTTTTTCAATCGCCTTTCCGGCAAACACAGGGTGGGTAGCACAAGCGTATACTTTTTTGGCCCTCTTTGCCAGGAGAGCCTCAATGCTGCGTACCAATGTCCCGCCCGTGTCAATCATATCATCGACAATGAGGGCTGTCTTGCCTTCTACGTTACCGATGACATTCATAACTTCTACGGCCTGGTCATCCCCTCGTCTTTTATCAATGATTGCCAGAGGCACATTAAGTCTTTTAGCGAAGGCGCGGGCCCTTTCCACACCTCCTGAGTCAGGGGAAACCACAACTAAATCTTTTAGCTTTAACTTCTTGAAGTAAGCGCCAAGTACCGGCGTAGCATAAAGATGGTCCACTGGTATATTGAAGAAACCTTGAATTTGCCCCACGTGAAGATCGAGAGTTACCACGCGCGAAGCTCCGGCTGAAGTCAAGAGATCAGCTACCAATTTTGAGGTAATTGGTACTCGGGGCCTGTCTTTCCGGTCCTGTCGCGCATAGCCGTAATAGGGAATGACGGCCGTAATTCGCTTTGCGGAAGCTCGTCGCAGGGCGTCTAAAATAACCAGTAACTCAACAAGGTTTTCGTTGACCGGACGGCAAGTAGGCTGGACCACGAAAACGTCAGAGCCTCGCACATTCTCTTGGATTTGAACTTTTACCTCACCGTCAGGAAATCGACCCACTAGAAGCCTTCCTAGCTTAATGTGTAACCGCCTACAAATTTCCTTGGCAAGCACCGGGTGAGCATTGCCGGAAAATACTTTTATTCCATTGCTCCGGGGCATAATATTTATCTCAACTAACTTTTGGTTGGACTCGAGACCCTGCTCCATTTAGCGTTCGGGATTTGCATTTTTTCTGTTACCGCACTACGTATTACCCTAAACCCCCTAAAATCCCCTTTATCAGGATTTGGCTGGGAGGCCTGGGCTCGAACCAGAATTCCATGCTCCAAAGGCATGTGTCCTACCATTGGACGACCTCCCAGGAGGCTAATGGGTTATCTTGTCCTCGACATCTGGCTACCTTGCAATAAGCAATGGAGCCGGCCATCCCTCTCTACTCTACCTGAGTTCTTTTGTATGAGGCGCGCCCTAAAGTTGTTGTCCGCAAGGCTGTCCAGCCTCGGGGCACAGAATACAAGCCCCTCTTAAGATCATGCGCGGTCCTGAAGATTGCATAAACGGCTGATCCTGAGCCACTCAGCGAAACAGGATCCCCACCGGCTTTCAGGAGCTGCCGCTTCAGGCGGGCTAACTCCGGCCACTTTTCGAGGACGACGGATTCAAAATCGTTCTCAACCGAACTCCACTTTTCCAGGGAGAATGGTGATAGCTTTCCGGAACAATTAATGTTAGGTGGCTGGCGGAGTCCTGTCAACTTCAAACTCATCCATTGATAGGCTTCCTTTGTTGAAATTTCATAATTTGGAAAAACAATCAGGCAGCGACGCATCGGCAAATCAGTTAAGGGGTACACTTCTTCCCCGCGGCCTAGTGCTAACGCTCGACCTCCAGACAAGAAAAAGGGAATGTCAGATCCTAGTTGAGCTGCTAATTGAAGACATTCAGACACGGGAAGTTTATTTCCAGTGATTTTTTCAAGTCCTAAAAGTGTTGCTGCCGCGTCGCTGGAAGCCCCGCCTAACCCGCTGCCGACTGGTATGTTTTTCTTAAGCCGTACCTCAATTCCAGTGCTAAGGCCCCGTTTACGTCGCCAGATTGCGGCAGTTCGATATATTAAACTCCTGGCTCCCGATGGGATCTCGGGAACGTCGCAGAAGATTTTTATCGATCGATCTCGCTTTTTGAGAATCAATTCGAGGCGGTCATGCAGGCGAACTGTTTGTAATACCGTTCGGATCTCATGGTAACAATCAGGTCGCCGGCCTAGAATTCTAAGTCCTAGATTAATTTTGGCAAAAGCACGCAATTGAAGCGAAGTATTCAAGGTGTGAATTCGATCGGGTCAGCGACCACTGGATGAGTTTTCTAGTTTCTCGAGTTGCTCTCGGAGTTCCTGGGCGTGAAAAGAATCAAATTCACCACCTTTCGCCTCTGGCCAGGTTTCGAGAGCCCGCTTCCAGGCATCCTGCGCCTGTTCGGTGCGTCCAGTGTTATAGTAAAGGTACCCTAAGTGTTTGTGGATGGTTGGATCATGGGATATTCGCCGGGCTGCTTCTTCCAGGTGAATTTCCGCCAAGTTGTATTTTCTCATTTTGAAATAGGCCCAACCTAGAGAGTCAAGATAGGCGCCATTCTTCGGCTCCATTTCTAGTGCTTTTCGGATGTAGCGAACGGACTCCTCCAGGCGTATGCCTTGTTCGGCAAGCATGTAGCCAAGATAATTTGATGCACCAGCGTTGAATGGATTTATTTTAAGAACTTGCTTGAATTGGTCCTCTGCTAAATCAAACTTCTTTTGCCTTTCATATATGGATCCCAATAAAAAAATTCCGTATTCGCTGTTCGGTTGACTTGTTGATAAAGCTAAGGCCTTGCGGGTCCATTCTTCCGCAGTTTCGAGGTTCTGAGCCTGGAAGTAGACTTGTCCGATGGCCAACAGTAATTCTTGGTCTTCTTCGTTTCCAGAACCGAGCTTTTTCAGTTGAGTAATTGCTTCTTCAATTTTTCCATCGAGACCTAGTAGTGATGCCTGCAGTAATTGGAGCTGACGATTATCAGGGTACTTTCCGATAGCCTCGGAGGCTACTTTCAGGGCTTCTGGCAGGTTGCCGGAAAGTCGATGAGTTTCAGAAATAAGCACTTCAGCTCTGGGAATATGGATTGGGCCAAGCTCACGAATGCTGCTGAAAGCACTAAGGGCCAGGTCAAATTTTTCCAATGCCCGGTAGGAGAGGCCCTTTCTTTCGAGAAAAACAGCTCGGTTTGTTGCCTCCCCAACTGGGTAATTCCCTGAGTCCTTTTTGGTGGATTCCAGAAACTCGGTTATTAGGGAAATAGCCTCTTCCTCACGCCCCAATGTTTCTTTAAGATGAATGTCACTGTATAGAATCTCGATATTTTCTGGCTGAGCCCTCCGGGCACGCTCGATGGCACGTTCCGCTTCCCTAAGGTTTCCTTCCCTGCGTAAGATTTCCGATAGTAATCGGTGAGCTTCCCCATTTTGTTCGTTTTCTTTTAGTAACTTTTTTAGCTCGGGTTTCGCACGGTCGAAGTCTCGCAGGGCTACCAGAACCCGGGTATACATTTGCCGAACCTGTTGGTTATCAGGTTGTTGTTTAAGGGCACTTTCGTAGTGGCGCGATGACTCCTTCAGCTGTCCAGTTTGCTGGTAAGCAAAGGCTAGTACAGCTAGGATTTGAGTGGGCAAGTTTTCTTGTTGCTCCTCTCTTAAGAGCTCAATGACCTGTTCGTAATCTCCACGATCCGAATAGAGTTGGGCTAGGCTGCTGAGACCGCGTCGTGAATTTGGCCGGCTTGCCAATATTTTTTTGAGGGTTTCTTCGGCCTTCTGAATCTGGTTATTCATTCGGTAAAGGCGGGCTAGGGTGAAGAGGGAATCCAGGTCACCATTGATTTTTCGTCAGACAATCTCAAAGTGGGAAAGTGCCTTACGGATATTTTCCTGTGACGACTGGCCTAAATTACGCTTACCGAGGGTACGAACGTAAATGTTTCCAATTAGCCGATTGGCATCGGTATTTTCTGGATCTGATTCCAGGACCCGTTTCGATTCCTTTATAGCCTCATCCGAGCGACCGATACTTGCATAGAGCCCTGCCAGTTCTGTTTGAAGAAATAGTGATTCTGGATTAGCCTCTATGGCTTTTTGATATTCTGAGATTGACCTCTCTGCCAGGTGCAAGCGATTATAAACACGAGACAGTTCACGATATCGACGGCCTAGCATATAGTGGTAATAAGAGCGAGCACGGTCCACCCGTGGGGCTGGCTGGAACTCGACAGGTTCGCCGGGCTTAAGCGTCGGTATCTGAGCCCACGCGACGGTAGTACCCGCCAGGAAAAGGAGGCCAACTCCTATCCTTGCAACCACTGCTGGCTTCATTGGAATCTCATCCTGTCTTGAATTAGGGCCATTATTACACAACCATTTAGCCCTGTCAAAATCAGTACATGGTTACGTATGTGGCACAGAGGAAGAGTGTTTTAAGATGAGTTTACTAAAGAATCCTTAGGTCTTTACCGTTCATCTCAGGAGGCTGTGGGAGATTACTTAACCCAAGAAAGGTGGGAGCAATGTCGCTAAGCGCTCCTTCCTGGCGGAGACTAATAGGCGCCTGCTCGGCGACGACAATTAGCGGTACCAAGTTTGTTGTGTGCGCCGTGTGCGGAGCCCCCGTTATAGGGTTTTGCATCAATTCGGCGTTACCATGGTCGGCGGTGATGATCATTGAGCCACCCGCCATTTTGACAGAACGGTAAATTTCTGAAAGTCCAGCGTCAATGGCTTCTACTGCTTTTATGGTTGCCTCTAGTTTTCCACTGTGGCCGACCATATCTGCATTAGCAAAATTGGCGATAATGGCATCCCGGCTGCCCTCTTCTATGAACTTAACTACCGTATCGGTGATGCCCTGAGCGCTCATCTCAGGTTTTAGATCGTACGTGGAAACTTTTGGTGAGGGAATCAGGATACGGTCCTCTCCTGGGTAGGCCTTTTCGATTCCTCCATTAAGAAAATAGGTGACGTGTGCATATTTTTCTGTTTCCGCGACACGGAGATTCTTAATTTTCATTTCTGCAAAAACATTTGCAAGAATGTGATCTATTCCATGAGCACCAAAGGCATAGGGAAGGCCAAATTTATTGCTGTACTCTGTCATGCAGACGAAAAATAGATTACCTGGAAGATTATGTCGCGGAAAGCTATCGAAATCTTTTTGGGTTAGAGCACGCGTCAATTGTCGGGCACGGTCAGCTCGGAAGTTGAAAAACATGACAGCATCGCCTTCCCGGATGCTCCCTTCAGGTCTACCTGTTGATCCGCCAATGATCATGGGAAGGACGAACTCATCAGTTATCCCTTGCCCATAGGAGGTGCGGAGGGTTTGTTGGGGATCTGCGGTACGGATTCCCTGGCCCGGTACCAACGCACTATAAGCTTTTTCCGTGCGGTCCCAACGATGGTCGCGATCCATGGCGTAGTATCGACCTGAAACGCTGGCGACCTTACCCACGCTGTACTCGTTGATCTTTTGTTGTAACTCAGCTAGGTATTTGACGCCATGCGTGGGTGGCGTATCACGGCCATCCATCAGGGCGTGAATAAATACCTCTTTCAGTTGGTTTTCCTTGGCCATTCGTAATAGAGCATAGAGATGACGGGGGTGTGCATGCACACCCCCGTCACTCAGCAATCCAATTAGATGGAGACGGGATTTTCGGCCGCGCTCCATTAGTTTTAGTAGGGTTGGAATGCGAAAAAATCCACCCTCTTTGATTGATTTGTCGATACGAGTTAACTGCTGGAAAACGACGCGCCCAGCGCCTATGTTCAGATGACCTACTTCGGAGTTGCCCATAAGCCCTCCTGGTAGGCCAACTCGCTTACCGGAGGTATGGACTAAGGTGCTCGGGTAATTCTTTGCCAGGTGGTCCCAGGTTGGGGTCTGGGCTAGGGCGATCGCGTTCGAATCAGGGTAAGGATTGTATCCCCAACCGTCGAGGATTATGAGCACCGTAGGGCGTGGAGATTTCACGGGTGAATATCCTAAATAGCCAGAAGTAGGTTAGGTAGCAGGTTGTTGGCTCCTGCTAAAAACTTCTTACGAACACTTTAGAGCAGCATGACCGAGGAACTCTGCCGAATCACCCAACTGATTCTCAATACGCAGAAGCTGGTTGTATTTGGCGATCCGGTCGGTCCGGCTGGCTGAGCCGGTTTTGATCTGTCCAGCATGCAGTCCGACAGCGAAATCGGCGATGAAGGAATCCTCGGTCTCACCTGAGCGGTGTGAAACAACAGACACAAGTTCGTTCCGGCGGCCTAGCTCTATGGCGGCAATAGTTTCTGTGACTGTACCAACTTGGTTCAGTTTGATGAGGATAGAATTTCCAACGTTTTCTTTTATCCCGCGCTTTATCCTCTCGGTGCTGGTGACGAATAAGTCATCACCGACAAGTTGGATTTTATCCCCAAGCTCCCGTGTCAATAGTTTCCAGCCTTCCCAGTCGTTCTCAGCAAGACCATCCTCAATGGAGACGATGGGGTACTTTTCAATCCAGTCAGCCCAGAAGTGGATCATTTCTTCTGCGCTTCTCTTTGACCTGTCTGATTTAAAAAAGACATAGCTACCATCCTGGTACATTTCGCTCGTGGCCGGATCGAGAGCTAGGGATA
>CAZSDV010000001.1:52711-68577 GCA_964605715.1 uncultured Acidobacteriota bacterium
CCAGCCCTCTCGGTTGCTTCAAGGATTAACTCTATTGCTTCTTGGTTTGAGGTGAGCCGGGGAGCAAAGCCGCCTTCGTCTCCGACAGCAGTGTCATAGCCCTTCTCACGAAGCACTGCTTTTAGGCTATGGAAGACCTCAACTCCCATGCGCAGGGCTTCCGAAAATCGTTCAGCACCATGAGGAACGATCATAAACTCTTGGAAATCTACATTGTTGTCGGCATGGATTCCCCCGTTCAGAATGTTCATCATGGGCAGAGGAAGTAGACGTGCCGATGGCCCTCCGAGGTAGCAATAAAGGGGTTGGTTGACTGAGCGGGCTGCTGCCCGGGCCGTGGCCATCGATACAGCTAAAATGGCATTCGCTCCTAGGTGGCTCTTGTTTTTTGTACCGTCAAGCTTGATCATTTTCCCATCTACCTCAGCCTGATCGCATGCGTTAGTTCCCACGAGTTCCTGAGAAATGAGGCTGATGTTGTCCACTGCCTGACGGACCCCCTTTCCGAGATAGCGCTTTGCGCAGTCGTCACGTAGCTCTAGGGCTTCGTGTTGGCCTGTGGAGGCACCCGAAGGAACAGAGGCTCGTCCCACGCTTCCGTCCCGCAGTTGAACGTCCGCTTCGACAGTAGGGTATCCGCGTGAATCGAGAACTTCTCGTCCTAAAATGAGATCGATTTCCGCCATTGAAAATTCTCCTACTGAAATGAATACCGCAAGATTGAAGATTAAGAATTCTAACCCAGCTTACAGCTCTCAGTCAGTAATGTTCTGAATCTTGGCGGCAGTTCTTAAGAAAAGCAGTGGAGATTGCGCTGGTGGAAAGGCTCCGATATAGTGCTTTTGGAAGTAAAATGAGGTGTTAGGATGCACCAAAGCAGCAGTCCACTTTTTAGCTTGATGGCAAGGGGGTAATTATGGCTCATCGAAGAAGAAGCCTAGCCAGAACTATTTTTAAATTAATGGTCCTTCAGTCGGCCCTAGGCCTTCTAGCTGTAGTCCTGATCGGAATTATCATGGTTGGGGTGGTGAATTTCCGTAACCGCATCTTATCCAACACAGTACTGGTAGTTGATGTCCGGGGTGTTATTTCTGAGGAAGCACCACGGAATTTCTTTGGGGAAATCACCCAGGGTTCAGTGAAGATCATGAGTGATCTCCTGGAGGCAATCGATCGAGCTGCCCTCGACAGTCGTATTAACGGTCTTGTTCTGCGTGTTGACGATGGGAAAATGAATATGGCAAAGCTCCAGGAACTTCGCGAGAGGATTCATAAGTTTAACCAATCAGGGAAATTCAGCGCTGTTTTCCTCGAGTCTTCAACAAACCGGAGCTACTATTTGGCCAGTGCTTGTCAGTCGATTACCCTCGTCCCTAAATCGATTCTTGGCATTCGTGGCATGATGGCAGAATCCACTTTCCTCCGGGGGACCCTGGATAAATTAGGTATCGAGGCTGTTTTTTTTCACACGGGTGAACACAAAAGTGCATCTAATCTCCTTACCGAAAAGGCTTACACGCGGGAGCATCGAGAATCTGTTGAAACCTTACTTCGTGATTGGTACGGAGAATTTTTGCTAGGAGTTGCCGAAGATAGAAATTTAAAGGTATCCAGGCTAGCAAACATGGTTGAGCGGGCCCCTTACACTTCCCAAGAAGCACTTGAGGTTGGCTTGGTAGACGAGGTAGCTTACAGGGATCAGTTCGATGAGAAAATAAAAGAGTTGAACCAGGGGAGCGAAGAGTACACGAGTGTAGGACGTTATCTAGGGCAAACCACTGCTGAAGGTGATTTAAAGGTGGCTGTCGTTTATGCTTCAGGAACCATTACGACTGGGGAGAGTTCTGAGGATCCAGTGCTTGGAATGGTGCTTGGTTCGGAAACTCTATCGAAACATCTGAAGATAGCTCGTGAGGATGAGTCTCTGGAAGCTGTCATTTTACGCGTAGACAGCCCCGGTGGATCTGCAGTTGCATCTGAGATTATTCGTCGCGAAGTGGAGCTTACCCAGAAGGAAAAACCCGTGGTGGTCTCCATGTCCGATGTCGCTGCCTCGGGAGGTTACTGGATCGCAATGGGCGCAGACCGCATAGTGGCACAACCGGGGACTGTAACGGGATCAATCGGGGTTGTCAGTGGAAAACTCAATATCAAGGGTCTTTATGGAAAACTGGGCATGAGTAAGGATTATGTGGCCCTTACGGAAAACGCCACGATTGAGTGGCCGTTTCAAAGCTATACTCAACCCCAGCGCACCGTGGTGAGGAGACTTATGCAAGGGTATTACGAATCATTTAAAGCCGGGGTTTCCGAAGGGAGAAGTCTGAGCTTAGAGGAGGTCGAAAAAATCGCTCAGGGGCGCGTTTGGAGTGGCGAGAAGGCCCTCCAGCTGGGCTTGGTGGATGAGCTCGGCGGCATGGATGTTGCGGTGAGATGGGCCAAGAAACTGGCTAACGTTCCCGAGGAGGAAAAAGTGAAGCTGGTGCGAATCACTACCAGTAAGACCATGATTAGCGAACTTTGGGATGTGCTGGAGAGCATATTGGTATTGCGCCCCAGGTTAGCTCAGGAAACATTAAGGAGAGTAACCAACCTCATGATGGAGGGGCCAGTGTGGGTATTTTTGCCTTTTCTGCCCGAGGCAAGGTAGTGAAACCGTATTTGATACAAGATTGGGTGCTCATAATGTAAGTTAATAGGGTTATGGATTTTTTAAAACGCCTGTTGCGGCAATCGCGACAGCACAGCAACACTAGAGACGGGCAACCTAATTGTGCTAAATTTACATGTGGGAAGATTTAATTACTAAATCCTATCATTTTCTGTTTGGGGAGTTTAAGGAATAATGGGTTTTCGATCCTTACTTAGTATGTTTTCCTCTGATCTGGCTATTGACCTAGGAACAGCTAACACGCTGGTCTTTGCTGTAGGCGAGGGTGTGGTTGTTAATGAACCTTCCATTGTGGCTATAAATAAGCACAACGGTGCCATTGAAGCCGTGGGCCATGAGGCTAAGGAGATGGTGGGTCGCACGCCTGGAAATATCATATCCATACGGCCATTGAGGGATGGCGTCATTGCTGACTTCAAAGTTACCGAGAAGATGCTCGACTACTTTATCCATAAGGCTCATAACCGGAGGATTTTTGTTCATCCGAGAATTGTGATAGGAGTTCCGTCAGAAATTACACCGGTAGAAAAGCGTGCAGTTCAGGATTCAGCCTACCGTGCTCATGCTAGTGAGGTTCATCTGGTAGAGCAGGCTACAATGGCTGCCATTGGGGCGAACTTACCCATTACTGAGCCTTCTGGCAGCATGATTGTCGATATTGGTGGCGGCACTACAGACATTGCCATTATTTCGCTTTCCGGAATCGTCTATAGCCGTTCGGTCAGAGTGGCAGGAAACGAGATGGATGAGGCGATTACTAACTACATAAAACGTAAATACAACCTTCTGATTGGAGAGAGAACGGCAGAGATGATTAAGATGGAGGTTGGTTCGGCTAGTGCTCTTGAAAAACCGATGACCATAGAGATTAAAGGAAGACATCTGCTGGAAGGAATTCCTAGGACGCTAACCTTGGACGATTCCGAAGTGCGTGAGGCCCTTTCTGACTGCGTGGGGACGCTTCTCAACGCAATCCGTGTTGCACTTGAGAGAACCCCACCGGAGCTTTCTGCTGACATATCAGATCGGGGAATTGTGATAACCGGCGGTGGGGCTTTGTTGAAAAATCTTGATAAGCGTATCCGGGACGAAACTGGGCTGCCAGTCACAGTTGCCGAAAACCCTTTGACCTGTGTGGTGCTGGGAACGGGAAAGATGTTGTACGATTTCGATCTTCTGCGGCGGGTGGCCATCGAGTAGGGCGTTGGCTTAAAGTAATTCCAGGATTTGAAATTTTCTGGAAAAAATCGATTCCTCAGAGCTTGAGGAAGAACCTTCATCATATGGCTGAACCCTTTACCAAGCTTTCCCATGCATCTCCTGAGGTGGCGGACCCGGAGGCACCCGAGCGGGTACAAATCTTTGTTTCGCGCCATCGCTACTTTTTCCTTCTCGTTGCGGTCTTAGTGGCACAACTCCTGCTCCTATCCGTCCAAATTACCCGAGGCCGAGGTACGCTCCTGATTCAGGTGTGGGCTGTCTCTGCCATGGAGCCCTTTCAGCGGGCAGCGCACTGGACGGTGAGCAGTTTGGGTGGCGCTTGGGGAAACCTCCAAGATCTCCGTAACGCTCGGGAACAATATCGGCAACTACAAGAGGAAGTGGCAGTTCTCAAGGCATCACTTGACCAACTCTCAGGAGAGGCTCAGGAACTCGACTACCTCCGTTCCCAACTTAACTACAAGAGAGAGGCGCCGTTTGAGTCTCTTGCTGCGGAAGTTATTGCTAGTAGCCCTGGTGGAAATACCCGCTCGATTTTTCTGGGTCGAGGAGTTGAGGACGGCATGAAATCTGATTTAGCGGTGGTAACTCCAGAGGGTGTGGTAGGAAAGGTTCTTCGCACATACGCGCGAACTTCTCAGGTTCTTATGATTACTGACTCGCAGAGCGGGGCCGGATGCTTACTTGAGAGCTCTCGCCTACACGGCGTCTTGAAGGGCACTGGACGTAGTTTCTGTCGAATGGATTACGTGCTGAACGAGCAAGACGTGCAGGTTGGCGACCGTGTATTAACCTCAGGCCAGGACCGAGTTTACCCTAAGGGCCTTTTTCTTGGAACTGTTGTTGAAGTAAAGGATGGGCATATTTACAAGGAAATTTTTATTGAGCCAGCGGCACACCTTGATCGTTTAGAGTCTGTGTTGGTTGTTCTCAATCCCACGACAATGCGGCTGGAATCTCGTAATTTTTCCCCTCCGTCGCAATAAAATATCGAAGAGGCTATTTTAGTTGGGCTTAGGTTTGACTAAATTTGCTAATAAAATTAGGGTTTGGTTGCTGGAAGATGACGGTTTTGTTAAGCTGACCAGGTAATGTCGCAGGCAACAAAACAAAGAGCGGAAGTTTATAGGTTTTCTCCTTTAGTTTTCTGGTTGACCTTTCTTTTTGCTTTTCTAATCCAGGGGTTAATTCCAGCCCGGTTTCCTTTTGGGCACGTATTTGACCTTCCCTTAATAATGTTGATCTATTTTTCCGCCAACCGGAGCAGTAAGGTTTACGGAATTTTTCTCGGGGCTGGAGTAGGAATTCTCCAGGATGCACTGTCATCCCACGCTTACATCGGACTTCTTGGCATGGCAAAGGCTGTGGTGGGTTACCTTGCGCCCACTATTGCAGTTCGAGTCAACTTGAATCAGGCGTTTCCTCGCACAATTTTAACTGGGGCCCTTGTTTTACTTCATGGTGCTATTTTCCTAACCCTTGAGCGAACTCTCCTTGAAAATCCTAACCCGTTCGTTCCTGTTAATTTCCTAAATAGCGTGCTGGTGAATACATCGCTCGGAATTTTTCTATTTCCTTTGCTTAATCGCGTTCGAAAGGAGGCATGGTAAAGCTTGGAGCTTGGTCGCCAACAAGGCCGAAAAACCCCCCGCTTGCCAACTTATAAGGGCTGTGCTATCTTTCGCTTAAGAGTGAAGTGGTCCTGCCTAATGCTCATATAGCACGCCTTATGTTTCTTCAGGATTCCGAAAACCGCAACCAATTTAACCGCCGCATTTCCCTACTCCAGTACTTTGTGGTTTTTCTGGTAGTGTTGATTGGCGCGGGGTATTGGCGCGTTCAGATCTCAAGCTACCGTCAGTATGCAAAACTTGCAGAAGACAATCGCATACGGGATTTTCCTATTATGGCGCCCCGAGGAAGGCTCCTTGATCGTGAAGGTCGAGTTCTTGGGGGAAATACGCCTAGCTTTCGAGTTATGCTTCACGGCGCTACCAATCCACTTTCTGACCAGGAAATTAAACACATCTCTGATGTCCTAGACGTGGATGCCAAGGAACTTCAGGAGCTGAGTCGCAAAGGTGTATCTTCCAGTATGATCCGTCCTGAGATTTTAAAACAGTCTGCAACACTTAATGATATCGCCTTTATCGAGTCCCACCGCTGGGAATATCCTGAGCTTGACCTGATTCACTTTCCTAGACGATCTTATCCGAGGGGAAATTTTGCTGCTCACCTCCTTGGTTATATTGGGGAAGTTCCCAAGGAGGTTCTGGAGAAGCCCAACGCTCGCTTCCGAAAAGGTGGTGTTATGGGGCGGTCTGGCGTGGAGTCCAGCTATGATGAATACCTGGCAGGAAAAGATGGGGTCCGGCGCGCAATTGTCGATAGCAGGGGCCGGGAATTTGACGCAGAAGACTTGGTTTTAGCCAAGTCCGGCAAAGATCTTCGCCTAACTTTGGATTTAGATCTACAAAGAACAGCGGAAAGTATCCTCGGTGATCGTGAAGGTGCGGTGGTGGCCCTTGATCCAAGAACTGGGGAAGTACTTGCCATGGTGAGTCGGCCAACGTTTGATCCCGACGTTTTTGCTGATCGTATCAGCTCAGAGGGTTGGGCAGGACTTCTGAATGATCCTGGAAAGCCGCTGATGAACCGGGCGACCCAGTCTCACCTGGCTCCGGGTTCCATTTTTAAGATCGTGGTTGCTGCGGCAGCTCTGGAGACTGGAATTATTGACCCTTCCGCCACTATTCTGTGTCGGGGATCCGCCAGGATCTACGGCCACACCTTTAACGATTGGCTTGGAAGTGGCCACGGGCGGGTAAACCTCCACCGTGCAATAGTCCGTTCCTGTAATGTCTATTTTTATCGTCTTGGCGCCAAACTGGGCATTGAGAGGATTGCCTACTTTGCCAAGCATCTTGGTCTCGGCTCGCCCACTGGGATTGATCTTCCAGGTGAAGTTGGAGGGCTGGTTCCTTCTCCTGAATGGGTCAAGCGGAGATTTAAGAGACGCTGGTTTCCAGGAGAGACTATTTCTGTGGCTATTGGCCAGGGTGCGGTGGCTGTTACTCCCTTACAATTGGCTCATGTAATTGGGGGGATTACTTCCGGAGGTATTTTCCATCGTCCTCATATTGTCTTCCCTAATCAACTGGAGGAAGCAGGTCATGAGGCTCCTATTATCCATGAGAAGCGATTTCCATTAAGCGATGCCACGGTCAAAATCCTCTGTCGCGGAATGTGGGGTGTTGTGAATGAAGATGGAACGGGGATCCGAGCGCGCATTCGCGATCTTGATATTGGCGGCAAGACTGGTACCGCCCAAGCAGTAAGTCGCCGTACCCGGAAAGAAGCAGGTGAGGATAAATTTAGGGCAAACGCTTGGTTTGTGGGAACCTATCCTTCTCGGAATCCGGAAATCGTGGTAAGTGCTTTAATTGTGGGTGGGGATCATTCTTACGAGGCTATTCCAGTTGTACGGGAAATCATCCGCACGTATAAGGAAAAAAAGGTTATTCAGCAAGTTCAGCCTTTGGTGCCCGAGGGAAAGGTAACGATGAACAAGGAAGTACTAAATGAAATTGTTGCTGCTAGGAATAGGCTTCCCTGAGGTGCCGAAAATGAAAGGCAGGAGAGTTAATTGAAAAACAAAGCAAGCTACCGGGAATTTGACTGGTTGCTGGTTGCCCTAATCTTGGTGATTTCAGCTGTGGGTATTGTGGAAATTTACAGCGTCACAGCGGAGACTGGGTTGGCTGGCCAGTACAGGCTACAGGTTTGCTGGGTTTTGATTGGATTGGTGGCCATGTTGGTAATTAGCCGGTTGGACTACCATATGATTTTGGGGCATGTGCCTTGGATCTACCTTGGGGTAGTTGTACTTCTCGGGATACTTCTCGTAGCTGGGGAACCGATCGGTGGGGCCCGGAGGTGGATCCATTTAGGTGGCTTGAATTTCCAGGTGTCTGAAATCGCAAAACTGGTTATAATTATGGCATTAGCGAGATATTTTGCAGGTGTTAACTCTAAGCACCTCAGCTGGAAGGATATATTTGTAGTTGGGTTTTTGGTCAGTGTGCCGTTATTATTAGTGGCCCTTCAGCCAGATTTAGGGACTGCGTTAACCTTTGTGGTGATAGCGCTGGCGGGGGTTGTGGTAGCTGGTATTCGGATACGGCAGGTTGTATTATTGGCCCTGGCTGGAGCCCTGTTGATGCCGGCAGGTGTGTGGTTTCTTAAGCCGTATCAGCAAGAGCGGCTTAAAACCTTTATTCAACCGGAAGCAGACATTCAAGGTTCTGGTTATCAGATTAACCAGTCCAAGATTGCAATCGGTTCTGGGGGGTTCTGGGGTAAGGGCTTGCGACAGGGAACCCAGAATCGACTAGGCTTTATCCCCGGAGCCCATACGGATTTTATCTTCGCTGCGTTTGCAGAGGAACATGGCTTTGTGGGTACGGTCTTTGTCTTGTTGCTGTACCTGCTTTTATTGATGCGTTTGCTGGACGGCGCCCAGTCGGCGGTTGACCGGGCCGGGAGTTTTTTAATTACGGGTTTTGCCGCAGTGCTTTTTTTCCAGATTACGATAAGCACTGCTATGATAATTGGCTTAGCGCCCGTAACGGGAATTCCTTTACCTTTAATGACATATGGTGGTTCATCGGCACTGTTCACTTTTATGGGTTTCGGTCTGGCTCTTAGCGTTCGCATGAGACGTTTTGTTAATTGATCCAGAGCAAGTTATTTACAAATTTTTTGAGCCTGTTTAGGTTCAGCGAGGAAATGGAAGAGTTGATCTCCCGGTTTAGAAAGGGATGGATCCTCTGTCCTAATTTCCCAGAGGAGTTTTTATGACGAAAGAATTATTTGTGTCCTCGTCTCCTCAGGAGAAAAAAGTTGCTCTCCTGGAAGACGATCAGTTGGTTGAGCTTTGGTTTGAGCGTGATGAAGATGTTGGGATTGTTGGGGCTATCTATAAAGGTCGAGTGAGCAGAGTTTTGCCTGGAATGCAGTCCGCATTCGTTGATGTCGGCTTGAAGCGGGATGCCTTTCTCTATGTTTCCGATTTTTATGAGGAGTCGGAAGAGTACGAGCGCCTAGGTGCCAAGGCTGTAGCTCGCAAACGACGTGCTAAAGAGAGTTCAAGCAAAGCTCTGCCAGAGACTGGTGAGCCCAAGTCGGCTCCTGCGGCTTCCAGTGTTTCTGATAAGCCCACAACGAAACTTCCTAAGGAGAGCGAACAGGCTGCCACTGAGGATGCTGCTTCTACTGTAAAATCTAGCCCTTCCAGTGTTTCTGATAAGCCCACAACGAAACTTCCTAAGGAGAGCGAACAGGCTGCCACTGAGGATGCTGCTTCTACTGTAAAATCTAGCCCTTCCAGTGTTTCACGGAAGAATAAGCCGGAGAGTGGATTGCGTCGCCCCGGGCGACCTTCTCGCCGCCACCGCATTGACAGTCGTCGGGGTAAGGCTGGATTTCAAAAGGCGGACAAGGATGAAAAACCTAAAAAAGGTGGAAGTGATCACTTTCAACTGCTACCGGGTGAAACCTTAGCGCTCCACCGTGACGATCCTGTTGCGGGTTTGAAACCAGAGCCTGGAAACCAGAACCCTGGCCCCGTAAATGACAAAGATAGTATTACCCCTTCCCAGGTTGATCGACCACCCGAATCTTTGCTCACTCAACAGGACTCCGAGCCAGGATCTACCGGTGCAGTAGAACAGGAATCGAGAATTACCGAGGATACCCCTTCTAAGTCAGAGGGTGAGAAAGCGAAGTACACACTTCGAGATTCTGATGATCAGGCCCGGTATGCCACGACAACGGCTGGAAAGACACCTCGAAAGCCGCGACAGAGCGGGCCGCGTCGAACTCGCCGTTCCCGTAGTCAATCCTCTTCATCGCCTCAGGTGAAGATTGCTAATGTCCTTAAAGAAGGACAGGAAATCCTAGTTCAGATTGCCCGTGAGCCCCTAGGTACCAAAGGAGCTCGGATTACCTCGCATATTGCACTTCCGGGTCGCTATTTAGTTTATATGCCCACTGTTACCCATATTGGTGTCTCGCGCAAGATTTCATCTGAGGAGCAGAGGCTTCGTCTGAGGAATACAATTTTGGAACATAAAGGATCCCTCACGGGGGGTTTTATTGCTCGGACCGCTGCCCAGGACTGTTCCGAAGAAGACGTTAAGGCAGATATCGGCTTTCTCGCTAAGGCATGGAGTGAGCTGAGGTCCCGCGCGGACGCTGCAAAAGCTCCTGCTCTGGTTCATGGGGACTCGGGATTAGTTGAGCGGGTCCTCCGAGATATTTTTTCACCTGAGTTCAAGCGGATTCGTGTTGACAACGAAGCAGAATTTGAGGGAGCTGTCGACTTCGTTAACCATAGTCAGCCAGACCTAGTGGGAAATGTAAAGCTTTACGAAAAGGAAGCACCCATATTTGAGGAGTTTGGAATCCAATCCGAGATCGAAAAGGCGTTGAAGCCAAAGATATGGCTTAAGTCTGGTGGCTATATTGTCATTAACGAAACTGAGGCTTTGGTTGCCATTGACGTGAACACCGGTAAATATGTTGGTCGAACTAGTCGGCTGGAGGATACCATTCGACGGACGAATGTTGAGGCCACTGAGGAGATTGTGCGGCAAATGCGCCTCCGAGACCTAGGAGGAATTATCATTATTGATTTTATCGACATGGACGAGAAACGCAGTCGGAACCAGGTGATGAAGGCTCTTGAGGATGCCCTGAAAAATGACCGAGCCCCTTCCAAAACTCTTCCTTTTAATGATTTTGGTTTGGTGGCTATTACCAGAAAACGCGTTCGCCAATCACTGGGCCACACGCTTTGCCATTCTTGCATCTATTGTGATGGTTCAGGATGGATTAAATCCGTAAAGACCGTGTCTCATGAGATCCTTACGGAGGTACGGAAAATGGCTGACTCAATTGACGGCCCGACCCTAACCTTGCGGGTTCACCCAGACGTGGCTAAGGGTTTAAAAACGGGTGAAAGGTCCTTGCTCTCGGAGATAGAGGTTCTCGCACAGAAGGATGTGATCGTTAAATCTGATGCATCAATACACCAAGAGCGGTTCGAAATTTTCTAGCTTGGTCTTTTAGGAAGCCCCTATAAACCTATTGGATTTTCAGATATCTTAAGGGTACTAGCTTTCCCGTGTACCATTCCAAGGTTTCAAAATTTATTATTAAGAATTTCCTACCCGTGTCTGTAACCCATAAAGTGGATCTGGAAGGCTTGAGGGAAGTTGATTGCCAGGCCCAGGTCATTGCCTCACCATCCCACAATTGAAAGCCATGTTGCCCATCCGAACAGATAATAAAAATGTTAAGATAGCAGAAGGACCTTTAATTACAAGCAGGACACCTTTCTCAGTGGATGGTTTTTTTGATATTGAATGCGAAAAGAATAATACTTTTTTTAATCGGTGGGGCCTTAGTCATAATTGTTGTTGGAGGTAACCTATGGTGGTCTTACCGCAACCGAATTGTGGTCCAAACTGACAAGGCTCAGCTGCAGGACCTGAAATCTATCGTCACTGCGTCGGGTGAGATTAAGCCAAAAAATTATGCCAACGTCAATGCTGATTCCTTGGGAAAAGTTACTGAGATTCTAGTCGAAGAAGGTGATGCGGTAAAGAAAAGTCAGGTTATTTTGCGCTTGGAATCCATACAGTCAGCCGCTGAAGTGGATGCCCAGAAAGCTTTCTTGAAAACCGTACAGGCGGAGGCTAAGGGAGCTCAAGCTTCTCTTAGGGCAGCAGAGGCCTTTGTTGAAAGCACCCAAGCTGACCTGGCTCAAGCGGAGTCAAACCGAAACCGCTATCGTGCTGAGTTTGAGCGTGCTGCGCGGTTATTAGAAGAAGATTTAATCTCCAGATCACTCTATGATCAAAGACGGACCGATTTTGAAGTAGCCCAGTCGGTAATTAAGTCTCGTAAAAGTCACATTAGCCAGGCCAAAGCTGATTTATTACAAAGAACCTCAGCTCGGGACGCAGTCTTGGCCCGAGTTTCGCAGGCACGAGCTACCCTGGTTCGCATATCCGACGTATTTCGGAAGACTACCTATACATCCCCCATTGGGGGTGTAGTTACCGACCTTCCAGTAAATATCGGAGAAAATGTGGTAATGGGAATCCAAAACTCTCCCGGGAGTCGCCTTTTTTCAGTGGCGGATATGTCAGTCATTACAGCTGAAGTAAAGGTAGATGAAACCGATATCGTGAACGTAAAATTCGGCCATCCTGCAGAAATTACAATAGATGCCATTGTGAACCAAACTTTCCTAGGTAGAGTTACTGAGGTTGGCCAGAGCGCCATTAATCGTGGTACCGGTCAGGCAACTACTGCAAATCAGATTAGTGAAGAAGCTAAGGATTTCAGGGTTGAGGTCACTCTAAACGAACCGCCATCGAATTTGCGTCCAGGACTCTCCTCGACAGCCAAGATTACCACTGCTACCCGCAACGGCGTACTGACGGTTCCAATTCAGGCAGTTACGATCCGCCAACAAAGGGAGTTGCGGCCAGAGGAGGAAGGCTCCGGAAATGAAGTTTTTGCCTCCCTAGAGAAGCTAACTCGAGAACAGCTGAAAGAAGAGATACAGGGAGTTTTTGTTGTGAGAGATAGAGTTGCTACCTTCGTCTCTGTAAAGACCGGCATTATGGGTACAACTGAGGTCGAAATCACTAATGGCTTAGAAGATGGCGAAGAGGTTGTTAGTGGGAGCTATAAGGCACTCCGAACCCTAAAGAACGGCACAAAGATTCGCGTTGAAAACAAGGCCAACGGCCCTAACAAAAACGAATAGCCAGGAAGAAAAAAGAGTAATTGTGCCGAAATCTTCATGCTAAATGAAAATGGATTGCTAATCCGGACCGAGGGGTTGTGGAAGTCATACGAAATCGGGTCGGAAGAAATTCATGCCCTCCAAGGTGTTTCGCTCCAGATACATAGAAACGAATACGTGGCCATAATGGGGCCTTCGGGTTCAGGAAAATCTACCTTAATGAACCTGATCGGTTGCCTTGATACGCCTACTCGCGGCAAATACTTTCTGAACGGTCAGTCCGTAAGTACATTGAGTGATGACGAACTGGCTTATATTCGAAACAAGGAAATCGGTTTTGTTTTTCAGACCTTTAACCTCCTGATGCGCTCCACCGCCCTGCAGAATGTGGAGTTGCCTCTAATCTATAATGGCACGCCTCCCACCCGGCGGTTGGAAATGGCCAAGGAGGCCCTGTCTCGAGTTGATTTGGCTGGGCGTGTTAACCATTTACCAAATCAACTTTCTGGGGGCCAGCATCAGCGGGTGGCCATTGCTCGTGCTCTTGTTAACCGACCCTCCATTATTCTGGCTGATGAACCTACTGGTAACCTGGATTCAACGACAGGAGGTGAAATCCTGGCCCTTTTTGATCATCTCCACCAGGAGGGGAACACTCTTATCCTTGTGACACATGATCCTGGTGTTGCCCGCCGTGCCCGCCGCATCGTCACCATTGAAGATGGAAAAATTCACCGTGACGAACAGGTGGAATAGGAGCTACCCAACCGCATGAAGTACGGACCAGATTGAAAATTGACAAAGGCAGTGAAGGAAGCTTTTTTATCTGCCCTGCCGTTTGCCCTTACAATAGAGTAGTTATCTTGGTGAAGAAAAAAGCCGATTCAGAGCCTTCGTAAAGGGTTTACGTGCGATGCCGCGTTCGGTGATGATGGCGGTAATGTATCGATGTGGGGTTACATCGAATGCAGGGTGTTGTGCTTCTACACCGGCGGGTGTAATTGGTATCCCTTGTAACTCAGTTACTTCTTGGGGTGACCGCTCTTCGATTGAGATCTGTTCCCCTGAGGGCATATCCCTATCAATAGTAGAAAGAGGGGCTGCGACGTAGAAGGGCAGGCTGTTTTCCTTAGCGAGGACAGCAAGGCTGTAGGTACCAATCTTATTAGCCACATCACCGTTCAAGGCAATACGGTCCGCGCCGACGACGACACATTGAATTTTCCCCTTGTGCATAAAGTGGCCTGCCATGTTGTCTGTGATTAGGGTTACTGGGATTTGGTCTTTTTGAAGTTCCCAAGTGGTAAGCCGTGCACCCTGCAGAAATGGGCGTGTCTCGTCGGCAAACACGTGGACGGATTTCCCATTGGCGACTGCAGATCGCACAACACCAAGTGCAGTCCCATATCCTCCGGTGGCCAATGCTCCAGCATTACAATGAGTGAGAATGCTTCCAGATTTCTCTATCAGCCTGGCGCCGTTACTCCCGATAGTTTCGCAAATCGCAATATCTTCTGCTAGCATCCGTTTAGCTTCATCTTCCATTTTACGCTGGATGGCCCGAATTCTTTCTGTCTCTGTTCCGATCGTGGCAGCCTGCGAACGGTCAAATATTTTCCTCATTCGCTGCAGTGCCCAGGGGAGATTTACGGCCGTAGGTCGGGTTTCCCGAAGTGTCTTTAAGATGATTTCGAGCTCTTTACCCAACTCTTTCAGCTTGCCTGCCTGAGACTTTTTAATTCCAAGTGCAACACCCATGGCTGCAGTAATTCCAATTGCCGGGGCACCTCGGACTACCATCGCCCGGATCGCATCTGCTACTTCTTCGTAGGTTTTGCAAGTGAGGTAAATTTCTTTTTCTGGAAGTTTTCGTTGGTCGAGTAGTACCACGCCTGCCTTTTTCCACTTGACCGTAAAGAAGGTGATATTTACTCTAGCTCTATTTTTAATTGCCAAGGGTGACCGCCAGTTTCTGGAATCCGTTGGTTTGAAAGTACATTATTGTAAGTAGCACGAAGTTGTAGGTTGTATGCATGATAATTGAAGGTGTAAGTGAGCCTGTCCATGCCCGAGTGATAGACAGGGCCAGCCCCACTAGAGAGACTCGTAGGATATGATCCCAAGCGCCCCAGTATTCTGGGACATGGCTTAGGGAAAAAAGCGTTGCCGAGATCACAATAGCTGTTTTAGCACCGATTGTTTTTTCAAGAATTGCGAAGATGAAACCCCTGAAGATCAGTTCTTCTATAAGGGGTGCCAGTGTAACCGCAAACGTTGCTATGGTAAAGGCAGCTCCCGGTGATGAGAACAACTCTTGCAGAGGGAAAGTATCCTTATCTGGCAATATGGGAGGCAAGAAAATTACTAGCAATGCTAAACCTAAACCCGTAACCAAGGAGAGCCGAACGGAATCACGCTTGGATGGCGTTAACCGCAAGCTTGCACAAAAAGGTTGGCCGTAACCTCCTACAACAAGAAGATAGATAAAGCCGAACTGCAGCAAGTAGAAAATAGCTTGAATGGCCACTGCACCATATGCGGATCGAAAAACGAGTTCCGCAGGTAGGCTTAAACCAAGCCAGGGCCCTAGAAGCCCGTAGCAGAACCAAGCCAGGGCCTGTACCAACACCAAGCTCATTAATGAAAAGATAAGATATGTGATTAAGTCTCGAAACTTCCAGGCAGGGGATAATTCCACACCTGAAGACGCGCCTGAAGGCAGTCTATCCGCCGCTGTGGTCCTGGAATTTTTCTCGGTGAGGGGGAACTTTACCTCAGATGGCGGAAGGTCACTCATTTTCCCCCGGGGCGCTTTGCTCGTTTCTTGCGGTCAGTTTCAAGAATGGCTGCAGCAAGTAACGGAATCATTAGCTCATGATGGCCCGTCAATGCATAGCCTGTTCCTGCGTTGATAGTGGGCCGAAGCACCACGTTTTGTGTTGGCCGGTAGTGCTGTATAAAATCAAAGTTGACGGTAACGATCTGCTTTAGAGAGCGCCCAAGATTTTGGGCCAGACTTACGCATTTAAGAAACACTTCAGGGAGAATCACAGCAGATCCAAGATTCAGGTAGACACCTCCCCTTCCCATTTTACTAACTAAATCTTGGATCTGCTGTGATTCTCCCTGAAGTGTTTCTTAAATGCGTAAGTC
>CAZSDV010000002.1:0-67430 GCA_964605715.1 uncultured Acidobacteriota bacterium
CCACTTGCACGAAAGCTACTGGTTGTCTTTCTTTAATTAAGACTCCCAATTTGTTCGGAAGGAGACGCACCAGGTAAGCTTCCTGTATCCAAGCTATCTCCTCGAGTTTGTTCCGACGAGGCTCGATGGAAAAATCAAAAATGCTTTCCACCTCCCACAAATCCAAATTCTCCAATATCTCTTGGCGGGTAACATAGCGATTCCCCTGCACTCTTACTCCAGAAGAAGAAAACTTGAACAGGCTTAGAGGATTAAGGTCTCTCACCTCAAACCAGTAGGCTACGCCCGCTCCACCCACAAGAGTAAGTAGTAGAAACAAAACCCATTTCCTTAATCGCCGAGCAAGGCTGGGCATTCGACGCCTGCGAACGACCCCGGGGCGTTGGCGCCTCAGATAGGGCGAATCGGAAGAATCTTCTTGCCTAAAGTCTGAAGTCTTTGTCGGCATCACTCCCGCTTGGGTTTCCTGGCAAGGACCGACTGATCATCAGGAATCCTCACGCCAGACGATAATCTCCTCTTCGAGTTCTACTCCGAATGCCTTTTTTACCCTCTCTCGCATAATATCCATCAAACGGAAAACGTCACTTGCTGTAGCCTTATGTTGATTAACAATGAAATTGGCATGTCGATTCGAAATCATCGCACCACCCACCCGCATCCCTTTCATCCCTAGATCATCAATCATTTTACCGGCCGAGTAGCCAAGGGGATTCTTGAAAATACAACCGGCACTTTTTTCATTGATCGGCTGGGAAACGCGGCGCTTCTGATTGCATTGCTTAATTCTCTCAACAATGCGTTCATAGGGGCTTTCTATCAGCTCCAGCGTCACCAATAGTATAATGTCATCAGCCCCGAAGGAAGTCTGTCGGTACTCAAACCGGATCCCTTCAGGCTGCAACTCCTCAATTTCCCCGGTTGAGCTCCGAAATACCTTGACAGCCTTAACAAACTCTCCAATCTGAGTTCCGTATGCGCCGGCGTTCATGTGGAGCGCTCCCCCAACAGTCCCTGGAACTCCGACCAATCCCGAAATACCTCCCAGATTATTTCTTGCGCATCGGGTTACAGAAGCACCCAAACTCGCTGCTGCCGCAATTTCCACCCGAGAACCGTCAAAACGAACCCCATTCCTTTCTGGTGCGAGCTGCAAGGCAACCGAATGTAATCCGTTGTCCTCCACCAGAAGATTAGAGCCTCCCCCGAGCAAGCGCCAAGGTATTCCTTTGCTACGGAAAAAATGGGCTATGTCAGGAAGACAACGCCATTCTTCAATCACAACTACATCTACTGGACCTCCAATTGACATGGAAGTCAGTTCGCTCATATGTTGCGCCCGTTTCAGGCGAACAGGGAAGGCTTTCAGGTCTCTTGCAAGTTGTGTTCGACTGCTCTTGGCACTGGCCATTACTTTGGTACCTTTTCGGCAGAATACTCAAGAGAAAAAGCTCTCAAAAGCTTAGCGGAAAATTTTGAAATGCTTCCCGCGCCCATTGTCAAAATCAGGTCACCAAACTGCGCTTCACGTACAATGCGGTCAATCAATTCTTCGTTTTCAGGAGAATACATCACCAATCCTCCGCTATTCGATCGCATCTTACCTACCAGGCATTCTGCATTGACACCCGGAATTGGGACTTCACTGGCTGGATAGACATTGAGTACATCGATGCGTGCACAACCTTCAAATGCACGCGAAAACTCGTCCATAAGTTGCGCTGTCCGCGTGTATCGATGCGGCTCAAAAATAGCCCACAATCGGCGCGGGTTCCGCAACAGAGCCGCCTCAATTGTGGCTTTAATTTCCGTTGGGTGATGGCAGTAGTCATCCATTAAAGTAACCCCACCAAAGGTTCCGGTAATCTGCAGGCGCCGGTCCACGCCTGTAAACGCCTCAAGGCCTCGGCGAATCATTTCGAATGAAATGCCTAGCTCGAGTCCTACTGCCACCGCCGCAAGGGAATTCAAAGCGTTATGCTTGCCGGGAACATGGAGGTTTATGTGCTGGCTCATCTCCCCTTCTACCAGAACATCGAAATCGGAGCTTTCTCCGTTCAATGTAAGGTCACGGGCACTTATCGTGGCACCTTCCCTGAATCCATAGGTTACTATTTTACGGCCCAATAGCTTAGCAGGTGTAGCTATGTGGCGAAGCCTCTTGTCGTCAGCACAAATAATAACGGTGCCGTTCATCGGAATTTTCCTTGCGAAGGATATAAAAGCTTCTTCAATTTCATCCATGTCTCGATAGTGGTCTAGGTGCTCTCGGTCAAGATTAGTAATCACAGCTAGGGTGGGCTCCAGGCAAAGGAATGAGCGATCGCTTTCATCAGCCTCTACAACCATCAAGCTGCCTCTGCCTAGCCGGGCATTACCCCCGCCGAAAATACCCAGTCGTCCGCCAATTACCACCGTTGGGTCTAGTTCTGCCGAGGCCAGCAACACCGCTATCATCGAACTCACAGTTGTCTTACCGTGCGCCCCAGCTACGGCTATGCTCTGCTTTAGTTTCATCAGCTCAGCCAGCATCTCGGCGCGAGGAATTACCTCCAACCCAAGACGCTGAGCTTCAATAACTTCAGGATTATCAGGGCGAATAGCTGAAGAAGTAACTACTAAAATGCTGCCGTGAACATTCTCTGGTCGGTGTCCTGCATGTACGGAGGCTCCTAGACTTTTGAGATGGTCCGTAAGCTGTGTCAGCATGAGATCTGATCCGCTTATTGAATACCCAAGCGTTAGCAAGACCTCTGCAATGCCACTCATGCCGATTCCACCAATTCCAATAAAGTGGATACGCTGGCACTTCTCTCTTAGTTTTTCCAGAATCTGAATTGACTTTCTCAAATCAATCTTTTCCTTTCAACTGCCATGCATCAATCAAGAAAAATCACTAGAGGTGTTACGAACTGACTGCGAGTCCCTCGATCAAGTCTGTAATGTCACGGGTAGCCTCAGGCCGTGAGCGCAGCCGTGCTCGAGCTTCCATTTCCTCCATTCGATCTGGCTGGCTCAGGAGGCTCAAGATTTCAGAGGCTAAGCGTTCACCGTTCAACTCAGATTGCGGAATTAGAACCGCAGCACCGGCGCGCACCATGTCTCGAGCATTTTCAGTTTGGTGATTATCTGTAGCGGCAGGAAAAGGAACCAGCAAGGGAACCTTGCCTGAGGCGGCAAGTTCTGCAACCGTAACCGCACCCGATCGCGCAATCACAAGATCTATTTTAGCAAATATACTCGGCATGTCTTGAATGAATGAGAAAACCTCAGCTATCAGCCCATGTCGTCGGTAAGCCTCACTAACGCTATCGTAGTCCCTTGCACCCGCTTGGTGATAAAATTCCATTGAAGGAATTCGGTTGCGAAGGAACGGCAATGCTTCCACAACAGCACGATTGATCTCTCGCGAGCCCTGGCTTCCTCCAAATATCAGGATTGCCGGCGCACAGGGGCGTGCCCGAGGGGAAACCCCAAAAAACTCCTCCCGTACGGGACTGCCCGTAAGGACGGCTTTACTCCCAAAGTAACGCCTTGCACTCTCAAAGCTGATAGCTGCTCTTGTTATCCACATCGTTAGCAACCGGTTGGTCAAACCGGGAACCGAATTTGGTTCGATTAATAGAGTGGGAATCCCGCGCAGTGCAGCCACTAGAACTAGGGGGCCAGCAGAATAGCCTCCTGTTCCCACAACAACCTGAGGGCGAAATTTCTTCAGAAGTATAGATGCCTCAATCAAACTTCGAGGAAGCATTAAAAGATGGCCAAGCATCCGAGCTGGACTAATACCTTTTAGCGGCGCCGCGCGGATCGTCTGCAAATTAAATCCCGCTGCGGGTACCGTCCGTGCTTCCAGGCCCCGATTAGTGCCAACAAAAAGAATATTACTGGACGCGTCCCGTCGACGGAGCTCCTTTGCTACCGCCAAGGCGGGAAATAAATGGCCACCCGTTCCGCCTCCGGAAAAAATCACTCTCATTTAATCGCCCCGCTCCTTGATTACAACCCTAGTGTCCTGTGAAACTATGAGCTCAAAAAGGAAATCTAGAATATTAGGCAACTCCCCATAGCCTGCGATAGCTTTGCTCTCTACCGTCCAACAGCACTGCCAGGAAACGTAAATGAGTGCTCACTAATTGGCCGGAGTACTCTAGACAAGAATTCACAACTTCGTCCCGAGTGGCATGGATTTGCACCGAATAGCAGGGTCCCGAAGACCAGTTCCCTTACTGCACCTCTGGCGGTCCAAAACGTTCCTGAAGAAAGGACACGGAGGCGGGCATTAAGGTGTAGATTGCGTGATGGGAGCTGGGTTGCGCAAACCACCAAGAAAGATCTGGGTGAAAGCACATGCAAGTTCTTCCTCTTTGATCGGCCCGTTGGGGTCGTACCACTGGTAAAGCCAATTAATCATCCCAAGGAGCGCGTACGCAGCCAACCGAGGAGAAACCATCGGGCCGCTTTCACCTTTCTGAACTTCAAACACTAAACCTTCTAAATACTCTATATAAGCACGTTTGCGAGCATTGATCTTTTTCCTTAAAGGTCCACGTACCGTACGATTCTCGTGCAGGACAACGGTTGTTTCCAGATCCCGGGTGTGGACGATTAAATGGATGTGTCCAGCGATGGTCTGTTTTAATTTCTCCATTGGGTCCTCGATTTGGGCCACACGACTCAGGACAGCTTCGTCAAGAATATCCATTCCGTAATTCATGATCTCAAAAAGCAGCTGTTCCTTACTTCCCACATAATGATAGAGCCCTGCCTTGGTCAGTCCTACAGCATTAGCAACTTCCTGCATGGAAGCACCCTCAAAACTTTTCTCACAAAATATTCGTGCTGCCCGCTGGTAAATTTCGCGCCGCTTTCGTTCTGCTTCTCCGGTCACTTTATGCCTCTCCGACATTCACCTTAGTCTTTGCTCTTCTTGTGTCAAGAAAAAAGACAAGTTAATGGAACTTCTGGTGGAATAATGTCCATGCCTCCCTGTGGATAAAGAAGGGACTGTAAAAAATCATTAGGTTCTCTGCCCTCTAAAAAACCCTAACTACATCTTCACTTGGAACCGAAATTCACCTTCCAATTCCAAAAAAACCGCATGACATTGAATCACTTAGCTAAAATTCCTCGGTACCCTCTACGTCCGATACAATGCATTAATCCTGATGTAATCCTCAGTTAGATCACAGGTCCAAAAGCACGTCCTGGCCTTTCCTTGATGAAGATCAACGGTAACAGAAACTTTCTTTTGTTTCATTCGCTTCTGCGCTTCCGCTTCCTTAAAGGTAACTCTCCGACCTCTGCGGCACAGGGTTAACCCACCGACGCGAATCTCCACTAGGTCAGGATCAATCTCCGCTCCAGAGTATCCGGCAGCACAGAGAATGCGGCCCCAGTTAGGATCACCACCGGCGAAAGCAGTTTTAACAAGTGCAGAATTAGCAATGGCACGGGCTACCTGGTCAGCTTCATGAACCTTACGTGCCCCACGAACTTCAATCTCAATAAACCTCTTTGCACCTTCCCCATCAGCCACAATTTTTCGCGCAAGCACCGAGCAGATCTGCTTGAACCCCTCTAGTACATCAGTGTAGTACCGGGAATCCCGACGAATCACCGGAAGCCCGGAAGCACCATTCGCAAGCACGGCCACGGTGTCGTTAGTCGAAATATCACCGTCCACCGTAATGCGGTTGAATGAATCCCTGATAGCCTCTCGGAGTATCACCTTGAGTGTTCGAGGTTCAATCGCAAGGTCGGTCGTGATGTAACAAAGCATTGTGGCCATGTGCGGGTGAATCATCCCAGCGCCCTTAGCAACTCCAGCAATGTGGGTGGGCTTTCCTCCAAATGAAGTTCTAAGCACGGCGGACTTAGGAACAGTATCAGTAGTCATAATGGCGGTTTCCACATCACCAGCCACTTTCGAAAGGTTTCTCTTTAAGATGGGTAGGGAATTAAGAATGAGTTTTGGATCCAGCGGAACACCAATAACTCCAGTGGAAGAAACTAATACCTCTTGCACTGGAACACCCATTAATTTTCCTACTGCCTCAGCCGTTTTACGCGAGGTGCGAAGCCCTGCTGGGCCATTTGAAACATTCCCATTGCCCGAGTTCACAATGATGGCGCGCAACCGCCCACGGCTACGACGGAGATGCTCACGTCCCAATACAACGGGAGCTCCGACCACCCGATTAGTGGTAAAAGCAGCTGCTGCCACAGTTCCAGATACTTCAGAAAAAATCAAAGCAAGGTCAAGTGCATTAAGTCCGTGTTTTATTCCAGCAGAGGTTGCAGCTGCACAAAAACCCGCTGGGGTGGCAATATTCCCATGGATTAACTTCCATCTTTGCATCGACCACTCCTCAAGAAAGATACTACCTAGGGTACTCAGTGTAGCAAGTTTTCCTCTTTTGAACGAGTCTTCGCCGCTTTAATAGACGAGCAGTTATCCAGGGGGTTGAAATCAGTATAAATGTTAAAATGAATATTAAGCTCACATACAAGAAAAGGTTTAACCCGTCTGACCATATGAAAGGAATATCTTACTGAATTAATGCAGCAGGTTTCTGAATAATACTCACGAGGGGCAACACTTGAGGAAACTCTACATAACGTAGATCTCTCCCACTTCCAGACAAAGATCCCAGGCTTCCAAGATGGAGTCACTGGAAACATTGAGAAGGCGTACCAGGTGATCTCTTTTGATAACTGAGAAGGTCGCGGCTAGCATGACTTAGGAAACCCTACTCATTTAACTCCATCCCAAGCAAAGGCACCAAAGCGCTGACGAGTATAAAACCCTAACCTTTTGTAGAAATGAACGGCATCTGAATTTTCATCTGTCACGGTAAGGGAAACCTGTCGGATACCACGCTTATATAATCTCTCAAAACAGGAATGAAGCAGTGCCGTCCCAATTCCCCGTCCTTGGAACTCCGGTAAGATACAAATCTGAGGGATGTGACCACTAGAAGCCCCGACTGAGGTTACAAGTGCAGCTCCACAACAGACACCGGTCGGTACATGAACAGCCAGAATGGAATCTTTGGGTTCAAAAATTCCACAACCCTGATGTTGAGTTACGTTTTCGACCACTTGAAATGCTCCTTGGTGAGAGCGGTACTGAAGATTAATGTCACTATCAACGTGACCCTTATAAGATTCATAAATTAGAGCAGCAACCACACCTTCTTCTCTCTCTCCCCAATCTTCAAGCTCAACATCTTTGTTCAATAAAATGGGCCAAGAGGACGACAAACGGAGATCGTAGATCATGAATTGTCGCCCGAAGGCCCGGAAATCTTTGAGCTTAAAACCCACGATAATATCTTCCAAATGGAATTGGGGGAACTGTGCCTCTATACGGTCAATTCCTGGAGTTGCCTGCAGGGTTTCTATTAAGTGGCGAAGTAAGAGCCGTGCGCATTCAGCACGGTCCGTGCGAGGACTGGCAAATACATTGCAGATAACACCCTTAGGACCTTCGCAAATAAAAAAGCCGTAACCGAGTGGAACCGAATCTCTGAGGAGCACATAACCAGTTAATCTTTGTGTATCGAGACAGCTACCGATAAAAGTGGATGTCTGGCTGAAGTCCCACTGAAGCTCTTTTTTCCAAGACCGCCTCTCTTCCTCAAAGAGGTCCTTAAGCTGGCGTGAAGTGAACTGTCGAAGATCAACCACTCGCCAGGCAGAAACTGGGCTTCCAGCAGTCATTGCAGATTCGCTGAAACTGGCCACAGATTACTCTCCTAGAGCCCCATTCTTTTTCATTGCACACTACCCCAAAACAAGGCTGCTCTCACCTGGAAAGGATACCAGAGGAAGATTAGCAGGAAACTATAATTCCTTCCCATATGGATCCTTTTTCTGCCTCAGGGATTGTCTTGCCTAAGACTTTGAATCGGGCTATTCTGAGAGTATTGTCCGAGGCTTAATTTACTGAGGCCATCTAAGGGAAAGATTCAGCACTGCGAGTTAAAAGATGCTGCAAAAACATCGCGCCTCACATTTTCAGAAAGGATCGTTTCCCTCCTCCGGGCGGAGGTGGTTTTTGGGTTTGACTTGGCTGCATATTTGAAAACCTGAAGTGTTAGCTCTCCTATGTTGCATGATAAATATACCCGCGACCTCAATGATCTACGGATATCTGTCACGGACCGGTGCAATTTTCGCTGCACGTACTGCATGCCGCTCGAATCCTACCGTTGGATAGAACGTCGAGAGGTTCTTTGCTACGAAGAAATCCTTCGGCTGGCAAGGCTGTTTATTGATGTGGGAGTAAATAGGATCCGGCTCACTGGAGGCGAACCACTTCTACGGAAAGATCTGGAGCAGCTGATTGAAAAACTTTCTGCTCTGGACGGCCTCAAAGACTTATGTCTGACCACAAACGGTGCCTTGCTTACTGAAAAAGCGTCGGCCCTCAAGTCGGCCGGACTCGGACGAATCAATGTTAGCCTAGACACGCTTGACACTAATAAGTTCAAAAAGATCACTCAAAAAGGAGATCTAGGGCGTGTTCTCGAAGGCTTAGATGCCGCCAAACACTGTCGGTTCTCGATGATCAAGATCAATACGGTCGTTGAGCGCGGCGTGAACGACGACGAGATCCTGAATCTTGTAGAATTCTCAAGGGAAAATCGCTTCCCCATCCGTTTTATAGAATTTATGGATGTCGGCAATTCGAATAACTGGAAATCCAATAAGGTGGTAACTAAAGAGGAAATACTTGATATAATTCATGCAAAATATCCTCTGCGCGAAACTGAAAGCAGTAATCCCAGTGCCCCGTCGACTGATTATGAATTCAAAGATGGTGGTGGTCGAATTGGCATCATTGCCTCAGTCAGTGAACCATTCTGTTCCACCTGCACGAGGGCACGGCTCACAGCGGACGGGAAGCTTGTAACTTGTCTATTTTCGGAAAATGGATTCAATCTGAAAAAGCTCCTGAGGATTGGAGCGAAAGATCATGAGATTCGCAGGTTTATTGAAAAGGCGTGGAAGGAGAGAAAGGACCGTTATTCCGAAGATCGGCTCGAAGCACTACAGTCAGTGGACGGCTACCAAGCAGAGGCTCACCGAAAAATAGAAATGATCCAGCTTGGAGGCTAGATCTTCAAAAAGCAGGACCCTACTCGGAGAAAGTTTGAAATAATAAGGATAGAGTACCCGTAGAAGGCAGGTAAACATGGGCACGATGATTGCCAACCTACTCCCCTCCGATTACGTGGAGTTGTCGGAAGAGGAACTTGATGCCAGAATTCTAGAGGCCAAGCGCGAGCTGGGCCAGCGCCTGGTCATTTTAGGTCATCATTACCAGCGTGACGAGGTGGTTAAATTTGCAGACTTCCGCGGCGACTCGCTAAATTTGTCACGCTTGGCTGCGAAACAAGATGCGGCAGAATACATAATTTTTTGCGGTGTGCACTTTATGGCTGAAAGTGCCGACATTCTGAGTCGTAACCATCAGCAAGTCTGCTTGCCTGACCTTAATGCTGGTTGTTCGATGGCCGACATGGCAGATCTTGATCAAGTTGAGGTTTGCTGGGAGTATCTTGCACAATTTCCAGAATTTAAGTTTATTCCTATTACCTACATAAATTGCACAGCAGCCATTAAAGGCTTCGTTGGCAAACATGAAGGTGCAGTCTGCACTTCCTCAAATGCTCGAAAGATCTTCGAGTGGGCCCTGGCAAAAGGAGATAAAGGTCTATTCCTTCCCGATGAACACTTAGGAAGAAATACGGCCTACCAGATGGGCATCCCCCTAGAAGAAATGGTAGTCTGGGACCCTTCCAAGGAGCAAGGAGGACTGGAAGAAGACGAAATCCGAAAGGCACGTGTCATTCTGTGGAAGGGGCACTGTTCCGTTCACCAACGCTTTTTACCTGAGCATGTAGAGAATACCCGGAAACAGTATCCTGGAATTCGGGTAATTGTACATCCGGAGTGTCGTTGGGAAGTTTGCCAATTGGCAGACGAGGTAGGGTCCACTGAGTACATCCTGAAGGCAGTGAATGCAGCACCCTCCGGAAGCCGTTGGGCAGTGGGAACCGAAATTCACATGGTCAATCGACTAGCAAAAGAACATTTAGACCGTTTCGTGGTAAGTTTGGATGATTGTGCATGCCTATGCAGCACCATGTACCGAATTTCACCTCAGCACCTCTGTTGGGTGCTTGAGAACCTTCAAGAAGGCCGTCTTGTTAATCAGGTTAGCGTGGATACAGAAACAAAACACTGGGCTCTGGCAGCTTTGAACCGTATGCTTGATATCGGCTAACAGAATAGGGAGTTGGAAATCTGGGCCGTCCCCTTCCAACACAAAAATTGAGAGAGAATTAACCAAACTATGTCTGACCACTATTTTAATCGGCTGGAAGCAGAACAGTTGCTACCTTGGTTGTCTGACTTATTAAAGCAGGCCCGCGACCAAAAGCAAGCGGCAGACCGCATTGACGACGAGATTTCGTCAGTGTCCTCTAAGATTTTGATGACCGGAGGCATGACGCTGCCATATCGGGAATTAGCGGACAAGAAGATTCGCAAGGATAGAATGTATGAGAAGCTTCACGGATTTGTCAAAAAAATTGAAGAAACCGGTTGCATTATTAAGAATCTGGAACAAGGCTTAGTAGACTTTCCTAGTATGCTGCGCGAGGAAGAAGTTTACCTTTGCTGGAAACTTGGGGAAGAACGCATCCTTTATTGGCATGGTAGGAGTGAAGGATTTAGAGGACGGAAGCCGCTCGATGTCAGCACAACGGGTCCGTCGCCCCCCAGCTCATCTCGACCGAATTAGCTTAGCATTATAAAGACCTGCCATTTGGAGGCGTAGAAAGGACAGGGGCCACAAAGCTCCTGCGGAGATTGATATGTGTCCTGCTATTCGAAGTCCATGGATTGAGAAGCGAACGGGGCCCGTTGTGACCCAAATGCACTTCGCGCGTCAAAACGTAATAACGGAAGAGATGAAATTTGTCGCGAAGCGTGAGAACTTAGAACCTGATCTCGTCCGCTCGGAAGTTGCGAGAGGCAGGATGATCGTTCCAGCCAACATTCGCCATCCCGAACTGGAACCCATGGGCATCGGCGTAGCCTCGAAGTGCAAAATTAACTCCAATATCGGAAATTCCTCGGTCACATCCCATATCGATGATGAATTGGAAAAACTCAGTGTTTCCATAAAATATGGGGCAGATACCGTAATGGATCTTTCGACTGGTGGTGACATCCCAGCCATTCGAAATGCCATCCTGCGCGCAAGCACTGTACCTATAGGGACGGTCCCAATTTATGAGGCACTGACTCACGTCAAGCAGGCACGCGAGCTAACCTCAGGGATACTGCTTGAAGTTATCGAGAAACAGGCCCAACAAGGCGTGGATTACATGACGATCCATGCGGGAGTCCTCCAGCGCCACTTACCCATGGTGCGAAACCGTATTACCGGCATCGTTAGCCGTGGTGGGTCTTTAATGGCACAATGGATGGTCGAAAACCGGCAAGAAAACCCGCTTTATACCCACTTCGATGAAATCTGTAAAATTTTTCAGAAATATGATGTCTCCTTCTCCTTGGGCGACAGCTTGCGACCTGGTTGTCTGGCTGACGCAAGCGACCAGGCACAGTTTGCCGAACTTGAAACACTCGGCGAACTAACGCGAAAAGCCTGGGAAAATGACGTTCAGGTTATGATTGAAGGCCCGGGGCATGTCCCAATGGACCAAATTCAGCTCCAGGTGGAAAAAGAAAAAGAAATCTGCCATGAAGCCCCTTTCTACACACTGGGACCACTCGTGACCGACATCGCCCCCGGCTATGACCATATCACTTCAGCGATCGGTGCAGCGATGATCGGCTGGCATGGCGCCTCAATGCTCTGCTATGTAACACCTAAAGAGCACCTTGGCCTACCAAATGCAAATGATGTTCGCCAAGGCATTATCGCCTACAAGATTGCCGCTCACGCGGCAGACGTCGCAAGACACCGCCCAGGAGCCCGGGACCGAGACGATGCGCTCTCATACGCCCGCTTTCTGTTTAACTGGAACAAACAGTTCGAGCTCTCACTTGACCCCGAAATGGCCCGCGAGATGCACGACGAAACACTCCCTGATGATTTCTTCAAGGATGCCAAATTTTGTTCCATGTGCGGTCCAAAGTTTTGTTCAATGAACATTACTCAGGTCTTGGAGCAGCGCCTCGGGTTTGATCAAAAAGACCGCGAGCAGCAATTCTCCGAACTGCTTGACAAAGTCCAAAGCTAGGGGAGCAAAAAAAGAGAATGAGTTATATAGACAACCGATATGAAAAAAATTTCATGACCAGTACGGTCGACTACGTCTTCAATTGGGCGCGGAAATCAGCGCTGTGGCCGCTTACCTTTGGCCTGGCCTGCTGTGCCATCGAGATGATCGCATCAAGTACGTCTCGCTTTGACATTGCCCGTTTCGGGGCTGAAGTCTTCCGCCCAAGCCCTCGCCAGTCAGATTTAATGATTGTAGCTGGAACCGTTACACTAAAGATGGCTCCAGTGCTCAAACGTGTGTGGCAACAGATGCCGAATCCAAAATGGTGTATCTCAATGGGAGCCTGTTCGAGCGTAGGTGGCCCATTCAATACCTACGCAGTTTTACAAGGAGTTGATCGAATTGTCCCCACAGATGTCTACATCGTTGGCTGCCCTCCTCGACCTGAGAACCTTTTCTATGGCTTGTTGAAACTCCAAGAAAAGATTGACTCTATGTCGCTTGCTAAACAACCGACTAAAGTCCGCTTAGAGGAATCTATGGTCGAGGAATTTAAAGATCAAATCCGTATCGGACAGGTAGGAACTCAAGAATTAGTGCACTTTGGCTAAGTAACCCACCTCGAAACAATAAAGTTGGCCTGGGTCCTGCATCCATCACACTCTGGGAGGAACAATGGCAGATCACACCAAAGCAACCAACCTGGCAGACCTCACACCCGGAAACCGCGTGGAAGTAGAAATAGAAGGTAAGGCCATTACCCTATGTAACATCGACGGTACGGTTCATGCGCTTGATAATACATGTGCCCATGTTGGGGGTCCGCTCGGCCAAGGAGAGCTGAAAGGTGACGTGATAGTCTGTCCCTGGCACGCGTGGGAATACGATGTAAAAACGGGCGCCTGCCTAGGCCGGAGCGACATCAAGCTTGCTACCTATCCGGTTAAAATTGAAGAGGATGGCACCATCAAGGTAGCGGTCTAGTCGCACGCAACATGACAGGACTCTGCCCAGATAACCCTTCCTCTCGATCATTAAGCTCAGAACCTGTCTGCTTAGATTCAACTTCAATGCTTGCAATTCAGTAATCCTCGTTCATAATTCAAGGTCTCCGACCTCTTTATGCCAGAACTACCTGAAGTCGAAAGCGTCGCTAGGGGACTGCGTGTTCACCTAGTAGGCCGCACTATCTCAGGGGTTGAAACAAGCTCCCTAATGACCATCGAAACAACCAGTTGCAGCAGCACTCAGAACCTGAAAGGGGCCACCGTTCGATCAGTGCGGAGAAAAGGAAAAACACTGTATATTGAACTTCGCCGAAATGGGCCATTTCAAGAAACCAAATTCCTGCTCTGGAACCTAGGCATGACCGGACAATTAGTACTGACTACTTCGGATAGTCCTGTGCTGGACCACACCCATATCCGTCTGCGGCTTGACAATGGCCGAAATGAGCTACGCTACCGGGATGTCAGGCGATTTGGGCGTATTCGCTGGTACGGGCCACAGGAATCAAAAAAAGTGCTGTCGAGCCTGGGACCAGATGCCGCTCGAATAAGAGCTAAAACATTCGAGAGGCTCTTAGAGGGCCGCCGAGGAGCCATTAAAAATCTCTTGTTAAACCAGAGGGTTCTTTCAGGACTTGGCAATATCTACACAGACGAGAGTCTGTTCGACGCACGCATCCATCCTTTAACTCCAGCTGGATGCATCCCTCCACCAAAAGTGCGCGCGCTCCATGGAGGAGTACGTCAAATATTACGTAGAGCTATTCGTAGCGGCGGCACTAGCTTCCGGGACTACGTCAACGCCACGGGAGACCCTGGGTGGTTCCAGGTAAAACTGCTTGTCTATGGGCAGACAGGAAAAGACTGTCATCGTTGTGGGACCTCGATCCAGAAAATATTTGTCGGTGGGAGGGGAAGCCATTTCTGTCCTGAATGCCAACCGTTTCCCCCTGTTTATGATTCTCACAAAATCCTTAGGGAGAATTCGTGAGCGACTATGCCATCGGTGTGGATCTAGGGGGGACCAACCTTCGCGTTGCAACCATACACAAAAGTGGAGAAATCATGGAGCGGCTTTCGGTGCCTGCAAAAGTCCATGAAGGACCAGGCAACCTTCTAGGTCGAATTGGTGCAACCGTAAACCAGGCCATCGACCAACTAAAAACTAAGGGCCAGGAGCCTGTCGGCGTCGGAATTGGAGTTCCAGGCATCATTCAAATGGACCGAGGTTTCGTTGAGGACGCACCAAACTTGGGATGGAAAAACCTTCCTGTGCGCAAGCATCTGGAGAAAATCCTTAAATGTACCGTTATTCTAGAAAATGATGCTAATGCGGCGGCACTGGGGGAAAAGTGGATGGGAAGTGGACAAGGCACAAACCACCTATGTCTTCTCACGTTAGGTACTGGCGTAGGCGGTGGGTTTATCATGAATGGAAAAATCTGGCATGGTTTCCGAGGTATGGCCGGAGAGGTAGGCCACGTCAATATCTATCCCGACGGAGTCGCTTGCAATTGTAATGGCCAAGGATGCTTGGAGCAGTATGCTTCGGCGCAAGCTATCGTCCGCGAGGGAGAAAAGGCAGCTCGCAAGGGGCTCTCTCCCAAACTTAGACATGAGCTAGGCCGGTCAGGTAAATTGACGGCCAAAACCGTTGGCCACCAGGCACGCCAAGGAGATAATGTCGCGCAAGCCATCTATGCGGATGCAGGAAAGGCGCTTGGCATCGCACTAGGAACCATTATGAGCTTACTCGAGCTCCCCTTGTACCTGTTAAACGGAGGTGTAGCTGCCGCCTGGGATTTATTCGCACCAGCCATGTTCGCTCAGCTCGAAAAGGGTGCTTATATGTATCGCACCGGTGGAATTCGTGTTGAGTCAGGCAAACTGAAAGAAGATGCCGGTTTGTTTGGAGCTGCCTATCTGCCGTTTTGTAAGTAGGTAACAGCCTTGCAGCTTTCCTGCTGGGTAAATTTAATATCCAACAGCATTAAAATTAACAATTTCCATTCGTTTTGGGAGGTTCCTTATGTTTGGTAAATCCATATCTAGTTACCTTCGTTTTATTCGTTTTACGTGGTTGTTATTCTTGGTCGCGGCTGCAGGGAGACTCGCTCTCGGAACCATGGATGTTCCATACAGCAAAGGTACTTGGTTTTTCAGCATAGTAACGCTAACTGTTCACCTTTGTATTATTTACGGTGCATTCTCAAAAAAACTTAAGGGATACCGGCTACCACAAGCGATAGTTCTCGGAATTCTAATCGCCTTGAGCGCACAAATCATTATCTTGGTTCTGACAGTGGCCTCCTATGCCCTGAACGCTGAAACATATTTTAACCACCCGCTTGCGATCGCTGGTGCAACGGAATATATACCCTTCGGAGAAGCACTGAAGGCTCGATTATTAGGGCTGGTAGAAAATTCGCTTATGGGAGGTATAGGGAGTCTACTGGGGTGGCTGACAGGCGGTCTTATTCCCGGCAATGTGGATGGAGGAGCATCCAAATAAAAAACTGGAAAAAATACCCGAGAACAATATTTTCGGTTGAGCAGACAGGGGGGCACCGGAATACAGGCCACTGTCTGCCCTGGCTAGAACCACCTTTATTCAACCAGGAAAGGAAAGGCCAAGCGAGTTCTCTTTAACCTTCTAGCAAAACTCGCCAACCGCAATTCTGAAGATATTAGGTAACCTCAAGTGATTCAAGCTAGTAGTTCTTTCACCACGTGAGCAGGCTCAACGCCTGTCAGCTTTGCATTCAAGCCTTGGTGCTTGTAGGTAAACCGTTCATGGTCAATACCAAAGAGGTGCAGGATAGTCGCCTGGTAATCCCGAATATGGACCGGGTTTTTGACAATATTATATGAAAAGTCATCCGTTTCACCGTGGACAACCCCACCCTTGACCCCACCACCGGCCATCCACAAGCTGTAGCAGCGCGGATGGTGATCGCGGCCATAATCTGTTGGTGTGAGCTTGCCCTGGGAGTAGATGGTTCGCCCAAACTCACCGCCCCATATGACCAGGGTGTCTTCAAAAAGACCTCGCTCCTTCAGATCCTGAATGAGCGCCCAGGCGGCGCGATCAACATCTCTAGCCTGAGCGGGAAGGACTTCCGGCGCAAAAGCATGTACGTCCCACCCACGGTGATAAATCCGGACAAACCCCACACCGCGCTCAACGCGGCGGCGCGCCATCAGTGCCGCATTTTGGAACTTCCCAGGCTGCTTAGCTTCTTCTCCCCAGCGCTTAAAGGTGCTTTCTGGCTCGCTCGAGAGATCACCCATTTCTGGTACCGAGGACTGCATTCGAAAGGCCATCTCATATTGTTCGATTCGTGCGAGGGTTTCGGGATTACCGATCTCTTGGTGCCGGATTTGATTCAGCTCACTCAAGCCATCAAGCATCTTGCGTCTAACCTCCCTAGAAACCCCGTTCGGATCTCTGATATATAAAACCGGGTCTTCGCCTCCACGAAGACCAACACCAGCATACTTGGCAGAAAGGAACCCCGAGCTCCATAATTTTGCAGAGATTGCCTGCACACCCGACTTAGGGTGGCTCTTTTCCGCATTCATTACAACAAAGGTAGGTAGGTCACGGTTCATGCTACCAAGCCCGTAAGCAACCCACGATCCGATGCATGGCCGCCCAGCCACCTGCCGGCCCGTCTGAATAAACGTTATCGCTGGCTCATGATTGATTGCATCAGTATTCATTGACCGAATAATAGCGATATCATCAGCCATCTTTGCTGTATAGGGAAGCAGCTCGGAAATCCACGCGCCACTTTGGCCATGTTGCTTAAATTTAAAAACAGAAGGTGCGATTGGGAAGCGGGCTTGCCCAGATGTCATAGTTGTCAACCGTTGTCCCTGGCGCACAGACTCTGGAAGGTCTTTGTCGTACCAGTCTCTCATCTTAGGCTTATAATCGAGCAAATCCATCTGCGGAGGAGCACCCATCATATGGAGGTAAATACACCGCTTTGCCTTCGGAGCAAAATGAGGTAGGTGCGGCAGAGCGCCAAATATTTCTCCACTTTTAGACCCACCAAAGCTATTCTCCGCCAAAAGGCTAGCCAAAGCGATTCCACCAATTCCCTTGGCACCACGAGCCAAGAACTGTCGTCTTGTTTCCGCCAGAATGGCTTCTTTGTGTGGATGCATGATTAAACTCTCCCTAACAATTAAAATGTGCGTCCTACCCAACACGGAGAACAGGCTAGCTTTTATAATCTTGGCATAGCAAGCAGAAGGGCCACAATCGCACCATCACTTATTCAACACCTCATCCAAATTCATTATTTGGCTCGCCAACATGGTCCACGCTGCCGATTCCGTAACAGGCAGTGCTTCATCAGACGGCGAGTCACCGATACCAAGGAGTTTCTTTGCCTCTTCAGTCTTCGTACTATAAAAAGTAACCAGTCCACCGTAAGTGCGTTTGGCAATGGCTCGCTCTTTTTCGTTATAGGCACGCGCGAGAAGGCGGGTTGTCATGTAGTTCAACCGTCGATCAAAATCATCTCCGGCCTCTCTCATGGCTTTCTGTGCAAGGTAGCGTGACGCTTCGACGAATTGCGTGTCATTCATGATAACCAGCGCTTGCAATGGGGTATTTGTTCGGTCACGGCGCACCGTGGTCTCTTCCCTGGTGGGCGCATTAAAAATCTGCATCGAAGCAGGTGGTGCGGCTCGCTTCCAAAAAATATACATACTACGGCGATAAAGTTTAGCACCAGAATCTTGTTTGTAGATACTAGTGTTACTACCAGGCATAGCAACCGTTTTCCATACGCCTTCTGGCTGATAAGGCCTCACGCTTGGGCCACCAATCTTGCGAGTCAGCAACCCGCTCGCTGCCAAGGCATAATCACGAATCATTTCCCCATCCATGCGAAACTGTGGCCCGCGTGAGAGAAGCCGATTTTCTAGGTCTTTTTCAAGCTTCTCCGATGTTATTTTTGCAGACTGACGGTAAGTAGAGGATGTTACTAGCCCACGGAAGAACTGCTTGATATCCCAACCTGATTCACGGAACTCGATCGCTAGCCAGTCAAGTAACTCAGGGTGAGAGGGTGGTTCGCCTTGTGACCCAAAATCATCGCTAGTCTTAACTAATCCGACACCGAAAACCTCTTGCCAGTAACGGTTAACAATCACACGAGCCGTCAGGGGATTTTCCTCATGAACCAACCACCTAGCCAACCCCATGCGGTTACGGGGGGCCGATACAGGCATTGGATGCAGGGCTGAAGGTGTGTTTGCTAGGACGCGCTCACGGGGCTGATCATACATACCACGGTGAAGAACGTGGGCCTCAGCCTCTTTACCCGGATTCTCTCCCATAACGTGCGTGACGCTGCCACGACGGCGAATCTCTCGCCACTCCAGGTCAATTTTCTGCTCTCGGGCTCTCAACTGACGGTAATCTCCGTCATTAACAACGAGGTAATAGTGTCGTAACGCTTCACGCTCCTCAGTACTTAGATCTTCGGATTTCTTGCCTCGCACGCCCTGAAGAAGGTGCCACTGCGAAACAACCTGGGCTTCCTGAACGCTAATTTGGCGGTTAAAGATCCTAAAATCTGCAATGCCACCCCCTGAAAAATAGCGAACCTTAGGTTCGCCCCGACCACCTCTGCCCTTCGTAACACCTCTACCCAAGTAGAGAGGTAAGCTGGTCTGAATACTTCCTTCTATACTCTCAAAAAACTCACTGCCTGCAAGCTCAACCACCTCCCCATTCTTATAAATACGCAGGCCAGCTCGCTCACCGGAGCCATCGTAGGTCATCACAAGGTGCGTCCATTTACCCGCAACCAGCCTCTTCGTACTAATAGAACTGACATTCACGCTCGGTGGATTTTTCTCTCCCGCTGGCTTTTCACCAGTCAACCGAAATGTAGCTCTCCGCTCCTGTACACGCACCCGCCACCCTCGATAATCACTGTTTGGATCGTACTGACCAGCAACGATAAAATTCGCATTAACCTCAGGATGGTAAACCCACATTGCAATAGAAAAAGGTGTGTCACTGTCAAGTTTCAAAGATGGGAGCTCTACCCATGATTCTTTCCCGAACCGCAGCGCCGGCTGACCTCCTACCAACCCCTCACCAACCAACGCTCCATTGTTAAGCTTGATTTCCTTGCGGACCCCTTTAACGTTGGCTGCGGGTTCATCGTCCAGGGAAAGGGTGAGTAGCTCCGCAGACTCCCCAAGTGGAGTCCGTAAAAGATGATATTCCTTGCTAGCAAGCCATTTCGTGAACGCTTTTTCGGCTGACTTGGTACGATTTTTGATTTTCGTTCCGAGCTCCACTACTTCTTGGCGGAGCTCATGCCAACGCGAGCGATCTTCATCACGAGGTACAACCAAGACGGGTGGCGTGTCTGATGCATTCCCGTCCATTGCGTACTGAGTCGTGTTTCTAAAAAAAGCCGTCAAGGAATAGAATTCCCGCTGTGCAATGGGATCAAACTTGTGGTCGTGGCAGGTGGCACACCCTACTGTAAGCCCTAGGAAAACTGTAGATGTAGTATCGGCTCGGTCTTTGGCGTAGATTGCCTCGTATTCTTCAGGAATAGCACCGCCTTCGTTTGTTGTCATATTGCAACGGTTAAAACCGGTCGCTACTAATTGTTCAAGCGTTGGATTGGGCAATAGGTCGCCGGCAATTTGTTCAATCGCAAACAGATCGAATGGCTTGTTGCTATTGAAGGCTTGAATCACCCAATCGCGGTAAGGCCAGATCTCGCGATAGTTGTCAATGTGAATGCCGTGGGTATCTCCATAACGTGCGGCGTCAAGCCAATAACGGGCCCGGTTTTCACCCCAATGTTTCGAAGCGAGCAACCTGTCAACCAGCTTTTCATAAGCCAGTTCCGAAGAGTCACTCAAGAAACTTTCAAGAGTTCCAGGATCAGGAGGTAATCCTGTTAAATCCAGAGCCACACGGCGAGCAAGTGTACGCTTATCAGCATCTGGACTTACCGCAAGTCCTTCCGTTTCGAGCCGTGCGAGAATAAAACGGTCAAGGGAGTTGCGGACCCAGGTTTTGTTTTTCACTGCTGGAAGATCAGGTCGTTTGATCGTCTTAAATGACCAGTGCTGGTCCCAGGAGGCACCTTGCTTAATCCAGTTCTGTAATACCTTGATCTGTTGTTCCGAAAGCTCCCTCTTAGAATGAGGTGGTGGCATCCGCATCATTTCGTTCTCATGGGTAATGCGCCTAGAAAGCAAACTCGCCTCTGGGTTCCCTGGAACAATCGTTATTCCGCTGGCCCGTTTGGCAAAGGCTCCATCATGGGTATCAAGCCGCAGCTTGACCATGCGGGTGGCCTTATCTGGTCCATGGCACTGAAAACAATTATTGGAAAGTATTGGTCGAACGTCCCGCTGGAAATCAATTGTTTCCAATGATTCCGGAGCTGGCCTAGCCAATGAATCTGCAGCTGAAAGTAAGGAAATCAACAATATAAGAGAAAGCCGACGGATGAACATGTACACACGCCCCGATCGATAATTTACTTAAATGGATTCTAATTCATTCATAGGAAATTTCCAACTCTGCTTTGAAAACTATCTGCATGGTAAATGACATACCCAACCTCCTTCGCAACATGTCTGGAGGCCAACTTGGTCACTGTGTGAGTTGGTTACAATAAAGTCGATACGGCGAGCATTGCATGAGAACAAGGAAAGCTCTTGCTTCCTCGACCGGACTTACCAGGTATGATAAAATCTCGTCCAAGCTATCCAAAAAAACTAGAAATTGGAACAGAAAAGATTATCAGCGGTAAAGCTTTGCCAAATACTCTTACAAATACATTTTAAGGGAACAGGAAGTTCGTGGCCTTACAAAACGCTCTATTAATTTTTCTCATTACCTTTCTTCTTGAAGCATCCACTGAAACTCGAGGAGAAAGTATACAAGCCTCGGACGGGGTTTATTGTGTGGGACGCGGAGAGTGGGGGCGCCTGAAAGTACTTAGTCACCCTCAGGATTCAAACGTCTACCTGATCTCAGGAGGCAACGAACTGGCCTTAATTGACACTGGAACTGGAGTAAGGATTGACCGGATCCTTTCCAATATTCGAACTCGAGGATTCAACCCGAAAAAAATCACAAAGATATTCCTTACCAGCGCACACTTCGATCACTCAGGGGGAGTTATTCCGCTATTGAAACGGTTTCCAAATCTTAAGATCTATGCTGGCAAACCGGAGGTAGCCCCACTCAGAAACTCAAATTCCAGTTACCTTGCTTACTCGCTCCTTTCTTCAATGCCAGCCCTCGAACCCATCCAGGTTGATCACACTCCAGCTGACAAGGAGGTAATCCGTGTTGGGCGCGTTTCGGTAACCGCTTTTGAAGTTCCCGGGCATACGCCGGGAGCAATCGCTTACCTGGCCGAGGTGGGTGGTCAAAAAATTCTCTTTACGGGAGATACAGCCATCGGAGATCAACCTTTAGGAAAGGGGATTCTTGGAAAACTTGATGGACATTGGCGCTCTAACGTCACTGATCTCGACAGCTCTCTGCGCCGGCTGTTTCACTTGAATGCAGAAGTCATGCTCCCTGGGCATGGTCGCTGGTTCAGGGGTCGCCGGCAGGTACAAGAAAATCTCCAGCATTGCCAATGGCGACTGGACTTCCTTTTGAGAATCCCCGACGTTGAAACACTTTTGATGATTGGCAAGGCACCTGACCCACGTTAAACTCAGGGGCACAAATGGCTATATTTCTCCGAGCTACCAACATCCGGTTTCCACTACTGTGAAGATTCTTTCTCCTCTCACTCGATTCCTGACCGACGAACTTCATCGTCGTCGTCGTATTTCATTCCGAGAATATATGCACTGGTGCCTATATCATCCCCAGTATGGCTATTATTTACAGGCCCGAGGGCGCACCGGAAAAGAAGGTGACTTCTTCACTAGCAGTGATATTGGAACTCTATTTGCCCGTATTGTCGCGCGTCAGATCATCGAGATCTGGAATGTGCTTGAACGACCACATCCATTTGACCTAGTGGAAATGGGTGCCGGAAAGGGTCTATTTGCTCTCGATTTTCTGCGCTGGGTTGAGCGCAAGGCTCCCGAATTCCATCAAGCCTTGCGCTACACGGTGATCGAATCAGGAGGAGAGCAGGCAGCAGCTTGTGCAAGGCTACGCAAGTCCGAATTGGGTAACAAGGTGCAATTCGCTGATAACCTTGAGGCTCTTAATCCTGTGATTGGCTGTTTTTTTTCGAACGAGCTAGTAGATGCCTTTCCTGTTTCGGTAGTTGGCCGCATCGGTGGACGGCTAAAGGAACTCTATCTAACACTAAAAGACGGCAGGTTAACCGAAGAGTTCGGGCCACTAAGCAACACTGGAGTGGCAGCCTACGTCGCCCGTTATGCTCATGAACTCGAAGAAGGCTTACGAATGGAGGTCCAGCTAGAGGCGACCAAATGGCTAAAAGGGGTGGCTAAAAAACTTAAGCAGGGATTCATTCTTACAGTAGATTATGGCAACTTGGCACCTCAACTTTACCGTATACCTCACCCACGAGGGACACTCCTCTCTTTTCGGCATCATAAGGCAAGTGAAGATTTTTATAGAACGCCAGGAGAGCAGGACCTCAGCGCACATGTTAATTTCACATCACTTATTGATGCAGGAAAGGATGCAGGACTTATATCTACAGGCTTCACTACTCAGGAAAAATTCTTGATGGCGCTTGGCGAGTCTGACCAATTTGCAGAATTTTTCGAGGAAGAAAGCACTGAGGTTGGAAGGCTCCAAGCACGCCTACAGCTGAAACGACTCATTTACCCCGAGGATATGGGTGAAGTTTTCAAGATACTAATACAACACCGAGGAGTCAAGGAACCGGATCTTACCGGGCTAAGATACGCTACTCCACCTCACCCTTTTAGCCCAAAGAAAGAGAAAGTTCGATAAAAGCCTTAATTCTAGCTGGCTTCAACCAATACGGCGGGAAGCTTTACGAAAAGCTTCCTTGAGATATTTATTAGCTTCATCGAGAGCACCTTGCGCGTTGTCATTAGTCTGAAGTGCGCGACGATACTCATTCACGGCTCGGTCCCGTTGGCCGGTAAGATCAAAAATCTTGCCCAGGGTCAAATGGCACCATACCTCGATCCACCTAGGATTCAAGTCGCCTTTCAGTGCCGCGCGGAACGAACGATTAGCTTCCTGGTAATTCTGCAGCTTAAAAAAAATATCCCCAATGCGATAATTAGCAAGTGAGCTATTTCGGTTCAACTGGAGAACATCTTGATAGGCCCTAATGGCTTCAAGATAAGCCCGCCCCTGCATTAACTGGTCCGCTCTTGCTAACTGGACCTCGTAACGGGTACGGTCATCATACTTTAGAATCCGACTGGCCGGGTCCACAATCACCTTCAAGGGCTTCGTTCTGGTATTGATTGTAAAATCAACGGTTGTCCCTATCATGTCCAGCTTTACGGAGACGGGCCGTGCCCCCTCGGCAAGGATACGTACCTCCACCGGCATGCGAAAAATATCTAAATCTTGCTCAATTTTTCCAACTGTCTGGTAGCCCTGAGCGGTTCTGTAGACCACCCAGCTCCTCTTGAACTGAGGTACCCCGGTTGAGTTGACCCACTGAGCAAAGAAATAGGTGAGCTCCTGTTCGGTTTCCTCCTCCAATAAAATCTGGAGGTCTTCAGAGGCAATAGTATCCCAGGCGTAATCGGTAACCATAGCCCGAAGTGCTTCAATAAATTTTTCCTGGCCCACTACGTAACGGAGCATATGAAAAACCATCGCCCCTTTTTGAAAAACAACTGATTGGAATTCAGCGGAGTACTCCCGGAGAAGCCCTGACTGACTGAGGGGAACCGCATCCTCTCTTGTTAATGCCCCAACAGATATCCTTCTCATGGTCTGCTCAAATCCCGCCTGACCCTTGACCTCTTCTTCAAACATAGCAGCAGAATAGGTCGCCAACCCCTCCTCAAGATATCTATCGTGAATTGTTTCGGGACTTACGAGATTGCGCCACCATTGATGAGCTAGTTCGTGCCCCAGTAAACTGTAATTGACATTGGCAGTCAGTCCACGTGCGGCAAGAAGCGTTAGGCCCGGGCCGGAGTAACCTCCCACTCCACCATCCTCAATTTCGACGATGGCAAGCTGCTGAAAAGGGTAAGGGCCGAACTGGCGAGAGTAGAAATTTACAGCTTCAGAAATAGCCTCTGCGTAGACCTCTACTATTTCCGGGTCGTCGCGCTTCAGATAGAAGGTCGTACTGGGCCCGGGTTCGGTAGAGGGAATAACATTGTAGCTACCTGCCGCAACAGTTCCAGGAAAGGTTGTGTTGTGTTCCCGAAACGTATAGGTAATCTTACCGGATTCAGAAACCGGTTGAGCCCCCTCACCAGAAGCAATAACTACCTCGCCAGTGGGAACGGTAATACGCATTTCCGCCGAAAAGCGATCTACTCCATAACCGCTTACCGGAAACCAACGTGCCGGGTAAAGCAGGTAAGAGCCCTCAGGTCCAATGTATGCGAGCTTTAGATTCTCAACTGGGCTACCTTCAGCCGTTGCAAGTACCCCCCCATATTCGATAGTAAGAAAACTAGCCTCACCTTCAGCCAATGGGTTAAGGAAATCTACATTCAGTTGATAGCCTCTATCCTGGCGGAATCCCAGGGGTTCACCTTTAGCATCGACTACGCTTTGAACCCGCAAGCTTCGATTAAGTTCAAGAGTAAGGGTTAGTAAGTCAGTGAGAGGAAGGAAATCAATCCTCACTCTTGAAGTAATTAAGTGGGCAGATGGGAATAGCTCCGCCTCAATAGTGTAGCTCTCTACATCTACTCTCTCCAGCTGCCCGAAAACTGAAGAAGGAGTTGCTGCCAGCAACAAGATCACCCAGAACAGCATAATTGCTCCTATAGCTTCTTTTTGCCTCATTCAGCACCTTCGAAGTGGACATATGCCGACTCTCAATTATATTACGCTGTAACCTAAATCGTTGCCTACTAGTTTAACCGGACTGCGCAATGCCGTACAGTAAAGGATCCCAGGTGCCACAGTACTCACCAAGGGTACTGCTTAGGAAACCCTCTCCCAAGAAGCCTAACAAGCAAATTCAAACTTAGTGTCCGAGTGTTCTTAAAATCAATTCTGCAGCCCGCTCAACCGCCCCTGGACCGCCTAAAGCTGACCTTACTTCGGTCAACTCCGCCACCATCTTCTCGCGCACCTGCCGTTCGTCTAATAGCCTCTCCACTTCACGAGCTATTTTAGGTCCCGTAAAATCTTGCTGGAAGAGTTCCTTCACAATCTCCCGCCCGGCAATCAGATTCACCATAGAATAAAAAGGGACGTCTACCAGTAACCTACCCACTAACCACGTAAGAGCTGAAACCCGGTAGACAACCACCATTGGACACCCGAGCAGACAGGCTTCTAGGGTTGCTGTACCGCTCGCTACAACAGCGGCCGCAGAGTATTTTAGGGCACTATAAGCACTACCCTTCAGCACCCGCAAGGAAGAGATGTTCCCTCCCCAGTCTTTAACAGAACGCTGTATCAAGCCAGGAGAAAGAGTGGAGGCAGAGGGGATCACAAATTGAATATCACGAGAGCCAGAAAGAATCGTAATGGCCTCAAGCATTTTCGGCAAATTGTGGCAAACCTCTCCTTTCCGACTGCCAGGTAACATTGCAACCACAGGGCATACCGGGTTGAGGAAATTCTGGGAAAAAAACTCCTCTCGACTCAACGAAGATTCAACTGACCCCACCAACGGATGCCCAACATACTCAACATCAATTCCTGCCTGACGATAGAAATCTTCCTCAAACGGAAAAATGCATATCATCTTACTTATTGTCTTGCGCATTACATGCACGCGAGATTTTCTCCATGCCCAAATCTGAGGGCTTACAAAGTAGATGACCGGAATTCCTCGTTGCTTCAGTTTTTTTGCCAGCCGAAGATTGAAATCTGGAAAGTCAATTAAGATGGCAGCACGTGGCTTGCGCGCATCCACCTCCTGAAGAAGTCTGTGAAAAGCTCCAAGAATCCGCGGGAAAAAACCTGCGACTTCGGTGATTCCCACCACAGAAACATCACGCGCATTAACAACGGTATCAACTCCTGCGCGCCGCATCTCCTGCCCTCCACAACCAAAGAATTTTAACTCCCCTGACTTCCTCCTGAGAGAGTCGGCAAGCTGTGCACCGTACAGGTCTCCAGAGAGCTCCCCTGCGACGATAAGCAGTGGGTCACCAGCTAATGGTGTTTCAGTCGGCATAGCCTTAAACCTGTTTCTCCTGAAGACTTAAGATTTCCTGTTGTTTGTATTGGAGCTGGTAGAGTTTATAGTAGAGTCCTCGCTCTTCCATTAACTCCTGGTGAGTGCCAGTTTCGCGGACTTGGCCTTTGTGCAGTACGACAATCTTGTCAGCATTTTGGATGGTTGAGAGCCGATGGGCGATAACCAGGGCAGTCCGACTTTCAAGTAACTTTTCCACGCCTTCGCGCACAGCAAATTCGGTCTCAGGATCAACACTCGAGGTGGCTTCGTCAAGAATCAGTATTCGTGGCTCGTGCGCCAGCGCACGAGCGTACGAAAGCAATTGCTTCTGGCCAACCGAAAGTATAGAACTTCGTTCGTCCATTTGTGCCTGGTACTTTTTTGGAAGTTGATTGACATACCGATCAAACTTCACACGCCTGGCAGCACTTTCGAGTGCTTCCTGTTGAATACCCTCAGTTCCCAAGCGGATGTTGCTTGAAATTGTACCCGAAAACAAATAAGGGTCCTGGAGCACAACTGCAAAGTTGCGTCGCAGGTCCGATTGCCGCAGCAGGCGGATGTCCACTCCGTCTATAAGAATCTCCCCTTCACTGACATCATAAAATCGCAAGAGAAGGCTAGCAAGTGTCGTTTTTCCAGCCCCCGTGTGGCCTACCACCGCTACCGTCTGGCCCGGATCTACAGTAAAGGATGTACCTCTCAGGACCTTATGATCGCCCTGGTAGGCAAATGTTACGTTACGAAATTCAATCCTGCCCTTCCCTAGCTTTAATTCCTTCGGCTGTGAAGGATCGTTAACAGTAACAGGGGCATCAAGAAGGTTAAAGATTCTCTCAGAACTCGCCATTGCTGATTGGAGAATATTGTATTTATCACTCAGATCCTGAATTGGCCGGTAAAAACGTTGCGAGTACTGGATGAAAGCCAACACCACTCCAAGACTAACCAAACCATCCATTGTTAGTCCTCCTCCAAACCACAAGACGATCGCTACTGCAACCACACCAAGACATTCTACTGCTGGGAGAAAAAGACCGTAGGCAAAAATGGAATCCTTGTAGGCCCTCAATTGTTTACGGTTTATAGTTTTAAACTCCTCAAAACTCAACTGCTCACGATTCGAAAGTTGGATGACGACAATGCCTGAAAGGTGCTCCTGTAGATAGGCATTGATTCTAGCTAAAGTTGTGCGTGTGCGCCGATAGGACTCCCTCACGACACGCCGGAAAACCATAGTGATAATGATGATGAACGGAAGGACAGCAAAAGTCATAAGCGCAATACGCCAATTTATAGTCAGCATGACAATAATGATGCCAAAGAGTGTAAAGAGATCTCCAAAAATCGCCACTACACCGGAAGCAAAAAGTTCGTTCAATACATCGACATCTGCAGTAACGCGAGTTACAAGTCTTCCCACAGGATTCTTGTCGAAGAAACTAAGAGGAAGTCTTTGTAGGTGGGCAAAGACCTCCCTTCGCACATCAAACATGATCTTCTGCCCCACTAGTTGCATCGTGTATGTCTGGAGAAACTCAAGTGCAAAAGTAAGAAAAAGCGTTGGTAAAAAGATGAGCAGTACAATCTGAAAGATGCCAATCTGAGGATCAGGACTAAGCCACGGGTCAAGGAAAGCGGCAACGGGCCTGGATGGGTCTGGGTCAAGATAGTGGTCTACTTCCACCTTAAGCAAGTACGGAGGGATCACCTGCAAAAAGGATGCGCCGACAATGGCGACAAAGGCGACCACCGCAACTTTCCGGTAAGGCGACATATAGCCTAGAAGTCGCCGCATTAATTGCCAGTCGTAGGCTTTCCCGAGAACTTCCTCTTCATGGTAAATGTTAGACACTGAAGTAATAGCCCTCAGACAAAAAAATGGAAACCATCAAGAATCGTGTCAGGTTTTCTCTATTTCCTCTTCAATTATTTGTTTGTTGTAGAGGTTCATGTAGATCCCGTTTTCACCTAGTAATTCCGAGTGTGTCCCTCTCTCAACAATGGTACCTTCATCCAAAACCACAATCTGGTCGGCATGCTGCACGGTGGAGACACGGTGAGAAATCAGGAGTGTTGTTTTCTCACGCATTACTTCCTTTAAATGGCGAAGAATCTTCTCTTCGGTAAACGTATCAACACTAGAAAAGGAATCGTCTAAGACCAAAATCGGCGGATCGTGAAGTATCGCGCGCGCTATGCTAGTGCGCTGCTTCTGGCCACCTGAAAGCGTTATCCCTCGCTCACCAACCATAGTATTCATGCCATGAGGAAACATCTGTATATCGGGAAGAATCTGGGAAATTTTGGCTGCCTGCTCCACCCGGTCTTCCGAAGCTTCTCTCACTCCAAAAGCAATGTTGTTACCGACGGTCTGGCTAAATAAGAACGGCTCCTGAGGAACAAAGCCAATTTGCGAGCGAAGGAAAACCAGTGGGATCTTCTGCACTGAAACACCATCAATCAAAACACTTCCAGGAGGCGGATCGTAGATGCGAGGCAATAAATTAACTAATGTAGATTTACCTGAGCCTGTGGCTCCAACAATCGCAATTGTCTGTCCACTCTCGATTTTTAGGTTGATATCTTTCAGGACCACTTTACCGTTATAACTGAAGGTCAGGTTGCGAAACTCGACATTCCCTTCCAAACGTTTGGCCTTAAAATTTCCTCTCACTCCCTTTTCCATATCTATATCCCTGTCGATGATATCGGGCTGAGCCTGAAATATTAAGTCGATCCTATTGAGGGAAGCTATCCCCCGCTGAAACAGATTTGATACCCATCCGAGGGCAATCATGGGCCAGATTAAAACCATGAGGTAAACGTGAAATGCCATGAAAGTCCCAATAGTGATTCGCCCGCTGAGGACATGAAAGCCTCCTACCATCACAACCAACCCAAAGGAGATCCCGGACAACAAGGCCAGGCCAGGATAAAGGAAGCTCCAAATAGTAATCAATTGCTTGTTAGCTAAAACTAACTTACGGTTGAGCTTAGCAAACTCAGTCTTCTGAGCCTCTTCCTGCCGATAGGCCCGAAGCATCCTTACACCCACCACATTCTCACGCACTTTTTCACTGAGAGAAGAGTAAAGAGCTTGAATAGATTCAAACCGGTCATGTATCTTTTTTCCGAAGTGTTTGACTAAAATTGAAACCACAGGCAGCGGCAGCAGCACAAGCAACGCTAGCAGCCAATCGAGACTGAGCATTAGGGTGATAGCCCCCAAGCCAATAACCAGTGTATTGGCCGCATACATGATGCCTGGGCCAATCATCATGCGTACGGCATGTAGGTCATTTGTCGCCTTCGACATCAAATCACCTATGCGGTTCTGGTTGTAATAAGTGAGTGAAAGGCTCATTAGGTGGCAAAACAAGTCATTTCGTAAGTCATATTCCACTTCACGAGAAATCCCAATGAGAATCCAGCGCATCCAAAACTGGAAGACCACCTTTACTAGCGCCACACCGAGCAACAAACCAGTAAAAAAAAACAGGCGGTCACGGTTCAGTATTTCGACCAGGCTATCCACTCCGGAACGAATTACCAAAGGTAAAGAAACCCCGAGTAATTGGGTTACAAGCAGCGCGACAAATCCAATCAAGTAGCGTTTCTTATAACGAAACAGGTAAGGATATAATGGACGCAAGCGTTCGAGCATAGTTGCAAATTTACCGGATATCGGGTCCAGCCAGCTTTCTGACAGTCACCGAAAGATTGAAAAACATTAACCAGGTGTCAATTCCCAGGGAATTCCGTAGGCGCTCAGCAGAAGGTCGTTTTATTCCGGCAGCCTGAGGAGGGCCCCACCCGTTGGCAACACGCCGCCAACCCGTAAGCACCTTCACAGGCGGGAAAATTCAAGTAGAAATCACAAAGGAGAGAGAATGACCCGCAGGAATCAATTTAACCTAGAAAAATTCCCCGTATAATTGGTCGAAGATTTCCTTCTTCATAGGAAGAGATTTTTTCACCAGAGGACCTTCTTTAAGGACCGGCTCGCTGTCCTCATAGGTGGGCTGCTCATCCTTATAAAGAACTCCGAGAGGAATCTTATCTCCCCACTCGAAGGATTTGTCGAGTGCAGAACGAGACTCACTCGGATTATATCCAGCTTCATCTTCGAGCTTATAAACCCGTTGCTTAAAAAATTGATAGGTATTGATCTTGTTGTAAGTTACGCATGGGCTGAAGACATCCACCAATGAGAATCCTTTGTGGGCAATAGCTCCTGCAATCAACTCCGTCAGATGCTTAGCTTCCCCTGAAAACCCGCGTGCAACATAGGTTGCACCGGAAACAATTCCCAAGGCTAGCGGGTTAATAGGAAGCTCAACATTGCCTCGAGGGGTAGACTTAGTCCGGTGTTCCTTGGTGGTGGTGGGAGAAGCTTGGCCAGTGGTAAGACCATAAATCTGGTTATTCATAACGATGTATGTAAGGTCAAGATTCCGACGCATCGCGTGGACGAAGTGTCCAAGACCGATGCCGTAGCCATCGCCGTCACCACCGGTGATGACAACGTTCAATTCATGATTGGCAAACTTTGCGCCTGAAGCTACCGCTACCGCCCGGCCGTGGAGGCTATGTACTCCGTATGCGTGAATGAAGCCCGGAAGATTCGAAGAGCAGCCGATACCTGAAACCAGGAGTAAGTCCTTGGGTTGAATGGCAAGCTTGGTAGCAGCAAGCTCAACTGCTCTCAGTACCCCAAAATCCCCGCAACCGGGACACCAGTCCGGATCTACCACCCATTTGAAAGTTTCAACCGGTAACTCTACAACAGTTGCCATAATCCCTACTCCTTAAGTCTTGAAATCTTTGGCGGCCCTTGCCTAGGTAACCTGCCACGAGTAAATCGCACCAGTTTCAACGCCAATCCTTAAATCGCCCTGCTTTGCACCGGTAACTCGATTTACGACCTCCACGCCCCATACTTCCTCGCCATTTTCCTTACCCTTCCTTTCAATGCGCCCTGGACGAGCCTGATCTCTCAGGTATACGCGAGAGTAATGGTAAGCCATCTCCCTGGCTTCATCTTCGTTGACATCCAGCGAGTGCAGGAGACCCGCAAGGATTGCCTCGACCTGATCAGCAATGTAAAGGGGTTCAAAGGGCTCCCCGTCGTATTTAAGGATCTGATCATGGGCACCGATTCCCGTCTCTGCTCTCAAGTGTCGCGTAAACTGACCGGTGAAATTTACCTCTATCGAAATAATACGCTTCGATCCCTTCAAGATATTCGTGATCTCTTCTGTGTGAAAAGGTAGGAGGTATTTGACATGTAATTGATTGGTTTCTACGCCCCGGGACTTCAGGATTTCCCGACCTTCTGATATAACTCCCTTCGTCGATCCCCAACCAACCAGAGTAATGTCTGCTCCGGCCGGCCCTTCTAGCTTAGGAGCCTCAAGTTCGCTCAGCACACCCTCCATCTTCTTCATCCGCTTTTCCATCATCTTCCGGCGAACCGCAGGAGTTGTGAAAACGTCGCTGATCAGCACACCTTGTTCGTCATGATCGTCGGTGCCAGCAACATGCGCTGCATTGGCCGTCCCAGGCAATGCACGAGGAGAAATGCCAGACTTGGTGAGTGCAAACCGCTTGTAAGGTCCATTTCCAGCCGGCCAATCAGAAATCAACTCCCCACGGTCGATGGGCGCATCGGGACACAGGGCATCGGTTTCAATCGTTTCAGGATGCTCGGATAGCAAAAGATCCGACATAATTATCACCGGCAATTGATACTTCTCAGCTAAATTAAAGGCTTCTATTGAAGCATTGAAGCAGTCAGCCACATCAACTGGAGCCATAATGACTCGAGGAAAATCACCTTGAGAGGCTCCAAAAACCTGATTTAAGTCACCTTGCTCGGTCTTGGTTGGCAAACCCGTTGAAGGACCTCCACGCTGCACTTCGATAACCACAACCGGCGCTTCGATCATTCCCGCTTGACCGATCGCCTCTGTCATAAGGGCAAATCCTCCCCCTGATGTGGCACACATTGACCGCACGCCAGCATACCCTGCCCCGACAGCCATATTCATCACGGCCAACTCATCTTCACCCTGTTTTACGAGGATTCCCGCCTTTTCGGCGTGGGATGCCATCCAATGAAGGATGGTTGATGCTGGTGTCATTGGGTAAGCAGAATAGAATTTGCAACCGGCAACAGCTGCACCAAAAGCAAAAGCTGCGTTACCAGTAAGAAAGGGGCGTTGGGTTTTGGTAAATGTCCACTCTTCGTGCAGCGGCACAAAGTTTTCCTTAGTATAATTGAATCCTGCCTTGAGAATACCTAGGTTTTGGTCAACAACAGCCTGCCCTTTATGCTGAAAGGTTTCCTTAATTACTTCATTGGCAGTGTCAAAATCAAGGCGCAAAAGGAACATTAAGGCACCTAGCGCGACTGTGTTCTGCACGATCGGAAGTACCCGACCGAATGGCTTAACAATTTCAGACACGGGAAGCGGAACCGTAATGACACCATCTTGTAGTTTTATACCGTCACAGTTCAGCTTGCTGGAGTTGAATATAACCGCCCCACCAGGCTCCACCTCCGAAGCGTGTCGTTCAATGGTGTCCTGATTAAGAGCAATCACTCCATTTAAGTGGTCGCCGTGCGAATGCAGCTTCTCCGACCCTATGCGAACGCGCAGCCAGATGTGGCCACCTCGAATCAGCGACTGATAGCTATTGTAGGCATACACATACTTGCCACGGCGAGATACCGTTTTTGCCAGCGTATCACCGGTCTTGTCCAGGCCATCTCCGGCCGCTCCTCCTATCCCGACCGTAACCTCATCCATACGTCCTTCTCCTCAAAATCTTAAAGTATTCTTTATCTTTTACTTACCACTAAATAAGCCCTTTTCTCAAAGCTCTTGCCGCCCTTCCATGGCCCTCTGCATGGTTATCTCATCAGCATACTCCAGCTCACTTCCCACCGGGACTCCCCTGGCAATACGTGTAACCTTGATCCCAAGGGGTTTAATCAGCTTCGCAAGATACAAGGCCGTAGCTTCCCCCTCCACGTTAGGATCCGTAGCCACGACTATCTCCTTTATATTACCGCCTTTGAGGCGCTCCATCAAACTCTTAATTTGTAATTGCTCCGGCCCAATACCTCGAAGAGGGGACAAAGACCCCTGAAGAACGTGGTAAAGACCCCTGAATTCACGAGTTTTCTCGACTGCCAGCACATTATGCGACTCCTCTACCACACAAATGAGGCCCGGATCCCGCCCTGGCATGGTGCAATACCTGCATGGGTCAACATCGGTTATGTTGTTGCAGGTACTGCATAATTTAATCTTTTCTTTAACCTCAAGGATAGATTCCGCCAATTGCCGGGCATCATCCTGTGAAGCTCTATGTACATGAAAAGCAATCCGCTGGGCAGACTTCTGCCCGATGCCCGGAAGTCGTTTAAACTCCCGGATCAATCGCTCCATAGGATCAGCAAAATCTTTCATGGCTTCGTGGGGCCCCCAACCCTAAATTCACCCAAATATCCCCGGCAATTTCAGATCTGAACCCAAACCGCCCATCTGGCCTGAAACCTGCTCGTCCACTTTTCGGGACGCCTCGTTAACAGCGGCAAGAATCAAGTCCTGGAGCAATTCAATGTCTCCTGTGCTAACAGCCTCTTTTTCCACACGAATTGATAGGAGTTGCTTCTGCCCGTTCATCCGCACCGCTACCATCCCGCCGCCAGCGGTCGCATCCGCCTCGATTTCTTCCAACTGCTTCTGGAACTTCTCCTGCAGCTGCTGGACCTGTTTCATCATTTGCTGCATTTGTACCAGATTTTTCATCGTTTTACTCCTAACTCAAGTCTCGGGTCCCCAGCCATGTCCCCTTAAACCTCTTCATTACAGCCCGGACACGTGGGTCCAACTCAGCTCTCTCACGAGAGCTCAATTGCATGGAATTCTGACTAACCTCCACATTCTCCGACTCTTCTACAGAAACCGAAATCTGAACCGGCTTCCCCAACACTTCAGAACAGATGGTCCGCAACAACTCACGGTTTCCGTGTTCCGTCAGAATATCAAGTGCCCATCGTACTTCTTCGGAAAATGTAAAACAGGCCTGCCCATCCTGCAGTCGCCATCCAACCAAGTTGTGTTCGAGAAAGTTTCCCAACAGCTTGGAATGATCTTGCACGCGGTCCCGTATCAACGTCAGTGGTTGTGCATCCTTAAAGGTGGAAGGTTCGGCAGGCGGCGTACTGGTTAGTCCACGCGCGGCATCTGGCTCGGAGGCGCTAATAGCCGTATCTTGCTTCACGTCTCCGGACAAAGGAGACTTCTCAACTCTACTACCAAACGCAGATCTCGAAGCTGCATTAGTAGGAGTAGATTTTGGGCCAGTCGCCCCTTTCCCTTTGGTTAATTCGGCCAGGAGAGTCTCCAACGGCTCCAACCTCTGTGCGTGCAAAAGCTTCATCAAGGCGAGCTCCAGGTGAAAACGCGGCTCTAGGGCATAACGAATATCAGCTTGCGCCCGAAGCATGATCTGCAAAAAGCGGCTTAGATCTTCAGAGCCATGTGCAGCAGCCAATTCTTTTAGCCGGAGCATGCTCTCTTCTGGCAGAGGAAGCAACTTTGAGTCTGCCCCACACGTTCGGGCAACCATGAGGTTGCGAATATATCGGGTTAATTCAGTTGCAAGCTGTTGAATTTCAAATCCCTGTTGAATCAATCGTTCCACTAGTTCAAGTACGCGAGCTGCGTCGCCTGCATAAACTGCGTGCATTATCTCTTCAAGAATCTGATTCGGCACGGCTCCCAACAATTGCCGAAGCGATTCCTCTTTCAACTCTTTCCCGGAAAATGCAATAGCCTGATCAAGTAGCGAAAGGCCATCTCGAAGGCTCCCCGCTGCAGCTTGAGCAATCAAGCCAAGCGAGGCTGGATCACTTTCAACCCCTTCCTCTCTAGCAACACGCTGAAGCTCTCCTAAAATCTGCTGGTAATTAACTAATCGGAATGCAAAATGCTGACACCGTGAAAGAATGGTCGTTGGAATCTTGTGGGCCTCAGTTGTCGCCAATATGAACAGAACGCTTTCGGGTGGCTCCTCCAAGGTCTTAAGGAGCGCATTGAACGCTTCCGGGGTAAGCATATGAACTTCATCAATAATGAAAATCTTTTGACGATCCCGCGAAGGGAGGTAGCGAACGCTCTCGCGTAATTCCCGAATCTCGTCGATTCCACGGTTCGACGCCGCGTCAATTTCCAATACATCAACAGCTCTCGAGGAGGAAATCTCGTGGCAGGGATCACACTCACCGCATGGTGTAATGGTCGGTCCTTGGGCACAATTGAGGGCCTTGGCCAAAATGCGGGCCATAGAGGTCTTACCTACCCCTCGCGCACCAGAAAAAAGATACCCGTGCGCTACGCGCTCCCGTGTGATGGCATTCTTCAGCGTGTCGGTAACCAATTTTTGACCGACAACTTCATCGAACTTCTGAGGTCGGTATTTTCGGGCCAGGACTTCGTAGGCCATAGGGCTGATCAAGAATTGAAGGAGTTCATGCGGGCGAAAACCTGAATAAATGCTCCTCAAGCATCGACAGATACAACACCGCTCGCGTAGGCATTTGCCAGGCTTCGGGTTGGCCTGCAGCACACAGAGAGGACCGCTACCGTTGCTTCCTTCCGGACCTGGCGGAGTTCACAGACATCTGTTGCACAGATCCCAAAGCCTGGCAAATGCTAAACGTCAATACTAACATGCTCTATAATTGCCGTGTAGTCTAAAATCCCCCTAGGTAACTACTAGAAAACCCAGGCCAAATGTACAGCATCAGCTGGGTTTGCTTGGCAAGTGCCCGAAGCACCGATATAATGGGTTGAAAGTGCGCCCGTAGCTCAGCTGGATAGAGCGTCTGACTACGAATCAGAAGGTCGGGTGTTCGAATCACCCCGGGCGTACCACTTAATCCCAGTAAATAATTTACTTTGGTGGCTTCACCTAACGGACACAGTCATACGCACTGACAAAAGTTACAGGTGGTCCATTCCAAATTCATGGAGGACCTAAGGTAGCCTTTTCAACCAAATCCTGTGCAGTGCCATGACCTCTCGGCCCACAATGAAGAGGGGTTTGATTTCAAAAATCATGGGCCCTTTGCTCAGATTTAGTGTGCCGACCACAAAACGTCGAAATATGCCACGCCCCCCCGTCTCGCGAACAGTATGCTCAATTCTTGAGTGTCCAGCAGAGAGATAAAATTTAGAACCTTCATCACCCCTCCGGCACCCATAACTCAAAAGGACCTCATAGTTCCCAGTACGGACAACATCCAGTTTCCATCGGACCAAATCCTCCGTTTCACTCCAGTCGTCAATTGTGTCTCCGATATCTCCATGATACGCTGGGCGGACCTTCTTGCCGACGGGTTCTCCCCAGGTGATTTCAATCGGTACTGGATTTTCATCCTCGCGTCCTATCTGAATCCAATCCCGATAAAAGTAATCTTGATCGCGTGTGACATCCTCGAACCATTTTTCGAACTCATTATAAAGTCCTCGAACAATCCCAGGATGTTGTGCGGAAATATCGTTAGTCTCACCAGGATCGCTTTCTAGATCAAATAGCTGGAGCTCTGGCTCTGGATCTGAACTTCCCCATCCCTTCATCAAGAACCGTACCAATTTATAGCCTCGAGAGTCCCGCACAGCCCAATTCGGGCGAAATCCACCCTGATCTGCAGGATCCACGGTCAATAACCGTTTGGAATTTGGCAAGGAAAAAAGAGGTTGCACACGATTCCATTGGTGAAACATGTATTCGTGAGGACTTTCACCATCTCCTTTCCGTAATAATGAAAGGATACTCTTCCCGTCAACTTTAAGTCCGTTTGGCAGTGTTGCTCCGATCAACTGACAAAGTGTTGGAAATAAATCAATGTGCTGAGCCATAGCTTGAACCGTTGCGCCCTCCGGAAACTCACCGGGCCATCGGACAATGAAAGGTATACGAATACCGCCTTCATAGACTGTGCCTTTCTCGCCACGCAAGCCCGCCCGGAAGTGTCGGCTTACCCCCCCATTATCACTCATGAAGATAACCACGGTATTTTTCCGGACACCCACTTGGTCGATTGTCTTTAATAAACGCCCCAAATTTTCGTCAAGAGAAGTAATCATTCCATATACTTTTGCTTCGCGGAGCGGTAACCCCTTCTCCAGATACTTTTCTGTGTACTTGTCAGGAACCCGAAAAGGGCTGTGGGGCGCATTGTGAGCAAGATACAAGAAAAAAGGCCTATTGCGATTCTGCTCTATGAAAGAAATAGCCTGGTCATTAAGAACATCGGTAATATACCCAGTCGTGCTAACGGGATACGTGTTCCAATAAAGCTCGTCGGGATCCAGGTACCGATGGAGTCCCTCGTAAGGCCATGGTCCGAAAAACTCATCGAAACCACGGTTAACGGGATGGTGCTTCATATACTGGCCAAGGTGCCACTTTCCAACCAAAGCGGTGCGGTAGCCCTGACTTTGGAAGACCTCGCCAAGGGTTACCTCATCATCGTGCAAGTTAAAACGCCCCTTATAAGTATCAAATACACCAGTTCTTTGGTAATACCTGCCCGTCATCAGAGAGGCCCGCGTGGGCGCGCATACGGGTGACGCGTAAAAATTGGTGAATCGGACACCTTCACGGGCAAGTTGATCCATTATCGGTGTTTGGATAAATTTGTTCCCATTGATGCCCACGTCCCACCAACCCTGATCATCAGTCACCACCAGAACAATATTGGGCTTATCCTGGGCCACTAACCTGACAGAGAAAGCCACATGGATAAAAAATGTGAAACAGAAAATAAAAATTGCGAAACGTGAAAACATCTAGCCCTCCTTAACTAACGTCCCTAATCACAAGGGCCACCTCTTCCCAATAAGGACTCAGCGAAGTGGCACAGCCATCCAGGGCATACAGAGATAATCACATAATTTTATCAGGACATGAACGACAAAAGCCCTATAGGGACCTCGGAATACCAGCGATCTAGACACCTTTACATTGAAAGAAAAGTGGATTACTTTACTCTGGAATAAAAAGTCTATTGACAAGATTTAAATGTCGTATAGATTTATCCCCTTAACTTTACACAGAAGTACCTAGACACGAGAACCCGTCGGGCCGTCCCGCCGCCCGAACTGACTTATCCTTGGAGGGCTCGCATGGAAACTGCATTTCCCGATTCCTTGAATCGTCAAAGATGCATGGAATTACCTAGGACTCATTTCTACCTTGGGCAATTGATTGCATCCATTATAATCCTAGCAAGCGCCGCCTGCGGAGGACCCTCTAACGAAAAGGTGGCTGTTCGCATCACGCACGGACCGATCCTGGGACGATTAAGCTCTCACGAAATCGGCATCTGGGCTCGAACTTCGCAACCTGGCCCTTTCCAAGTTCTCTATGGTACGGCACCAGAAAAGCTGGACCTAACCTCCCAGCCTATCTCCACAAGCCTCGACCACGACAACAGTAACTGGGTCCACCTCGATGGACTTAAATCCAACACTAAGTATTATTATCGCCTGAGGACCAAAGGTGATCACCAAGGCCCCGGAGGCTCCTTTCGTACGCTTCCTAACCCCGACGACTTTCGCCACCCCGACCTAAACCCTCAGGGGCTTTTTAATTTCGGTTTTGAATTTGCCTGTGGCAATAACCAGAACCCCAGGCAAGGCCTTGGTCCTTCTGTGCCAGCTTTCAAGACAATGCTTGACCAACTCCGAGATAAAATCTATTTTGCAATCCAAAATGGTGACTGGCTTTACGAAGATCGTCGCGATTTTTCACCTGATCAATGGCTCAAGCAGGTCAAAATTTCCAGTGACGAAGTTCCTTCGGTGGTTCAAAACGCTCCAACGATTACTGGTGTCTGGGAGAACTACAAAGTGTATCTTGAGAGAAGCAAAAATCTAGCAGCGTGGCACCGTGAAGTGCCCTCCTTCTTCACTTTCGACGATCATGAAATCCTGAACGACACCTACGGAGCAGGTTCGGCTGGGCTGCGAAACCGCCGTGCCGTGTTTCGAGATATTGGCATAAGAGCCTGGTACGACTATTTGGGTTGGAGTAATCCGGTCGAACATACCCAGAGGGTTCAGTTTGGCCAAGCACAACTAAAAGCGGGAAGTGATATCCTCACCGACCCCTTGGCAGATTTCCAATTTCTTGACTTAACGCAAGTTGCAAACCTTCATGTCCACTGGGGTGGGCCAACTGCCGGAGTAAACGATGAGAGCCTGGATGTCGTTGGAGGAGACCCCAACGCTGGAGTATATGACTTAGTCGAAGTGATTGATTCAAATCGTGTTCGGATTCATCCTCCAGCAAAACATACTGGCGATGCCTCCTACTCTCTTGGACGGCTCTCCTACTATCGCCTTAGCATTGGCAATGTCGATTTCTTCGTACTAGACACGCGCAGTCACCGACAGACACACGACGTACGTCAACCTGACAAGCCGGGACTCTCTATGATCGGAACGCGCCAGAAGGCATGGCTAAAGAAAGGTATGGCCTCGAGTAATGCGGACTTCATTTTTGTAGTTTCGTCAGTTAATTTCATGATTCCCCATATAGGCGGAGGAGACCTTGCCACACCCAACAAGGATGATGCCTGGACTGTCTTCCTGGAGGAGCGAGAAGAGTTAATTAACTTTTGGGATTCTCTAAACAAACCTATCTTTATTCTGACTGGAGACTTGCACAATAGTTTTGCTATAAAAATTACGGATCGCTTATGGGAATTCGCCTCTGGGCCGCACAACTCAGCAAACCATCTTTCCCGCGACGAAAGTGGACGGCCTCCAAACGGGCTCTTCAATTCCCAGGGTCGCTTGTGCGAGATTCGCTGGTCAACTCACTTTCGGGATGATATTCCCCGAAAAAACCTCCGTTACCCAATTTACTGCGATGTGCAGATAAACAACGTTTTCAATAATCCGCTGGAACTGGGTGGAGACCGTTGGATTGCCTTTCCTCGACCCCAAGTAATTTTCAAGTATTTTGATGGTCTCACAGGCAAGTTGCTGTACGCAGAATCAATATTATCCACCAATTAGGAGAAAATCATGCGCACCTTAGCTATTGTTATACCCCTGGCAGCCCTCCTGGTATGGGGCTGCAGTCAAGCGGGGCCACCTCTTCCGCAAGCTGCTCGAGAGGGCGCCTACCAGGTCGTTCACGGTTGGCCGGTACTCCCCAACGGCTTTGCCCTGGGGCAGGCTACCGGCGTGGATGTCGATTCCCACAACCATGTCCTCGTTTTTCATCGAGGGGATCGTCCTATTCTGATGATCGAAGGGGATACAGGGGAAATAGTCAACTCCTGGGGGGATGGCATGTTCTCCAGTGCACACGGCCTGACGGTAGATAGCCAAGATAACGTTTGGGTCACCGACAACGGTCACCATCAGGTATTCAAGTTTTCGCACGAAGGGAAACTGTTAATGACACTCGGCGAGCAAGATACTCCTGGTTTGGATGAGAAGCACTTCAATGGACCGACTGATATTGCAGTCACGCCAACGGGCGAAGCCTATATCTCCGATGGTTATGGGAATAATCGCGTACGAAAATTCTCTGCCGATGGCAAGTTTCTTTTTGATTGGGGGAGCAAAGGAACTGACCCGGGCAATTTCGATATACCGCACGGTATTGCGATTGACTCGCAGGGTCGCCTCTACGTTGCGGACCGACAGGATTTTTCCGCCAACGGGCGCGTTCAAGTCTTCAACGGCGATGGCGAATTCCTGGACCAGTGGAAGAGCCCCGGACTCGCCCGACCCTGGGGAATGACCGTCGGTGCGGATAACTACCTCTACCTGGTCGACGGCGGCGATTTCATTCCAAATCCACCCAAGAAACAGGGGGGGAATGGCCGTGGGCGCATCCTGAAGATGACGCTAAAGGGAGAAATCCTTGAGGAATGGGGCTCATTTGGTAGCCACGACGGCCAGTTCTATTGGCCGCATGATGTTGGCGTCGGTAGAGACGGAGCAGCTTACGTTGTTGACGTTAACGTTGGCATGCGCGTACAGAAGTTCGTGAAGAAGTAAGGGGCAAAACCTCACCCTCAGAGGTCAAAGGAAAAGCACTTGGCGGGGCGGGCCAAGCAGTGAGGCTTTGATTTTTGATGCGAGCCACTCATATTTAATTTGTTCCGGTTCGACGAATGGCAAGGACTGAAATGAATCGCAGAGATTTTCTAACGCATGCAGCTATCGCAAGCCCAGTAGCAGCAATGCTCACAGGGAGGCGCACCGCGACGGCTGCTGCTCTCCTTAAAGTTGGGTATGCCGAGACAGACATCACCCCAGACATCGGAATGGAGCAGCCAGGTGGATACGGCAAGGTTTACCACCAGAGCTTCCATGATCCATGCAAGGTCCGGGCAGCAGTATTCGATGATGGATCGAAGCGCGTGGCATTGGTAGGAACGGATACCCTGATGATTCCGCGCCATTTGGTGTTAACAGTCCGAAAGGCAATCGAGCACGAAACAGGGATCGCTGGTAAAGCAATCCTGATTGGAGCTTCACACTCGCACTCGTCTGGGCCGATTGGAATGGTACAACCGGGCGACTATGATCATGCTTCAGAACTTGTTCGGAAGCTGGCTTACGAGCAGTCGTCAGCAGCCGATCCTGGATTCTTGAAGTATGTGGAAAAACAGATTATATCGGCCGTTTTGCAAGCCAACGGCCATCGGCGAGCACTAGCTTGCGGCGTGGGATCAGGATACGAAAAAGAGGCAGCATTTAACCGCCGCTTTCGGATGACGAACGGCCAGACACATACACACCCGCGCCAAGGAAATCCAAATATCATCCGGCCAGCAGGACCAACAGATCCTGAGGTCGGTGTAATCGGCACTTTTGACGAAAACAGCAACCTAGTCGGCTGTATTGTGAATTACGCCTGTCATGCAACGACGAGTCCCGGTGGTATCTCGGCTAACTGGATCTATTACCTGGAGAAGACAATCCGAGGTGTTTTCGGGAATGATGTGGTTGTCATTTTTTTAGCTGGAGCGAATGGAGACATTACGCAGGTCAACAACTTAAGTCCTTATGCGAATCCGAAACCTGAGGAATGGGCAAGGCTAGTAGGGGCACGCGTGGGTGCAGAGACGGTAAAAGTCTTAGTCTCAATGCACACGGGAGCAATGGGACCGGTTAACTCAGCGATCGAACTACTAAAGATCTCTCGTCGGGCGCCAAGTCTAGAACACCTAAATAAATCGATCGAGTTGGTGAAGCGGGGATCAGAGAACGTCAACCAAACGGAGTGGATATTTGCAAAGGAAATCGTGATGCTAAATGCTCTAATCACTAAAACCCCAGAAGTCGATACTGAAGTACAAGCCATCCAGATAGGACCAGTAGTATTCGTGAGTAATCCTGCGGAGTATTTTGTGGAGTATGGCCTGAATATCAAAAAGCACAGTAAGTTCCCTTACACCTATCCAGTGGAATTAGCAAACGGCTGCGTAGGTTACGTTCCCACGGAAGAAGCTCTTAGTAAAACCGGCGGCGGATATGAAACGCGGCTGACGAGTTACAGTAATCTCGAGCGGACTGCCGGGAGTAAAATTGCCAAGGCTGGGGTGCGCTTAGCAAACAACCTGAAGCCCGGAAAGGCTCCAACGCGACCACCTCATGCGCCGTTTGAGGGAAAGAGCTGGTCCTACGGAAACAAGCCTGCGGAATTAAAATAGTTGAGTTCTCCTGGCCAGCCCCGACTCATATCTCCTCCACTCCTTGTCAACCAGACCTAGTTAGCTAGAAAAAGAATTATGATATCTTAATGCCTTCATCAGCATTGTTAAGTTACTCATAGAGTTTCCTCACTCCCCCATAAAATAGTTGTGTTATAATGCGCCTGCAGTTTGTTGTTGTAATTCCGATGAGCATCACATCAGATTTAAGAGTAGTTCCTTCTATTGCTCCTCCCTTTTGTGACCTGCGGTATTACAGCGGGTCGTCCGGTGAATGCCTGCAACCTTAATACGAATTGCCAAATCAATTAAAAGGATGTTTTCAGAATGAGTGATAAAGAGCAAGGAACAGTAAAATGGTTTAAATCCGAAAAAGGTTACGGGTTTATCCAACGGGAAGCTGGTGACGACGTTTTTGTTCATTTTTCGGCCATTCAGGGTGACGGCTATCGTACCCTCGAAGAGGGCGACAGAGTGAGCTTTGAGGTCACCAAGGGACCTAAGGGCCTGCAAGCAGCCAACGTCGAGCGAGCTTAATCAGAGCGTGGGCAAAAAAGGCGACCCTTTTGGGTCGCCTTTTTTATTTCACCCCAGAAATAACTTTAAATCAAATTTACCATACTCCATTTAGAAAATACGGCTCGGTGCCTGACCATGTTCTGGTTTATGTGGCCGTTTCCAAATCCAGAGAGATTTAATGAGGAAGCAGAGAGTCTACAGTCGGGTCAATTTGGGTATTATTCCTCTTACGCTCGCAATCGTAATGTGCGGTTCGATCGAGCAAAGGAGAGAAAGGGATGGAATGATAATCTCAACAGGCAATAAAGTTTCCATCGAGTACACGCTATCCCTGGAAGACAAAACTGTGGTCGACACCAACGTAGGATCACAACCCTTAACCTACATTCATGGATCTTACCAGATTGTCCGGGGGCTAGAAGAAGGGTTAGGGGGGTTGAAAGTCGGGGACACTAAGCAGGTTACCGTTCAAGCTGAGGAAGGTTATGGTGCTATCAATCCGGATGCCTTTCGAGAAGTCGATAAAGAGGAGATCCCACTTGAAAGTCGAGAAGTTGGTGCAAAGCTACGGGGCCGTGATACTGCTGGCAGAAATCTTGAAATTCAAGTGGCAGAAGTAAGGAATAAGACGGTTCTCCTAGATTTTAACCATCCCCTTGCTGGCAAAACCCTCTATTTTGAAATCAAGGTGCTTGACATCGCCAAGCAACCTGTCCAGTAAGCTCCCTGCTGCAGCCTCAGCCGAAACAAAAATCCCAGCGGGAGCCCCCTGAATCAATGAACTAGCAAATGGGAAAGCATGGGTATTCATATGTCTCACGTACCTTGTGAAGTAACTAGGCGAGGTTCATGGAACTACTGTCCTAGGCTGTGACACAGGTGGCACTCGTTTGAAACCTTTCTGGAGAAATGGCAGCTCATACAGCTATTCATTCTCGTCGAAACTTCTCTGGCCAGTACATCACTTTGTTCAACCCTACCGTGGCAGGCGGAGCACTTCTCTCCAGCATTCAAATGGTTGACATGACTAAAGAAAACAAAGTGTGGAACCTGATAGATGCGTACCCATTTCACCTGCTGCCCTCGTTGGTCGAATTCCGCTAACTTCTTGAGCTCAGGATGGGTGGCACGGCTGGAAGCATGGCAAAGCACACATTGTTCAACGTTAGGAATACCTGCTCGGTCTTTGCTGTTTGCATCAGCATGGCAGGTTTGGCAAGGGAGGCCAGCCGTAGCATGCTTCTTGTGGCTGAAGGAGATGGGTTGCGAATCCACCCGCATAGGGAGCTTTTCTTCTTTTCCTTTATAGGACTTTGGTTCTTGGCCAAAAGAAGCCGTTACCATTACGCAAACGAGAAGGTTTCTTAGAAACAACCATCTCCAGTTGCTCCCTCTGAGTTGGTAGCAATAATTTGAGACCCATGCCTTGTAAACCAGGCAGTTAGGCCATAATCTCAGCGGGCTCGACATGCTAAGCGCAGCGAAGAATCTCATCCAGACCACAAAACATAAAAAATTAAATTCTTTGTTTTTTCTAGTATGTTCCCAGGCCTCGCCTGTAACTTTAGTTATCAATGCAACAATAGACTCTTTTGAAATATTACGTCCACCCCGAAACTACGGAAGGGAAAACACCATGAGCTTCCCGGAGAAATTCTCATTGTACTTATTTCCTCCTCCGGCAGCGATTACGACGAACTGTTTACCAGTTTTCCTGCCCAGGAAGGTCATTGGGGAAGCGTGGCCACTGGCCGGAAGGTGCGTCACCCATAGTTGCTCTCCTGTATCTTTGTCAAAGGCGCGAAATCGCTCGTCGTTAGTTGCGGCGATAAAGACGAGGCCTCCTGCAGTCACAATAGAACCTCCAATATTTGGAGTTCCGGTCTTGGGGACTCCTTGCGCCTTGAGTTCATCAAACTCACCGAGCGGCACACGCCACTGAAATTCACCTGAGATCAGATCGATCGCTGTTAAGGATCCCCAGGGAGGCTTTTGGCAGGGGTACTTGTTGGTATCCCAGAACCGCCCTCGGAGTGCGCGCACAGCGTACGGAAGCATCGAACCTTCAGGTCGCTTGACCATTCGGAATAGGCCACCGACATCCATCGAATTAACGTATAATACGTGGTTCAAAGGGTCAAACGAGCCCCCACCCCAGTTTGCCCCACCATTCGTTCCCGGAAACATAACTGTGGTACGTTCACTGACAGGATGGTAAAGGCTTTTGGGTAAAATGGCATCTTGGATCAATCCTAGGCATTCTTTCTTAGATTCCTCCGTTACCTCAGTTAATTCATCATGAGTCATAAACTGTCGAGCAAAAGGTGGTGGTTTCACCGGAAAGGGCTGTGTGCGCGAGGTTTTTTCCCCAGGAACATTTGATTGCGGAACGAGCCTCTCCTCTACATCGAATAGTGGCTTACCCGTGACTCGATCCAGCAAGAAAAGAAACCCAGTCTTCGTGATCTGGGCGATGGCCTGTACCTCTCTACCGTCGCGGGGCACGCTCACAAGTATTGGCTGTGCCGGTAAATCATAATCCCAAATATTGTGGTGGACCGTCTGGAAGTGCCACTCTCGCTTGCCAGTTTTACAATTCAGTGCCACAACACTATCGCCAAAAAGGTTTGCTCCTTTTCGGTCACCTCCGAAAAAATCGTAAGATGGTGAGGTAAGCGGCACGAAAACTGTCCCTTTTCGCTCATCAACACTTAATATCGACCAAGCATTAACGCCTCCCCGGTCCTTCCATGAATCCACTTCCCAGGTATCATGGCCGAATTCCCCCGGACGAGGAACGGTATGGAACCGCCAAAGCTGCTTTCCTGTTCGAGCATCCCATGCGCGAATATCTCCGCTCGGTCCCCGTGGCCGCCCGTCGCTTACCAGGCCGCCCGCAATAACGATGTTTCCACATACGGCCACCGGTGATGTCAATTGGTAGTGACCCTCAGGAAAGTTTTCTGTGATTCCCCGCTTGAGATCAAGCATTCCACCTTTACCGAACTCTGGGTCGGGTCTCCCTGTAACAACATCGATAGCGAAAAGCCGACCCTCCATATCGCCGAGGAATATTCGTTTCCGTTTTCCATCACTCCAGTAAGCTACCCCACGATTTATGAAGAGATTGCCACGCATCATCTTGTTGATCTTTGGGTCAAATTGCCACAGCTCTTTACCTGTTTCTGCCTCAAGAGCGATCAGGCGAGAGAAAGGCGTAGTAATATACATGATCCCGTCCATCACGAGCGGAGTGGCTTCAAAAGTTGATCGAATAAGATTCACGGTACCGTCACTGAAATCTCCTGTATCGTAGATCCAAGCAACCCGGAGCTTAGCCACATTGCCTTTGTTGATTTGCTCGAGTGGAGAGTATCTTTGGCCACCGGGATTGCCTCCATACGCTGGCCACTCTTGAGAAAGAACGTGGGTGGGGCCCAGGTATACTATTAAAACAATTAGAACGACCCTAGAAAGAGAGAGACCGCCATGAATTTTTGGGATAAATCCTAAAAGCGAGCCAGAAAAGCAGGTTTTACGATTTTTCCGTAAGCTTGCATAACTACCGACATAGTTGTTCAAAACTATTTGCTCCGACTGCTTTTTAGGAGATTAGCCTGGTCAGTCGGCAGAAATACTAGACGAGCAGGCAGAAGTTTTCAAGTCTAGTTGGATATTTTTTCGAGTAAGAAGTTTTCAGCCTCCGAATTTCCCGCTTGACTCCTGATCCCACATTCGGTTAATAATGACCGCGAACTTGGTACCAACGGGAAGCCGGTGAAAAACCGGCACGGCCCCGCCACTGTGAGCGTAGAGGGCCGGAGCAGTACGGGCCACTGGGGTAAATACCCTGGGAAGGCAGCTCTGGTTCAATGAAGCGCAAGTCAGGAGACCGACCAAGTAATCCCCAAGCTTGAATCGACCTCGAAGGGGGTGTCGATGAGCATTCTTTACCCTTCATTTTAAAACTTTGGTAAGAGCGCTCTTGCTATCTTCCCTCGGGAAGTTAGCTTTGTGGATTCCTGGAATATCGGAAGAAGGAAAGGTCATCCCCCTAATACCAGGAAGTCCAGTTGAGGAAAAGGCTAATACATGCAAATCCTAGATTTCCATCGTGAGCTTGTGGCATATCCGACGCCGGGTGCATAAATGAAAAAATCAACTAGAAATATGGTGTGGGTTGCGTTGATTTTCGTTGCTGGCACACAGGGAATGTTCGCTCGCAAACTGACGGATGCATTGAATCGCACTGTAAATCTTCCGGATCGTCCTCAAAGAATTGTTTGTCTTTCCCCAAGCCTCGCAGAAACAGTTTTCGCATTGGGACTTGACGAATTCGTGGTTGGAGTAACCGATTTTACTGAATACCCACCAAGTGTACCCAGCAAGCCCAGTGTGGGCGAATTGGTAAATCCGTCTATAGAGAGGCTCATTTCACTTCAACCCGACCTGGTCCTGGCAGAAATGGGCCTGAATCGGCCCGGCTTGATCATTCAATTGGAACATCTTGGAATTCCCGTTTTCGTTTTTAATCCACAGAGCTTGAATGAAGTCCTAATAACCATTCAGCAGATCGGTGACATTTTAAATCGGACCTCTGAGGCACAGAACCTGGTTAAGCTGTTAATGGAAAGGCGCCAGGAAGTACACCGAAAGGTAAGTAAATTCCCACGGCCAAGGGTCCTTATGGTGGTCTGGTATTCACCGGTCATCACAGCTGGAGGCAAGGCGTTTGTTACAGATGTGATTTCAGCAGCAGGTGGAGAATCAGTCACGGCGAACATCCCTCAAGCCTGGCCACAGATAAGCCTTGAAGAAGTTCTACGCCGTGAACCGGATATTCTACTCCTTGTGCAAGGACCTCATGGTGGAATGACGCTTGAGGAGTTAAGAAACCACGAGGGGTGGAGTCGACTAGGCGCTGTTATCCAAAATCGAGTGGTTTATATGGGTCAGAATATGGAACACCCTAGTCCTCTCGTTTTTGATGCTCTAGAAGAATTGGCAAGAAAGCTTCATCCAAAAGCATTTTAACCAGATTGAGGTGGAGATATGAAAAAGAAAATCACGCGGGTTGGTAGCTCAGCAAGAAAGCAGAAAGGGCTAATCATAGTAAATACAGGAGATGGAAAGGGCAAGACCAGTGCGGCCTTAGGAGTGGCCCTGCGAGCTTCAGGCTACGGTATGAAAGTGGCTATGATCCAGTTCTTTAAGGGAAAGTGGAAGTACGGCGAACTTAGAAGTGCTCCGAAGCTTGAAACTTTTGAAATCCTGCCTATGGGTAAGGGGTTTACCTGGGAAAGTGACGATATCGAGATCGACAAGAACATGGTTCGAGCCGCATGGCAAGAAGCCAAGAAACGTATACATTCGGGAGAATACAAAGTGTTTATTCTGGATGAGATCAACTACGCGCTAAGCTATGGGTATCTTCCGGTTGATGACGTCATTAATTGCCTAAAGACCAAGCCCCCAATGCTCCACATCATTCTAACCGGACGGGATGCAAAACCTGAAATTATTGAAGTGGCAGATCTTGTAACAGAAATGCGCGAAGTTAAGCATCCATTTTCACGGGGAATTTCGGCTCAAAAAGGAATCGAGTTCTAGGCTTGTTGCGTTAGGAAGAACACAAAAACTCGCCGGCAGGATGAATGAAAAGCGCAGTGAAATTCCGCTACTGCCGCTAACTGTAAGCAACGGTCAAATCTGCAAAACCACTACCCGCAAAGGTGGAAAAAATGGGTATTCCGAAACGTTGCAAGTTGAGGGACTGGTCCCGTTGGCATATCCCCAGTCCTCTCTTCCGAGGGTGAAAGAGCACGCATGTCACTTTTGAAGTGTTGCCAAAGTCGCTTCTATTTTTTCCTTTTGATATTCGTTTACTTTGTCACTTTGGGACCATCGTTGCCTGTCTCTGGAAAAAACCTAAAAGGAGCGGTCCGTGGGCGGGCGCTTGATCCGCTAGGAGATGTGGTCCCATATGCAAAGGTTGACCTACTTCAAAAATCAATCGTGATTCAATCAACAACGACGGACCGAGAAGGGAGATTTGAATTTAACGTTGTAATTTCAGGTCGCTATTACATCCGGATCAAAGCGACAGGATTTCAGGTCAAGGAAAGCGAGACCGTATTTCTACCACCGATGGGAATCGTCCAAATCGATCTAGCCCTCCCCATCGGCACCTTACGCCAACAATTCGTTGTGTCGGCTACAGGCACAGAAGTGTCTGCATCCCAGGTTGGTGCCTCAGTGAGCGTGATCGATAATCAGCGACTCGAATTAGCTAACAAGTTAGACGTACTAGAAGTTTTGCGTTCGGTCCCAGGCGTGCAGGTCGTGCAAACCGGCCAGCGGGGAGGGGTAACATCACTGTTTATCCGTGGTGGCAACGCTAACTTCAATAAAGTGCTCATCGATGGGGTCCCTGCCAATGACATCGGAGGTAGTTTTAATTTCGCGAATTTATCAACAACGGGAGTGGAACAACTAGAATTATTGCGAAGCCCCAACAGTGTTCTTTACGGCACAGACTCCCTAGGAAGCGTCGTCAATATTACTACCCGTCGTGGTGCTTCTAGTGTTCCGGAGTTCACATATTCTGCCGACGGGGGGAATTTCCGAACGGCTCGGCAAGAAATTTCCTTGGCTGGTGCACTTCGCCAAATTGACTATTTTTCTGATTTATCGTACTTCAAGACACGCAATGCTCTTCCTAATAGTGCCTTCCGCAATCAAACCTACTCTGGAAATTTTGGTTGGAAGGCTAATCGTACAACAGATATCCGACTTAATATCCGACATACTTCCGTTGCGTTGGGTCTGCCAAGCGCTCTCGATTTCTACGGAATTCCGGACGACTCATCTCAGCGGGACCGCACCACGCGTATCGGTGTAACCGCTAGAAATCAAACCACCACGCGCTGGCATAACCTAGTGCGGTTCGCCTCCAATGGGCTCAATTTGAATTTTACAAATCCCACACCAACGGGGGAAGCATTCGACCCCTTTGGCTTTGGGGCTAACTTCCTCGGCAATCAGGTTACGATTAAAGCGGCCAACGGGTTTAGCGTAAATGGCAGGGCTATCCTCGATTTCGGTGGCATCTACCCACAGCTTTTTGATGTCAACACATTGAGGCGCTCTCTCTACACCCAATCAGATTTCAACCTTAAACCTGACCTAAAAACTACCTTTGGTTTTCGCTTTGAAAACACGCATGGGTTTACTGCAACTTCTAGTTCTCGGTCAACCACGGAGCGAAAGAGCCTTGGGGCTTTCATGCAAGCTCACGGACGGATTTGGCGTCGTACTTACCTTACGGCGGGGTTAGGCCTCGAAAAAAATGCCATCTTCGGATTTGCTGTAACACCACGTGTTTCGTTGGGTTACTACCTGAGACAAGGTGCCTCAGGGACATTTTTAAATAGTACGAAACTGAGATTTAATTTTGGAACTGGCATTAAGGAGCCAAGTGTCTTTCATGAAAGTTCTTCTCTCTTTAGTCTTCTAACGGAACTCACAAATGGTAGTTCCTCGATCTCACAGTTCGGTGTTTTTCCAATCGGACCTGAGAAAAGCCGGAGTTTTGATTTCGGATTTGACCAAAAATTATGGGACGGGCGTGCTAGCCTAGGAATCAACTTTTTTCATAACCAATTTTTTGATCTGATCGAGTTTGTTGCCAAAGATACTCTTCCTCAACTTGGAGTACCTATAGCGGCCGCGGTGGCAACTCCCTTTGGAGCTGCAATTAACTCTTCTTCTTTTTATGCCCTTGGCATGGAAACGGAATTCCTAGCGCGACTTAGCAGCGGATTGCATGTACAAGGGCAGTATACCTACCTGAAGGCAGCGGTGAATGAATCCTTTTCCAGTGGCGCTATTCAGCCAGCTATTAACCCCTTGTTTCCTGACATCCCTATTGGTGCATTTTCACCCCTGATAGGAGGTAGGCCTTTCCGGCGCGCGCCACATTCAGGAAGTTTCGAGGTAGGGTATTCGAATGGAAACTTAGCGTTCATGTTCAGTGGTTACTTTGTTGGGCGCCAAGATGGCAGTAGCTTTCTTTCTGACCCGCTTTTCGGAAACTCACTGCTCTTGCCAAATCATAATTTCATCTCGGGTTACCAGAAAATTGATTGGAGCGGATATTATTCTTTTGACCACGGGATTGCATTTTATACCAGCATCGAAAACCTTCTTAGCCAGCATTACCAGCCGGTACCAGGATTCCCCGCTTCCCCACTAACGTTCCGTACCGGCCTCAAGATTAGGCTAGGAGGAGAAAACTGGAGATAATGGAAGGCAAGGTAGAGGTATCTACTGGGCAAAATAAGTTGGATGTCTATTTCAGGTGAAAATTGAATTTTAAACCCGAAAGGTTCTCCAGGGAATCGGCCATGTTAGATCGCAGCGGGAACGCTACAGCGCGCTATCGTTTTGGACTTTTTTTCCTCGCGGGACTCCTCCTACTCTCTACCATCCTTGCGGTTACGATCGGGGTTGTGGAGGTTTCTCCACGCACTATGCTTTCTGTGTTACTTAACCGGATAGGGTTTACTGACTTTCCTCAGATGTGGGCGCCTAGCGATGAAGTTATTATCTTGCATCTCCGTCTGCCCCGTGTTTTAGGAGCCGCACTTGTCGGGGCGGCCCTTTCGGTTGCAGGCATTCTTTTTCAGGGACTCTTAAGGAACCCCATGGCTGACCCGTATGTAATCGGCACTTCGGGGGGGGCGGCACTGGGCGCAAGCATCGGCCTAGTGCTCTCCAATTATTTTTCCATCTTGGGTTTCAGTGCAATCCCAACCTTTGCATTTCTAGGGGCAACAGGAACCATGATACTCGTTTACCACCTAGCAAAAGTGGGGGGACGCACGCCGGTGGTGAATATTCTCTTGGCTGGGTTTTCGGTAAGCGTAATTCTCGGGTATACCATGTCATTTCTGTTAATCGTGAACGATCGATTGCAGGTAAACGTGCGGATTCTCTACACGTGGTTGTTAGGAGGAGTTTCGATCTCTCGCTGGCCCCAGGTGGGGATCATTGCTTTGATAGTTGTTTTGGGTATTATCCTGGCATTTGTGTTCGCTAGAACCTTAAATGTTCTTTCATTAGGGGAGGAGCATGCTGCCCACCTAGGTATTCCTGTTGAGCGTCACAAAGCTGCACTAATTGCGATTGGCTCTCTATTGACAGCGGCTGCCGTTACTACGGCGGGGCTGGTCGGATTCGTTGGTTTAATCGTTCCTCATTTCCTCCGCTTGCTGTTTGGTCCAGATCACACTCGATTGCTGCCATTGGGAGCTCTAGGGGGAGCTGCCTTTCTAGTTTTTGCTGACTTACTAGCACGAATTGCCATGCCTCCTACAGAATTGCCCGTCGGAATCTTGACCGCCTTTGTGGGGGGGCCAGCTTTCCTGTTTTTATTACGCCGGGCAAAGCGTGAGTATCGCCTTTGACTCTTGGAAATTAACCATGAAGACAATTGAGGTTCACAAACTCTGTTTTCAATACAAACACCACCCGGTGCTGGAAAGAGCTTCTTTGGGCATTAAGGCCGGAGAACGCGTGGCCTTACTTGGCCCCAACGGCGCAGGGAAAACGACTTTATTAAAACTTATCAGCGGGGCGCTAGCTCCGGCCCGGGGAACAGTTAGTCTTAATGGACTTACACTAAGCAGCATTTCAAAGAGAAGCTTGGCACGAACAATCGCTATCGTCCCACAGGAATTCAGTGTGCCTTTTGCATTTACCGCCCAGGAAATCGTTGAGCTCGGGAGGACGCCTTATCTGGGCCTTCTGCATGGTGTGAGGGCCGATGACCGCCTTGCCGTCGAGAAAGCCATGGCATTGACCGATACGATTCCGCTCGGGCAACGCATTTTCAATGAGTTGAGCGGAGGCGAACGCCAACGTGTCATGATTGCCATGGCACTGGCACAGGAACCGAAAATTCTGCTTTTGGATGAGCCAACTCAACAACTGGATATTGCTCGCCAAGCTGGAATTCTAGATTTAATCGTAAATCTAAATCAAGAGCAAGGGCTGACGGTACTGTGTGCGATCCATGATCTAAACCTCGCGGGCAGCTACTTCCATCGACTAATCGTTCTTCATGGTGGTTCAGTTCTGGCGGATGGGCCCCCGACTGATGTGCTACGTTCAGACCTTCTTGCGAAAGCGTACGATGGCCCAATAGAGGTGGCATTAATCGAGAACCGTCGTATACCAGTGGTCTTGTCTCCATCCGAGCCTAATATTAAGCTGACGAAGAGAACAGAGTTTGACCACTGAACCACTCAGTCACAGAAAATTTCCTGGCCATTATTAAATAAAACATCTTGGTGCAAGGGATGAAACTATGAATAAATTTTCGATGAAAAAGAACCCTTGTAGAGTGGAGCTTATTCGCTTTGAGGGGATTTTAATCCTAAAAGCTTAGCCCCATTCTCATAAAGAATACGATGGAGCTTACCACTATCAGGTATGAGATGGCGCAAGACGGCAAGGGACTTCGCACCAATACAATTTCCTCGATTTACTCCAGCACCCTTTCCGTCTAGGCAATCACAGTCACTGCCCCAAATCAGCTGACGGTGGTGGCGCTCCAAAAACCCGGATGCGAAATCCGGGTCGCGAGTGATCGAGTTTAAGCCAGAGCCAGCTGACAAATCCCCATACATGTTTGGGTAATCAGAAAGTAATCGATCAGTAAGTCCACCCGGCCTTACCTTTCCGGTTGGGTACGTAACCTGAGGATTCAGGTCGGCACTGATATTTCCCCACCAGGTTTGAGCATGACCAATGAATTTAACAGTTGGATAATGATCCAAAATCTTTGAAAATCTGGGGAAACCCGTATTATATCTTTCGTATAAAAAATGGATCAGTACAGGAATATCCATCTCCTTGGCTAGCGAGTAGATCCGATGCATTTCAGCTGAGTCAACTGCAACATGAAATTTCATCTCTCCAATACCGATTGCACCTCTTTCTATATTTTCCCGTAGGACATCCACTGCGCGAGATTCAGCTGCATCGGCACAGGCAAACCGAACAAATCGACCTGGATAGCGCAATTCAACCTCTGTGCAACTCTGATTACTACCCACCTGATCAAGCATCCAGCCCTCACCGGGCAACAGGACTGTGGTCGTTACCCCAAGGAAATCTTGATGGGCTACAAGGTGGTCATGTGGGCGTCTTTTATAAAAAGTGTGTTGGTGGAGGTCAAGAATTGGCTTACCCAATTCAAAAGGAATCTTCCAACTTAATGCCCCAGCGCTCAAACTCGTCCCAAGAAAACTTCTCCTCGAAACTCTCAAGGTCAACTGAAATCTCCTTTCCCTCAGTGAGGACAATGATTATCATAGAGCATTCGGCTCTCGCATTTTACCAAACTGATTAAGACATGAGAAACTCAATACTCTTGTCCCTATTTTCGTCGGCGATATTTTTCTCGGGTTGCTCCGTTGAGGATCGATCGCCAGGGCCCCTTTCCCCCGAGCAAGCCCTAAAAAGCTTCCAGATCCACCCGGATTTCCGCATAGAGATTTTTGCTACTGAACCCCATGTAATAGATCCGGTTGAATTGGTATTCGACGAGGACGGTCGGGCATTCGTAGCTGAAATGCTTGATTACCCAATTGATCCAGTTATAGGCAACCCACCCCGAAGTCGCATCCGCTTGCTGGAAGATTTTGATAAAGACGGCCGAGTGGATCACTCACGGATCTTTGCAGAGAACCTTTTGCAAGTAACGAGCATGCTCCCCTGGAAAGGTGGCCTTATCGTTACTTCAGCTCCAGATATCCTCTATTTAAAAGACACCGATGGTGACCTTAAGGCTGATCTTCGTCAGGTTCTTTTTACTGGATTCTCCATGGGTGACCCTCAGGCACGCATTACGAATCTCCGGTTTGGTATTGACAATTGGATCTATGCATCTAATTATGGCCAGCCAGGAACTATCACATCACCAGCATTCCCCGGCGCACAATCTGTATCAGTTTTTGGAGCTGACTTTCGTTTCCAAATTGACCAAGGTCGATTCGAGGCAGCTTCTGGTACGGCACAGTTTGGCCTAGCCATTGATGACTGGGGTCGTCGCTTTATTACGCAAAATACAGTCCACGTTCGCCACGTCGTCATTCCCAGACGTTACTTGGAGAGAAATCCTTACCTTTCACGTGGCAACACCATGCAAGATATCTCCGACCATGGACGTCCTACAGCCCAGATTTTTCAGCTTACCTCCCCGCAGGACTGGAGGAAAACAAGAACCCAGATTCGCCAGCGCCGCTTCGATGAGTTAGATGTGGATCGCACTGAAGTGGTAAGCGGCTATTTCACTGGAGCTTCAGGTGGGACTTTTTATACAGGGGACACGTTCCTTGAAAAATACCGTGGGAATTTGTTTACCGGTGATGTAGTAGGAAATCTGGTTCATCGTGACCTTATAGTTCCAGAAGGACCTATCTTTCGTGCTGAGCGTGCGCCCGAGGAACGGGACCGAGAATTTCTAGTTTCAACCGATCCATGGTTTCGTCCTTGTAACTTCACTACTGGTCCAGACGGGAACCTGTATATGATCGATATGTATCGCGAGTTCATTGAGACACCTGCTTCAATTCCTTCGAGTCTACTAAAAAACATGAACACGTTCAGCGGGGACGAGCTCGGACGAATTTACCGTATCGTTCGAGTAGATTCGCCCCCAGTACAGCCCATTGAACCTCGCCTCTCCGATACAGCAACACAAATGCTAGTTCGACTTCTTGAACAGGAGAATAACTGGTGGAGAATAACGGGACACCGAATGCTACTCGAAAAAAAAGATCTCTCAGCAATTCCAGTACTACGGAGTTTAGTGCAAGGAAACCCTCCCCCTACACGCGTGCATGCACTCTACATTCTCGATGCTTACTCTGCTCTGGATCAACAACTAGTTGAGGTTGCCCTGGGGGATCCAGCCTCAGGAGTTCGGGAAAACGCTCTTAGGCTAGCTGAAAACTATCCTGAGCTTGAAACTCGCGTGGCGGAAATGACAAATGATCCGTCTTCTCGAGTTGCACTGCAACTCGCTTTAAGTTTAGGGGAATTCTCTGGCCAGGAAAGCTCTAAGGCACTTACCACGTTGGCCTCAAGATATGGCCATGACCCATGGTTTCAAACAGCAATTTTGAGTTCTAAGACCGGGTCCTCGCCCCAGCTCCTTCAAGCCATGCTTCACCAGGAAAATTTCTTTGTTGAACCGAATTCAGGAAAAGAGAAATTCTTAGAAGAGTTAACAGCAATCATTGGAGCACGATCCGAGCCACAACAAGTCGCGCAGCTTATAAACTTGCTTTACCAAGAGCAACAGCTGCAGGCTGAAGCTTGGCAGGTCGCCGGATTGAACGGGCTAGCACGAGGGCTTGATCTTGCAGGGACCCATCGGTCTAGAATTCGCGTTGAAGATATGGTGCTGACACGGTGGTTGCAAAGTGGATCCGAAAAGGTTCAAGTGGCAGCACTAAACCTTGCACGCCATTTCACAAATTCGTATCTCATCGCGGTATCTTCCCGCCAGGCAAAAGATGTAAGCCTTCCTATGGAAAGACGCAGAGCGGCAATCCAGTCCCTAACAGGAGGAGAGCTCCTTAACGTCCAAAAAGTGTTTGAGCAATTACTTGATTTAGAAATGGATCCGGAACTCCGAAAAACATTAATTTTCTCACTCGGACAATTCGATGACCCGAGCGTGACGGATATTTTGATTTCCCATTGGAAAAGGCTTAGCCCTAACGCGCGCAAACACGTTCTGGACGTTTTGCTGGGGCATCAAACCCACATGCTTCAGCTTTTAGAAGCAATTAGAGATGGGAGAATTGAGCGCGCAGCCCTCGATCCCAGCCGACGCGAAAAACTCCTGCACCACTCTGATTTCAAGATTAAGGAGCAGGCCGCACGATTATTCCCAAGCGATGAGGCGCCGATCGATAGGCCGAAGCCTTGGGAAAACTATCGTTCGGTACTTGACATCAATGGAGATAGTGCACGGGGCAGGCCAATTTTTGAGGAGAGGTGTGGGGCCTGCCACTTGCCGAAAAAGAATAAACAAGTGGGCCCTGACCTAGCGCGCGTGAAAGGTAACACCGGAGCCCAATTACTACAGAAGATTCTTGATCCCAGTCAAGAGATCGACCCCAAGTATACAAATTATATAATCACGACTACCGATGGGCTGATACACGATGGCGTGATATTCTCCGAAACTCCGGGCACATTGACTTTGTGGAGTGGAGAAGAGGAGGACAACGCGATCCTTCGTTCAAACATTTTGAACATTCGTGCCTCGAGCATATCATTGATGCCAGAGGGATTAGAAAAAGACCTCAGCCAGCAGGATTTGGCTGACATACTTGCATTTCTGCAAGGAGGCACCCTCCATAACCATTGATGGCCATCGAGACAATTTCTAATTTCAAGTAGCAAGGGAGGATAGCAGTGAACCTAAAAGGAAAAGGCGCAATAGTCACCGGTGGTGGGAGTGGCATTGGACGGAGCATTGCCATATCGCTCGCAGCAGAAGGGTGCAAGGTTGTTGTTGCGGGACGGCGACAAGAACACCTACGCGCAACGGCTCAACTTTGGGCAGGTCAACCACAGATCCTTAATTTCCCCGTGGATGTAGCAGATCGCGAGAGCGTCAAGAAGCTTTTCATCTGGGCTGAGGAACAACTGGACTCCATTGATATCTTGGTTAACTCCGCTGGGATAAATATTCAGAACCGTACTATGGCAGATGTTATACCAGAGGATTGGGATCGTGTTCTTGCCATCAACGCCACTGGTACGTTCAATTGCATCCATTCTGTTGTGGGGAAAATGCGTGAGCGCGGCGAAGGACTTATCATTAATATTTCCTCAGTTGCAGGAAAGCGCGCTTCTGCTCTTGGAGGGATTCCATACAATGCGTCTAAGTTTGCCATGACCGCGCTTGGGACGACAGTTGGACTTGAGGAGATGAAAAATGGCATTCGAGTAACAAATATCTACCCCGGCGAGGTAGATACACCCATCTTAGAAAAACGCCCATCACCGGTGACCAACGAACACCGCTCCCGAATGTTAAAAGCTGAGGATGTTGCTGCTGCCGTTCTCATGGTTGCCCGCCTGCCAAACCGGGCACATGTTCCCGAGCTAGTCATTAAGCCAACTTACCAAGACTATGTGTAATAGGATCTATTCCCATCTTAAGAAGATCACCTTATCATGGGGGGCAAATGGCTGAACCTCTTTGGCGTCCCTCGGAGTCTCGTGTGCGCAAGGCAAACCTGACAGCATTTACACGGGTGGCCGAGAAAGAGTGGGGGAAAAAATTTCCAAACTTTAAATCCCTATACCGTTGGTCGATTGAGGATCCTGAGGAGTTCTGGGTGTCCCTCTGGAATTTCTGCGACGTCGTTGCTAGCCGGAAGTGGGATAGGGTTCTGGCCGACGCAGATCGGATGCCAGGCTCAAAATGGTTTGAAGGAGCAAGACTGAACTTTGCTGAAAACCTCCTTCGGCGTCGGGACCAGCAGCCAGCCCTAATTTTCCGCTCGGAGAGAGGTGAGCGTCGCGAAATTTCCTACGCGCAACTTTATAACGACACAGCCCGACTGGCGCATTCCTTAAAGAGCCTTGGTGTCACCCAGGGAGACCGCGTAGTGGGCTTTCTCCCTAATATTCCAGAAACTATAATCGCCATGTTAGCAACGACTGCGCTTGGCGCCATATGGTCCAGCTGCTCGCCTGAGTTTGGCCTGCAGGGGGCACTTGACCGCTTCGGACAGATTACTCCGAAGGTCCTTTTTACCGCTGAGGGATATGCCTATAACGGCAAGGCCATTGATTCGCTGAAACGCGTGGGTGGCATGGCGCGTAAAATTCCGACGCTAAAGAACGTGGTGGTGATTCCATATCTGGAAACCAGCCCATCAATAAGTGAGATTCCTAACGCGATTTCCTGGCGAGAATTGGTGAGTGGAGAAGCAGTAGAGTTGCAATTTGAACAATTTCCGTTCAGCCATCCTGCCTATATTTTATATTCATCGGGTACAACAGGAGCTCCTAAGTGCATTGTTCACGGTGGGGGTGGAGCGCTACTCCAACACCTTAAAGAACACCGTCTTCACGCTGACCTCAAAGTGGGAGAGCGGATATTTTATTTCACAACGTGCGGCTGGATGATGTGGAACTGGATGGTAAGTGCGCTTGCTAGCGAAGCCACTATAATCCTATATGAGGGATCGCCAATGTTTCCAACACCTCAGGTGCTTTTCGATATTGCTGCTGAAGAACAGATAAATGTTTTTGGAACTAGTGCCGGATATCTGTCAGCTATTCAAAAAGCCAGGCTTGAACTACATCGCACTCACGACCTTTCGGCCCTGAAAGCAATATTATCCACCGGCTCACCTCTTGCTCCACGAACTTTTGATTACGTTTATGAGAAGATTAAAGCAGACTTGCAATTGGCTTCAATCAGCGGCGGCACCGACATCGTAGCCTCCTTTGCTGGAGGCAATCCTACCGGAGCAGTATACCGCGGCGAACTTCAGACTCGGACACTGGGAATGAAAGTAGAGATCTTTAACGAAAAAGGACAATCAATTCGAGGACAGAAAGGGGAGCTAGTTTGCACGGCCCCGTTTCCTTCCATACCAGTAGGATTCTGGGACGATGCAGGAGAGAAGAAATTCAGGGCTGCCTACTTTGAACATTACCCCAATGTGTGGAGGCACGGTGACTACGCCGAGCTTACGGAGCACGATGGTATGATCATCTACGGGCGCTCTGATGCAGTACTCAACCCGCATGGGGTTCGTATCGGGACAGCGGAAATTTACCGGCAAGTGGATGAATTGGATGAAGTGTTAGAAGGCCTTGTCGTTGGGCAGGAATGGGAGGGGGATGTGCGAATTGTCCTTTTCGTTCTCTTGCGTCCGGGACTAATCCTAGATGAAAGATTGAGCCAAAAAATTAATGATCAGATTCGTATCAATGCCTCGCTTCGACACGTTCCGGCCAAGGTAATTCAGGTCCCTGACATTCCCCGAACGCAAAGCGGTAAGATTGTTGAACTTGCAGTCCGGGAGGTGATCCATAACCGCCCCATTGATAATCAAGTGAAGGCCGCACTCGCCAACCCTCAGGCACTAGAATTTTTTAAGGATCTAAAAGAGCTTAAAGATTAGAAAAACCTAACAAATAAGGTAGTTATTTGCCAAGTTGACGTGCGGAAGACTGCAAACGAATAGGTCCTGTCTCGTTCATCTAGAGGCGTTCCACATTCTCCGCCTGCAGACCTTTGGGCCCCTTGGTGACCTCAAAGCTTACGCTCTCCCCTTCTTGAAGAGAACGGTAGCCTTCACCTTGAATGGCCGAAAAATGAACAAAAACGTCGTCCCCATTTTCGCGGCCGATAAACCCATAACCTTTAGAGGCATTAAACCACTTAACAGTTCCTTGTTCCTTCATGCCCTAGCATTCCTTTTTCCAATTTGGCAATTCGTATTAAGGTTGCAGGCATTCACCGGACGACCCGCTGTAATACCGCAGGTCACAAAAGGGAGGAGCAATAGAAGGAACTACTCTTAAATCTGATGTGATGCTCATCGGAATTACAACAACAAACTGCAGGCGCATTATAACACAACTATTTTATGGGGGAGTGAGGAAACTCTATGAGTAACTTAACAATGCTGATGAAGGCATTAAGATATCATAATTCTTTTTCTAGCTAACTAGGTCTGGTTGACAACCTAGTTCTGCTTGGATAATTGCCCTCGCTGCATTTATCAGGTTTTGGACTGCAAGATGGAGTTATACCGGTAGATGTCATTTAGGAGAAGCAGTAAGCTCGCCATGGGTTGCATTCGAGCAAAACATGAGTAATCATCGGTGCAGTTAGACACTCGGAGGAAAACACATGGGTTGCTCAACGCCAAATATACCGAGTCCTCCTGCCCCAGGGCAGCGGGTGGTCAAATGCGTCAAATTCCAGAAAGAACTTCCAGGACTGGACGCACCCCCCTGGCCAGGAGAGTTAGGTAAGCGGCTCTTCGAAAACGTATCTGCTCAAGCCTGGGACTTATGGAAAGAACACGCCAAGATGGTGCTAAACGAATATCGAATAGCTCCTTGGACCAAAGAAGGGAGGGAGATGATTCAGGACCAACTGGAGAAATTTTTCTTCGGCGAAGGTGCTGCGCTTCCTCCAGGTTATGTTCCTCAGCAAGCTAAATAGTAAGACCAAATAGTTGACGTACATAAACTGACCGCTTTCCTCACAACCGTATTGGGTGGGTTGTTTGTTCTGAGGAAAAAAGTTCACACTATAGGCAAGGTAGGGCTTATTCGAAATCGGAGTTTTTCTTGCGCTCTACGGAGATGCCTTTCAACCTCTGTCGGTGAGCCAGCCTGGGCAAAGATAAAACCTAGGTAGCTCGCACCTTCAGGAAGAGGAACTAGCCGCTGCTGGGTTTTCGCAGTAATGCGGATCTCCTTGATCCCTGTGGCTTGGCATGCTTCCTCCTCACCTTCTACCCCTTCATAAAACCCTTCACGAGGAATCGGGATCATCATTACTCCAGAAGCGGTGCTCACTCGGCTAACTTTTGATATGTCCTCACCAAGACCCTGTCGGATTATCAACTCTTCAAGTGAAAGTTGTTGCATTTCCCGCTCGAAGAGAAGCGAGCGAGCGCAAAGCCCTCCAATTGAACGGGCTGCCACTTCAAGGATCCAAACTCCCTCCTCATTCAACCTTACCTCAGCATGGAGAGGACCATGCGATATGCCTATCTTCTCTGATGCTTCCTGGACAGCCTGGATAATTCTTTGCTGAGAATCCTGCGGGAGCCTTGAAGGGGTGACGTATAGAGTTTCTTCGAAATAGGGACCCTGGAGCGAGTCGGGCTTATCAAATAGTGCCAGAACTTTCAGCTTGCCTTGTGTGACCATTCCTTCTAGGGCATATTCGGAACCAGGAATAAACTTTTCCACTTGAAGAAACCGGCTTGTCTCCTCACCTAGTACCTGCACACTTGGCGATAGAAGCAGCGATCTAATCCTGTTAAAGGATTCCACGAATTCACGACTGCTATTAGCTCGAATCACTCCGCGGCTGCCCGATAGTGCTAGAGGCTTAAGTACGCATGGAAACTCAACTTGAGAGGTAAGGCTGCCAGGATTCTCATCTATAGAAAATCTTCGAAAGGATGGGATCTTGAGGCCTGCAGATTTGAGCCGCACGCGAGCTTGGTATTTATCCCGACAAACCTCTACCGCGTCAGGAGAATTGTATGTCAAGCCTAGCTGGCGACATGCATGTGCAGCGGTAACCGTGGCCCGGTCACCAAGGGCTACCACCGCGTCAACGGGGTAGCTTCGTGCATACTCAATAATAGCTTGAGCGGATTCACAGGGATTCTCAAATCGCAGAGCAAGAGCACCATCCCGCCACGGATCGTCAAGCTTCCAGCAGCGGTCTGAACCAAAGGCCACCCTGAGATCTAACTTTTCTGCCGCCTCGACAAAAGCACGAGTCTGGTACCCCGTGGTGGTACACAAAAGAAGTAATCTCTTCTGTCGTATTTTTTGTGTGGCATGTTGAGGAATCTTAGAGTGCATCGTGTTGGCAAGATTCTTGCCTGCCCCCTGCTATCGCACATTCAGAAAAGAGCAACCTGCTCTTCGGTAGGCTCAGCTCAGCAATACCAAGGTTCATCCATATATGGAATCGCCGCCCGAGACAACGGCACCTGTGACACGCAAGGTTCACGAAGATTTTCCTCGGTGCCATCATTAGTACGGTTCCAAATTGCACTGAAAATTTCCCGCCGACTTGAGTTCCTTGCCTTCCCTTCCTTGATCAGCTTCAAAACATCAGCTTGCAAACTCTCTACTTGCGATTCAGAATTTTTCCAGCGGTAGCTAAGAGCTACTGAATCAAATCCCTCCAAAATACTTAATGTCTCCGAAAATTCAAGTAGCTTTGAGCCAGCTGGAATTAAGAGTCGGATAGCTAATTGAATAGGCGCAACATTTTCCACCAGGTCAAGTTCTAGTAAATCGTTAAGAAGCTTTTGATAATCTTCACGCGAGGTCCAAGGGGTGAACGGCACGAAAGTGGGCGCCAAGATAAGGTCCGCCTGCCGGAACCGGCGGACCACTTCAAAAAAATCATCACGCGTATGATTTTTTGCCAGCAGCCTGAGGGTGTGGTCATCAACTGACTCAACCGCGCTCGTAACAAACATGCAGCCCGTTTCACGTAATTTGTGGAGGTGTCGCGAGTATTTCAAAAGATGTTCAATCTTCACTGTAACATCATAAGTGAGGTCAGGGTGCTCCTGGTGCAGGCGGCCCAAAATCGCCAGTGAATGGCTGATGCCATTGAAGAAATCGGGGTCACCAAAGGTGATATGTTCGGCACCACCCGCAACCTGTCTTCGTATATCTTCAAGAACCACATCAGCCTGTACGATACGGAATTTCCCCTGGTAAATGGGCACCACGGGACAGTGGCGGCACAGATGTAGGCAACCGCGGCTCGCCTCCGTATAGCCAGCTGTTCGAAATATGCCGCTCCCCATCTGCAAATGGGCGTAGTGATTCAAAGAAAGAAGGCCTTGGCGTTGGGGCACTAGGAACTTCTGACGTTGGAGAGAAATCTTCGGCTCAGTTTGCTCACTCCCCTTCTTTAACAGGGGAGCACACCGAAGCTTGTTTGCTAAGGCGGCAAGGCCTTCTTCAAACTCACCCCCGATAATTGTCTGAATACCGAGCCCACGAAGATAATCGTCGTTAACCGGGGCATAAAGACCATAACAGCAGAGGTGGGCTTCTGGATTGAGATTTTTAACCCGCTCGATAGCTCCCACGGCAATACGTGTGGCTGTATGCATAGGGAGATAAAAAGCAACAAGGTCAGCCGAACAAATCGTTTCTACCTGGAATTGCTGCTTCGCCAAATCGAGACAGGTAACCTTTGCACCATCCCGCCGCAACCAGGCAGCCGGAGAGGCCAACCCGAAAGGCTGGCGGCCCAGTTCGTAGGTGGAAATTAAAACAACTTGAAATGAGTTTCCCATAGCTTCCAGACGCTGCACTTTAACTCTAGTCCTAGGATGTCACGTCCCGAAGTAATTTGGCAACCATGGCCGGATCAGTCGTCGGGAGTTGGCAAGTGTAATTTTCGCAAACATAGACAGTCGTTTTTCCTTTTAGTGGCTTCATCGTTGATATGACCGGAAGTAACCGCGAAAGCTCTTTCTGGCCCTTGGTTCCATCGGCAACCAGTAGAATCTTCCTGGGGAGGAAAATTTGGTGGATAACCTTTAGCATAGCCTTTGTTTCTTTGCTATTCGTAGCTCCAACCAGTATGATCTGCTTAGGCTTAGACAGATAATAATCCAGCGCCACTAGCATCTGTGGCATAGCTTGTGGATATGATTTAAGCCGAGACGCAAAGATGCTAATTCCTTTTTTAGCTTTCTGTTGCCACTCGTCACTGCCAGTTATCTGATTCAGTCGCAAAAGGTTCAATACACTAATAGAATTCGCACTCGGCTCAGCTCCGTCATAATCCTCCTTCATTCTCAGGAGAACAGAAGGATCCTCGCCCGTCCCGCTGTAAAACCCACCATCTTCCGGGTCCCAGAACAGCTCTAATTGCTTCTTTTGCAGGCTCATGGCCGATTGGAACCAACGGATCTCAAAGGATGTCTCATAAAGATCTAAAAGCCCCTGGATGACAAAAGCGTAGTCTTCAGAGGAAGCCTCAAAGCCTACCTCGCCATCCCGATACCGCCTCCGAAGCCTGCCTGAGGAAGAGTCTAATAGCTTCTCCAAAATCATTGAGCAGGCTTTGTGAGCAGCTTCGAGGTACCGGCCTTCTTGCAGAATTTGTGAACCGCGCGACAGCGCCGAAATCATTAGACCGTTCCAGCCGGCAAGAACCTTATCGTCCAGGTGTGGTCGAGGACGAGTACCCCTGGCCTTAAATAGTTTCTCCTGTGCAAACGAGAGGACGCGCTTCACTTCCTCAATTGAACTCCCTGTACTACGAGCAGTTTCGTCGATGGAGTGCGCAACATATAGAATATTTTTTTTCCGAAACTCACCGTGTGGGTCTGCCAACACGTTTCCATTTGAATTGACACCATAGTGGAAATTAAAAAGCTTCGCCTTTTCTCTCCCAACGAGCTCCTCTACTTCTTTTTCCGTCCAAACGTAAAAAGCTCCCTCGTATTTTTCATCCGGATGAGATGAATCAATCATGCTGTCTGCGTCCTCGGCAGAATAGAAACCACCCTCAGGGTGAGTCAAGTCACGAAGAACGTAGTCCAGCACATCGCGTGCAGTGTCAGCGTAAACTTCCTCGCGAGTTATTTGGTATGCCTCCAGGTAAGAGATCGCCAGTTGGCCTTGATCGTAAAGCATTTTTTCGAAGTGAGGGACATGCCAGCGCTCATCTACTGAGTAGCGGTGAAATCCACCACCAATGTGATCATGCATTCCTCCTTTGGCCATCTCCCTTAAAGTATGGAGTGACATTTGAAGCGCCGGCTCATTGCTTGTTCGTGCATGATAACGAAGCAAAAAATTGAAATTTACAGGACGTGGAAACTTCGGCGCACTTCCAAATCCACCACGACGAGTATCATAATTCTCTAGAAAATAAGAAAAACCTCCATCGAGAAGGGAACCTGATAATTCTCCAGGTGGTTCATTTGAGGTATTAATCTGCGCCCTTAGGGCGTTTAAGTTCTGTGTCCCCATGGCAATTAGCTTGCCCCGATCCTTCTTCCAGGTCTCGCCAATTCGTACCAGAATATCCTTGAATCCAGGTCTTCCCATACCTGATTCCGGCGGAAAGTAGGTGCCGCCAAAAAAGGGTTTTAGGGTTGGGTCAATCCAAACCGACAAGGGCCAACCGCCGCTGCCAGTTGAGGCCTGAACAAATGTCATGTAAACACGATCTACGTTCGGGAGCTCTTCACGATCCACTTTGATCGACACAAAGTGTTCGTTTAGGACGGCGGCAACCAATTTATTTTCAAATGATTCCCGCTCCATAACATGGCACCAATGGCAAGTGGAATACCCAATGGAGAGAAAAATGGGCTTCTCTTCCTCGCGAGCTCTCTGAAAGGCCTCCTCTCCCCATGGATACCAATCAACAGGGTTACAAGCGTGTTGAAGTAAATAAGGACTTTTCTCACGGGCAAGGTGATTCGAACTCTGGCCGTCCGCACAAAAGGAATCTTCAGGTGAAATTTCTTCAAAATCATCGTTTAACATACTCCACCATCCAAAAGAAATAATACGGGCGCAACAACAAAAACAGTCCCAGGGATTAATTTGCGCGGAATTTTAAAAGTTTTCACGGCCAAATCTACAAGTTTCGACCATCACTTTGTAAAGACAGATGGGTTTCAAGCTACCTCAAGCAAGTCGCATCCCCAGATAAAGAGCTAGTGGTGACCCCAAACCCCCAGCCCCGATGGTCAGCACC
>CAZSDV010000003.1:0-15138 GCA_964605715.1 uncultured Acidobacteriota bacterium
AACTCGGGGAAGACATAATTTCTGCTCCCGTCTGAAATTTCCAGCGAAGTTTTCCAGTTGCAGCCTCCAGCGCATAAAGGATACCTTCTTCATCTCCAAAATAAACGACTCCCTCTGACACGCAGGGTGAAGAGCTAATTCCGGTTCTGGCCTGGAATTTCCATTTTCCTTGTCCAGTTTTGAGATCAACAGCATGAAAAATTCCATCTAGCGTGCCGAAGAAGGCTAAATTCTGAGAGATGGCAGCTGATGATTCAATGGCTTCACCAGCCTCGTAACTCCATTGGAGATCAAGCGGCAATGACAGCTGTGCTTGAGTCACACCGGTCCTCTCTGGGTTTCCACGAAACATTGGCCAGTCACTTAGGGCCTTGCTTGGCCTACGAGGTTTTATCTCTATTTCTTGGGCTAGAATGCCAAAACTAGGTTTCTCTGTAAACACCGCAGCTCCAGTCAGCGTGACCAATACTGCGAGGATCAGAAATGTGACCTTAAAGTTGTCAGGAAACTTAAACATGAGTTCAACTAAAACGCCCTTTCGTAGAGGTCAAAAAGGTCTTGATCAGAGATGGGGCGAGGATTGAATTTTGCTGTCCATTGACCTATTGCCTCTTGGGCTAGAGGACGAAGCTCTTTTCGATTCACGCCACATTCGGATAGCCTTCCGGGTAGGCAAGCCTCTTGCCGGAAAGAATCAATATGTTTTGCAAGAGCTTCGGTTGAGTTTAGGTTTGCACAGCTGGCAAGTTCGTTGTAGAGCTCTTCGGCTGCCACGCTATTGAAACGGATTACATGGGGAAGCATGAGAGCTACAGCTGTACCATGATTGATTCCGCACCGTGTCGTCAATGGATTAGCGCAAGCGTGAGCGGCTCCGAGCATCGAGTTTTCAATTGCCGTTCCTGCATAGTGAGCTCCCAGTAGCATTGCACTGCGGGCTTCTGTATTTTCTGGTTCTTTCAAAACAAGTGGGAAATTTTCTTGCAATAACTTCCATGCTTCTCGCGCGAACAGTTTTGATACCGGGTTGCGCTCAGTGGTTACGTAGCTTTCGACGGCGTGAGCAATGGCGTCAATCCCTGCAGTGGCCGTGACCTTTAGTGGCTGAGTTAGTGTCACTAGAGGGTCCAGGATTGCAGCTACGCAGGTTGCCTTGTTGTCCCCGCAAGCCATTTTCTGGCGGGTTTCTTCGTCACTGATTAATGCGAATGATTGCGCTTCGCTTCCAGTTCCTGCTGTTGTCGGTACAGCGATCATAGGCAGCATCGGATATTTTGCTTTTCCCATACCCCAGTAGTCTGCCATGCGCCCCCCATTAGTAATAAGGAAGTTCATTCCTTTGGCACAGTCCATGGAGCTTCCGCCACCCAGTCCAATAACAAGGTCAGTTCTGTGATTGCGCGCTATTTTAAGTGCTTCCTCCACATGGCGCGTGGTGGGGTTTTCTTCCACACCCTTATAAAGAACAGTTCGAATGCTTGCTGCCTCAAGCGATTCAATCGCCTTATCAACATGGCCCGCAGCCTGAATTCCAGGATCAGAAACCAGGATGGCACGCTCTCCCCCGACTTCCCGGGCCAACTCTCCTAAGTGACTGATGGTGGCAGGGCCAAATAACACTCGCGTTCTAGGCTGAAAGTCAAATGATTGCAACCCTAGCTGCGAAGTCATGTCGTGTGAGATGTCTTTTATGAGGGTATTCAAATAAATTTCCTTTGTTTGGGTGGCATTATCCAGTCTGCTGCGCTGGCCTCGGATTAGTGTCCAGTCGTTTGATGTTTGAGATCACAGCTAGGCTCAAGAGGCCTCAGTCTTTAGTAGCGAGCTCTCGCAACAAGGAATCACGGACCATTAATAGACACCCTCCACCACGGCCCCTTCTATTTCTTTTAATGGCCGCACATTTCTCACTCCGTCCCAAGGATAAAGCTTAATGGGGGGTTCCCGCTCAGCTTGATCACGCTCAAGAAAGTGAGGCATGAAAAATTCCTTGGTCAAGGTTGTGAGTCGAATGCGCCCGGTCTTACCGTACTCCACAATGCAATCCGTATTGTCTTGGTCGACAACATCAACCATAGCACGTGGATGAGGTGGGTAATAGATGACGGCGTATTGATCGGTTGGGTCAAGTGGTTTATGGCAAGCCAGGCCCATCAACGTATTTCCGTAGGTGAGAGCAAAATAAGCTCCCTCAATCAACTCTTCACAAGCAAAACGATAAAATTGTGGTGTGACCTCTGTTCCTCCGCAAAAGATGCCCGTGATGCCTAGCGTCTTGAGCGATGCACGGTTGCAGAGCGCCTCTAGGAGTTTCGGGGTTGTAAACAGGCACTGAATGCTAGGGTGTGCCTTGAGCAGCGTAAGGCCTTGGTCGATAACATGGGATTTGTAGGCCTCGACACCCTCTTTATCACCGTTCTTGATTAGTTTTATGACCCACCGGGGATCGAAGTCTACGTGGAAACAGATGCCCCCCCGCACCTGAGCCAGGTGTTCTACAGCCAGCCGCAATCGACGTGGGCCGCTTGGTCCGAGCGAAATCCAATCTGCCCCTAGAGGAAAAGATTTATCGGGTAGTGTCTTACTGAACTCGGTGTAATCAATGCGGAAATCATCGATATTAATCCGGCTCTTTGGGACGCCAGTGCTGCCTCCAGTTTCAAAAACATAGAGAGGGTCCTTGGCATAGGCTTTTGGCACCCAGCGTCGGACGGGACCTCCTCGGAGCCAATCGTCCTGAAATAGTTTGAATCGTTTCAGGTCATCGTACCCCTGGATCTCGGTCTGAGGGTCCCAATCAAGCTTTGAGGCATACTCGAGCCAGAACGGACAACCTGTAGCTGGATTAAAGTGCCAGGCGACAATCTCGCGCACCCAGGCATCCAGGTTTTCCCGTGACTGCCTAATTTTAGATTCCAAAGACGAAATCATTGAGGTTGTCTGTGAATTCATAGCTATAGATAATCCTATTTATTTGGCGATGGCGTAGAGATCAGAACGGGTCATGATGTAGAGCACGCCGTTAGCGGCTACTGCAGTACCGTAAGCCGAATTTTGCATGTTCATTTCCGCGATAACTTTTTTTTCCTTGGAGGCCGCGAGGACCGTGATATCCCCATCCTCGTCTCCGATGTAGAGCTTTTCATCCACTAAATAAGGGGAACCCCAGATGGCGGCCAAGAGGTCATGCACCCAATACCTCTTTCCAGTTTTGAGGTCGATGCAATGAAGGAATCCAGTCAGGTTAGCGGCAAAAAGCAATCCATTTTGAATGGCTACGGTAGAGATGGTCCGCCGGAAATCGTAATGCCATACTACAGCGGAATCAGTAACGTCGCCTTCTTTCGTTGCATCGATGGCCCACAGGTGGCCCTTACCCTCACCGTGTTCCGGGTCTTGTCCCACGGCAATGTAAACTTTGTCATCATAGATAACTGGAGTGGCAATTATATTATTTTTCTCTCCTCGGCCACCCTTCCATTCTGAACCTTTTGGGTTGCAATCAAACCACCAGATTTTCCTCCCGGTTTCGGGTTCAAAGGCGTACAGATATCCGTCGCCACCAGGAAAGATAACTTGAGGTTTTCCATTTACGACACCATAAGCAGGAGAAGACCATTGTCCGTGCAGGATATTTTCAGCCGGAGAATCATCTTCCCATTCCACCTTACCCGTATGGCGGTTAACGGCAATAAAGCTGGGTGCACGAGGAACGGGAATATTAATATGACTCTCATCGACACCGTTAGAAGTGCAAATAAAAACAAGGTCACCCACGACCAGTGGAGAACTGGTGGCAAGATTATGGGGAAACACTCCTAATTCCTCGACCATATCAAGCTTCCAGATGACGTCACCGTCAATCTCTGTCCTATCCTCCTCTTTAGTGAAGGGGCCGTCATTCTCTTTGTCGAGGAATCCTTCTGTGTCGAGACACACTAACTCGCACCGGTTGGAAACGTAATACAGTCGGTCGCCGACGACAGCAGGGGATGAGCATACCCCCTGCTCTGGCCAGTCGTTTACGCGTCCTGCAGCTAATTTGGTTGAGGTGGCTTGCCAAAGGAATTTTCCGTCAGTTTCGCGGAACGCCATGATTACACCGCGGTCTCCAGTAAGTGCAGGATTACGCTTCAGTTCGTTGTTGGTGCCGACAAAGATCTTTCCTCTTGAGACGACTGTGTTGCCATAGGACTGTGAACCTAAATTGGCAACCCAGCGGATATTTCTACCACTTTCAATATCCCAGTCCTCTGGCATACCTGTTTCGTCTGAAACCATATTTCGAGTGGCCTCCCCGCCCCACATCGGCCAATCTGCAGCCCGAGCGATTGCCATCAAGAGGAAACAGGAAAAAATTATAATGAAAAGGTGAATAGACAGAAGTCGACTTTTTGTTTGTCTGTTTTTCATGGTAAGTTTTTACTCACAATTATATTGTCATAATAAATTTCAGAACTCGAGTAACCGTAGAGTCCAGGGCTACCTTCACGATTGGGTAGCGGGTCCTCAGCCTCGATTGTCCATGCTTCAGGTTCCAGCTCATTACGCGGCCAGACTTTTCCTCGGACGATCGCCTTATTTTTAATGGTATCCACACGCATTTTTACGCGGTACCAAATCGAAGGATTCCACGAAAAATCAATCCACTTTGACATGCGTAACTCTGAGAGCCAGGTGCGGATCTGGAGCCGTTGCTGACCTCCTTTGATATCCAGGATATAGCGATTTGCGATCAAGCCCATGTCAGGGATCCGCCGTTTGCTTAAAATTCCCAATAGATCTGCCTGGATTGTGTAGCTGTTCATTGTTGGAGTACCAATGTAGACATTCGTACGCCAGAATCGAGGATTATTACTCATTTTTTTCAAGACTCGATTCCCGTCGCGAGTTTCAACCATGAATTTTCCTGTAGCTGCAATCCATCCTGCAGGAACTTCTCCTTCCTGGATTTTCTCGAAGTCCTCTTGCAAGGGGAGAGGAGGGATAATTCGTACCCGGGCGGAGGCTGTCAAGTTCCCCACTTGCGCAAAAATTGACCCGGCCTGAGTGCCGCTGGTAAGTGGTACGGTAAAATTGCCAAGTTTATCTAGGGTTCCTTGCAGTTCCACTTTTGACCAAGTAGCATCAACTTCTCGTAGGAACTCCCCGGCTTCATTGTAAGCTCTGAGTGCAAAGCTGATGGACTCTCCTGGGCTGAGAACTATCTCGTTGGGGACCAGCTGAATATGCGCCATTTTGGAGACCTTTTCCGCAGGAGGCTCAGCAGGAGGCTTCAGAGACGAAGAAAAGTAAACTTTACGATTTTTCTTCCCGATTGCATACAAGGCATTCCGTGTTAGAAGATAGATCACCCCATTTGCAATAGCAGGGGAGCCGTTTATTTGGACAGCATCCCCATTTGTGGTTTTGAATTCTTCTTGGTCCAGTATACGGCAACCGGTTTTTTCTGGGCGTAAGATGTAAAACTTTCCATCTACCTCTGCTACGTATAGCTTCCCGTCTGCCCAGGTGGGAGATCCTTTCTGGACAGTTCCCAAGCTTTGGGTCCAGGCAATAGCTCCCGTTTTGGCATCTATACTATGCAGGATGGCTGAATTGTTGATGTGGTAGAGTTGGCCACTGTGGATTGTGGGGGAGGCGTAGCCTCCACCGAAGCCGTCAAGTCGCCAGACTTCATGAGTCTTTGTGATATTACCTGTTCCGGTTGCGTTAATACAGACAAGGCGCCCCAGAGCTGTGCTGCCGTCAATGTTTTCTTCACTGTGAGACGCGTAAACAAGATTTTCACTGACTACCACCGATGAATTTATGCCTCTTTTAGATAGCTGGAATTCCCAAACTTTTTCACCTGTACGAATCTTTAAGGCGTAAATCCAGCCGTCAGCATTAGGGGCTATAAGTAGGCGCTGGCCATTTATAACTGCCACAACTGGAACAGAATAGGTTGTATCCAAAGGGGCTTTTCCGGGCTGTGATACCCAGACTAGTTTGCCCGTATGTTTTTGGAATCCAAAAAAGCGGTGGGAGCCACGAACCTGATTTCCCCAACCTGAGTTTAAATAACTAAGGATTACCAGATTTCCGTCTACCACGGGAGTATTCGTGCGGCCCCCGTATCCGGAAATACGGCCAAATTCTTCAGTGAGCGAACGGGACCAGAGAATGTTTCCGTCGCGGTCAAAGCAGATAAACATTCCCTCCACGCCATGAGCATAAATATTTCCTGTTTCCGGGTCGCCGGCCAGGTTTGACCAACCCACTCGATGCCAGGGTATGTCAGTCAAAAAAACATTGAAACCGTGCTCCCAGATTATTTTTCCAGTCTCGGCATCCAAGCAGACTACGCGTTCATGGTAGCGAAGCTTATCTTTTCCTCCTAGGGTGATGATGTAAACCCTGCCATCCATGACTATTGGAGTTGACCGGCCGCCAACGGGGGATTTCCAGAGGAGATTTTCACCTTTTGGAGACCAGGAGTTAACTAGGCCAATTTCTCGTGAGGCGCCGTTCTGCTCCGGTCCTCTCCAGGAGGGCCAGCTCGGCGTATTATTCAAAGAGTTAGAAGGAGTCGTATCGAGAGAGGCAATTAGCTTTTCCCCAGCCATTCCGAGGCTTGAGGCTACCAGAGCCGCGGTAAGGACAGCCTTAATTTTTTTTGTAATGTTTTTCGTTTGAGTCATAGACCTCTCAATTTCCAACAAGGAAGCTTCCTTAATCCATCAGGGTGCATAGCCGGAACGGACATAGATCTTGCCGTTTCTAACGTCCGCTGTGGCTAATCTATTGTTCGTCTACAAACCAATCCTTCTTTCAGGAGGTCACTCTTCCTGCCAAGCTATTTTAGCCCGTTGACACGTAGCGGTCTAGTCCGATCATCAGGGATATATTTTCTACACAGGGCCAGCGAGGCTGTAATCATGCAGAGAACAGTGTAAAAGGCGCTCGGCACTGCTACCGCATTGCCCAGGTGTGTAAGTGCCAAAACTGAGCCTAATCCAGCATTTTGCATCCCCACCTCAATTACCAAAGTCCGGCGTTGCTTATTTGGCCACCGGAGTATCCTTCCTGCCCCGTATGCCAATGAGTAGCCACCCAGATTTAACCCGAGCATCGCGAGCGCAAGAAAAGGACCAATGTTAGACAGTTGTTCTCGGTTTACAGCTACCACGATCAAGATAATTAGCACGATAGTAGTTGAAGCTAGGATTGTTGCTACGCGGTCCCACCAACTTGGCATTTTTGAGGAAAAGTACCGGATTCCGATTCCTGCTGCCACAGGAAGAACCGCCATCCAGGTTGCGTTCCAAGCCAGGGATCTCACGGGTACGTTCAGATGTATATTGGCTAGAAGAGGTAGCCAGAAGGCTAGGATAAGAGGGCAAGAAAGGGTGGCAATTGTTGTCATGGTTACCGATAAAATAAGATCACCCTTGAATAGCAGAGTCATAACGTTTGAGGCCATTGCCCCAGGCATACACCCGACCAGAATGATTCCCAACTGAAGCATTGGATCATTGAAGAGCTGAGAGATTATCCAGGCCATAAGAGGCATGACCGTGTATTGAATCCCAAGACCAATGAGTGGACGAGAAGGGCTGCGGAAAAATGTCTTAACTTGTTCGGGCTGTACCAAGGTTCCAACGAATAACATTGTTAAGGCAAACCCAGGCTGTTTTGCAGGTGCCATCCACAAAAAAAAGTTAGGGAAAAGCATTGCCAGGATTGTGCCGAAAAAGATTGAAATGAGAAGGATCATGTGGATCAATAAGGATTCCTTTGCCCGAAGGTTCAGGGCGAAACCCCCATGTTACCTAGAGGAAAGTTTGTCGATTGTGGACCTCTAGCTAATGGTGATGGTTGAGCCTGTGCGTGCAGCTTCATAGATCGCTTTTATAATTTTGATGTCCTGCATACCCATTTCCCCAGATGCCTTGGGATTTCGGCCTATCCGAATATCTTCCGTGAAGTTGTCAATTTCCCTCGCGAACTGATCGCCAGATTCCCGGGTGCGATCTTCAGATACGCTTCCCATGGAAACCGTCAATCGAAGTCCTCTGTAGGAGTAGGCAGGATCCATTTCTATCCAACCCTTGGGTCCTAGAGCACGGTACCGATTTACATCTAAACTGTAGCTTGAAAAACAGTTTACAGTCAGTCCGCTGGGGTATTGCATGCTGAAGGTGATGTGCTCCTCCACGTCCCGGAACTTAACTGTGTCTGTGGTCCAGGAGTGAGCAGTAACCCGTACAGGTTTTTTACCTGAGAGGTAGTTGGCAGCCTGAATACAGTAAATACCAATATCTACTAGAGGTCCGCCTCCGGCCATATCCATTTTCAGTCGCCACTGCTTAGGGTCGCCTATAGCAAAGGCCAGCTCTGCGTCAACAAATCTTATCATTCCCAGCTTGCCCGACCGTGCTATCCGTATGGCTTCAAGATTATTCGGTTCATATTGGAGCCGGTAGGCGATCATTAAGTTTCGTTTAGCTTGTTTGCAGGCGTCGATCATTTCCTGGCAGTCAGCAACAGAGTTTGCCATGGGCTTCTCGCACAGTACGTGCTTACCTGCGCGGGCAGCACGAATTGTATACTCAGCGTGCATATTGTTAGGCAGGGCAATATAGACAGCATCAATATCTTTATTTGAGGCTATTTCATCATAGTTTTGGTAGTTGTATATATTCTTTTCTGGGACTCCAAAGTCGGCCGCCCAACGGAGTGCCTTTTTGTGATCGCCGCTTACCAAGCCGGTCAGTTTTGACTGCCTGGTATTACGGAAAGCTGGAAAGACCTCGCCTTTGGTTAACTTACCGATTCCCACTATGGCAAAACCTAAAGGTTTAGCTATAGGGGAGGAAGGCCATGCCATCAAGGTATGACTTCGGCTTGCTGCGTTGCTCAACCCGGCTGCCGAAGCTGTTCCAGCTGCCTGTTTAAGAAAAATTCTTCGTGAGAAGTTCATTACACACTCCAGAATGGTTTCGTGCCCTTCAAGAATTATACTAAAATCTATGCCCGGCCGTCTTTGTATACTCGTTCTGGTGTGATAATCAGCCTAGCTTGAAAGCCCGGAGCATAGAGCTCGGTGCTAGTCATCCGTGGAGTGTTCGAATCAATGGCAAGGGAGACTGGATAAGAGAATGCTTGACTTTCTGGTAGGTACTGGATAAAAGGCTTCCTGTTGCTTAATTATGAGCTGGCCGTTTGGGTCCCACTTACTGCAAATAACCTGACTAGTTTTTTAATAGAGGAGGACTGCGAGTAAGTCTTTGAAAGATATGAAATTTTGCCAGGATTTAAGGCTTCGCCTTGCAGAGGCACGGGCGCGGACAGATGAGCTTTTCGGGCTACTTCTCCCTGAAGCTATCTTCGACCGTCCAATTCCTGAGCGCCATCGAAACATTTTTTATCTGGGACACTTTGAAGCCTTTGACTGGAATCTAGTTTGTCGAGGGGGCTTCGGTTGCGAACCCTTCCATGAGTCCTTTGATCAGTTATTCGCCTTTGGCATTGACCCGGTGGGTGGCAACCTTCCTATGGATAGCCCTTCAGACTGGCCTTCAGTATCTGAAATTGAGCAATACAACAGGAAGATTAGAGGGTCGATGGACAAGTACCTACAATCCTTTTCCTTGTCTGCCCCATCACATCCTGTCCTTGAGGGTGGTGCAATTTTCCATATGGCCATTGAACACCGCTTGATGCATGCTGAAACCTTTGCCTATATGCTCCATCAGCTACCCCTTGACAAAAAGGTTCCGAGAGGGAAACCATCACAGACTATCGCGCCTTTTCAGGCACGTGAGATGTTAGAGATTCCTGCTGGATCAGCTACTCTGGGACTTGCAAGTCAGGGAAATTCCGGTTTTGGCTGGGACAACGAATTTGAATCGCATAAAGTCAATGTGGAAGCCTTTCTCATTGAAGCACAGAATGTGACAAATGGTGAGTTCCTAGAGTTTGTTCAATCGGGTGCCTACGCTGACCGTTCATTTTGGACTATGCGTGACTGGGAATGGAAAAATTCCCAGGGAATCGCTCATCCTGGCCTCTGGTTCAATAAGGGGGGTGACTGGTACTGTCGTACGATGTTTACGGAGATTCCGCTGCCCCTTCATTGGCCTGTTTATCTGAGCCATGCTGAAGCGTCTGCGTATGCTCGTTGGCGAGGGAAGACACTGCCTTCGGAGGCTCAGTTTCAACGCGCTGCCTATGGAACTCCTGAAGGGACAGAGAGGGTCTATCCTTGGGGAGACGAGTTGCCTAACTCGGCCCACGGAAATTTCAATTTCCAATTCTGGGATCCAACTCCTGTGGGGACTTATCCTGATGGGCGAAGTGGGTTTGGCCTTGACGATCCGGTTGGAAATGGTTGGGAGTGGACATCAACACAATTCGAACCATTTTCAGGTTTTCAGCCATCCCCTTTCTATCCAGACTACTCCGCCAATTCCTTTGATGGGAGGCACTATGTGGTCAAAGGTGGGTCGCCCCGTACCGCAACATGCATGTTGCGTCGGTCGTTTCGGAATTGGTTTCAGCCACATTATCCTTATGTCTATGCTACTTTCCGTTGTGTGGACAGTTAAAAAAAGGAGCAATGAGTGCCTGTTTCTATCTGTTCTTCGGACTTGATATCCGAATTTGGTACTGATGTTCGAGTTGGGCTAGGGCGTTCCGGTCAAAAGACTCTTCCCTCCAAGTACCTCTACGATGACATTGGCTCCTTGTTGTTTGAAGTCATTTGTTTGCTTCCAGAATATGGCCTAACGCGTGCAGACGAACGCATTTTAAAAGGTCAGGCTGATGAAATCGCCGACCGGATGAGATATCCTGCCCAGGTGACGGAGCTTGGTGCCGGTACTGGAAAAAAATCCCGGTGGATTCTTGAAACTCTTTGTCGGCGGCAACCCACGACTTACTATCCGATTGAAATTTCCTCTGGAGCCCTCGACATTTGCCACTGCAGGTTAGCTTGCTTGGAATCATTAACTTTCAAAGGTTTCAAGGGAACTTACCTGGGGGGTTTAAAGGAGGTCTCCAAGCAACGCTCAAAAGGGGAATCACTTGCGGTTCTATTTCTTGGCAGTACTATAGGAAATTTTGATGTTGATCAGGCGCAATCATTTCTATGTGAAGTGCAGCGGAATATGGTATCTGGTGATGTGCTCCTGCTTGGGACAGATCTTAAAAAACCTCTTGTCCGGCTTTTGCCTGCCTACAATGACTCACTTGGGATGACCGCAGCATTTAACTTGAACCTGCTGGCCCGGATAAACCACGAACTGGGAGCCAATTTTGATTTGACTAAATTTCAGCATGATGCCCGATACAATTCGCAGACATCCAGCATTGAGATGCATCTCGTTTCCGATGTGGGTCAATCTGTATTTGTTTCGCATTCTGACTTAGAAGTTTCTTTCCACAAAGGAGAGACGATCTGGACCGAAAGCTGTCGTAAGTTTGAATTGGAAGAGGTTTTCCGGATGGCTAAAAAAACTGGCTTTAGATGCAAAGCTCAATGGGTTGATGAAGAGTGGCCTTTTGCGGTAAGTCTTTTTGAAGTGGCCTAAGGGGTCCACCCTGCTTCTTCCTGGATATGATATCGGCAAGAAGAAATTCTCAGGACCTCTAGGTTGCAACGAAAGATGTAATCAGGCGAAATGGGTGAGCTTAACTCTCTTTTATCCTTAGGCCTCATGTTGCATGCTAGCCAGCCAACTTTTTTAAATCAGATACCTTAAGCTGGGTTTATTGACAGTGTTAATCTGTCTTTTCGAGGTTGCGGTGATTTAAGGTATTCCTAAGCTTTTATTTTCAGGGAAGACAATGTTTAAAGTGAATTTATGTCTGACTACTCTGCTGGCGCTCCTGTTGTTAGGAGGAGGGGATATCCTTTTTGCGCGGCAGCCTCCGGTGATGGGCTTGCAACATGATCAAGGGAGGGTCAAGGGGGTGGTAGTGGACCCGGACCAGATACCAATTTCCGGGGCACTCGTATCCTTGCAGGGAGCGAAAGTCAGTCTCCAAAAATATAATCGGACAGATCAGGAAGGTAAATTTGAATTTCTGCGCCTTCCTGTTGGTAGATATAGAATTCGAATTGCATGGGCACCATTTGAAGTAGCGATCCAAACCTTTGATCTAGGGCTGAATGGAACTGTTGACTTGCGGATGACTCTCCACATTCCACCCTGGAAGGAAACCTTGACGGTTACGGCTACTGGTTCGGGGCAACGGTTGGGTGATATTCCTACTGAAGTGGACGTGCTAACCGAGGAGGACATCAGGAGATCTGCTGCGCTAACAACGGCCGGTATCCTGAAGCAAATTCCAAGCTTTAGCCTTTACCGTCGAACCAGTAGCCTGGTTTCTCATCCGACCACGCAAGGAGTGTCATTGCGTGGCACCGGGGCCAGCGGCGCCAGTCGCACACTCGTGTTGCTGGATGGGGTCCCACACAATGATCCCTTTGGAAATCATGTTTACTGGAGCAAGATCCCGATTCTACAAATTGACAAGATTGAAGTGGCTAAGGGTGGACTTTCGAACCTCTATGGCAGTTCGGCAATGAGCGGTGTAGTCAATATAGTCACGAAACGATCAAAACGAAATGACCTTGAAATTAAAGGTCAGGCGGGGCTTAGAGGGATTGGTGATCTGGAGGTGTTTAGCCAGAGGCGATGGGGGCGGTTTGGTCTAGCTCTGGGTGGCAGGGTATTTCGTATTGGAGGGTATAAGATTGTTCAGTTAGATCAGCGGGGCCCCGTCGATGTAAAGGCTAATTCAAAACACCAAATCTTTAACTGGCGGCTTGACTACACGCCGAGCCCAAGGATCAGTTTTTTCACTAATGGTCGTGTTTTTCATGAAGATAGAAACAATGGGACTCCTCTCCAACGAAACTCTACCGAAGAAACGTACTTGGGTGGGGGGGTGAGGGGCCGCACTTCAGATGAAGATTCCTGGCGGGTTAACGTTTTTTCACACATCCAGAGCTTCGACAGTCATTTTTCGCGGGTTTCACTGGACAGGCAATCAGAATCACTCGCCTTACTCCAGGCTGTTCCCTCGCACGATATTGGAGTCAGCGCACAGTGGTCTGGTCGAGTATTATCTTCCCATCGAATTTCGGTAGGTGGGGATAGCCGTTGGATTGGCGCGGAGACTCGCGAAGATGTTTTTACCTCAACGAATATGAACATCCGAGACCGCCTTGTAGCGGGGTCCCAACAGTTGACGGGTATCTTTGTGGAGGATGTGATAACTCCGATTCCCCGGGTGATGCTGGTTCTGGGTGCACGCCTCGACTCACATCAAAATTTTTCCGCATCAAAGCTAGAGATTTTTAACCCCACCATGAAGAACACGTTGACGCAGTTTCCAAATAAAGGAGAACTTGCGGTTAGTCCAAAGGTAGGACTTCGATTCCGCCTGCACCCACGATTAGTAGTCCGAAGTTTGCTCTACCAAAGCTTCCGGGCTCCCTCCCTCAACGAACTGTATCGCCCTTTCCGAGTTGGGAACGTGTCGACGCAAGCGAACTCGGATCTTATCTCAGAGCGTTTGACAGGTGGAGAGATTGGATTTAACTTTCCCTTAAGCCCAAAACTTTTCCTTAGAGTGACGGGATTCTGGAATCGACTAAAAGACCCTATTTCAAATGTCACTTTGTCGGTAACCCCAGAGCTTATAACCCGGCAGCGACAAAACCTGGGTCGCGTGCGTGCGCGAGGGGTAAGTGCACAGATGGCGTACCGCCTAAGTTCCCGGTGGCGTTTTTGGGGGTCCTATCTGTTTAACGAATCCACGATAGAAAGTAATCCTGTGCAAGCAGAACTTGAAGGTAGATTTATTCCTCAGGTTCCGAGGCACCGTGCCAGCCTAGGAATAAACTATTTTCATCCGAAGCGAGTATTTTTGAATCTTCAATCAAGGTATGAGGGGTTGCGGTTTGACGATGACCAAGGCCATCTCCGGTTGGGTGATTTCTTTGTTGCCGACGTGAATTTGTCTCGTACATTTAGTAACCACTGGGAACCGTTTCTCTCGATTGAAAATCTATTCAATCGGAGATATCCAGTCCGGGCTATTCCAATTGTTATTATTGGGGCTCCGATAACTATTGCGGCGGGAGTTCGATTTCGGTTTCTCCCTTTTTGATAAGGCGTGATCACACTATTGTGCGGCTGTCTTAGAAATCTGAAACGACCGCGGGCGGAACAAGAACTGAACGATGTTGCCTTCGTGGGGTTGGTACCAATCAAGTTTAATCGTAGGGATGGGACCGATGTTAAGTCGGTCAATTTGTGGCGCGTCAATCAGCTGATCCTGCCAGGTTTTTTCCTGAGTTATGGCACTACAGACTAGCGTAGGGCCTATTTGGCCAAGCATGTCTTCCTGAGGGCATTGAACCACACTTACAAAAGGAAACATGAATTCAGTATTAGCCAAATTTTTCTTGGGGGAGTTGCAATGAATAACCGTAGGCCTCAGGTATCCACAGTGGGGTTTTTCTACGAGCCGCGGACCGAATTTTGTGGTCACGTCTTCAACTCCTGGTTCTGTGAGCTTTGCAGTAATAGTATCCCAAATCACCTTTGCTGCTCCAGGTACGGTAAAGGCGGCTACGCCCGAATCAGGATCTTCGGGTGGCTTAGGTTCCACTGGTCCTAGTCGCTCAGCAAGCGCGTCAGCGATTTTGCGGGTGTGGCGGGAAGCCCAAATACTGGAACAATTTATGCAGCCGCGCCCACTGTTGAGAAATACACTGTCTGCCATGAGATCAATATAGTTTTCCCATCGATCTACTACATCGTCGCCTAGCAAAATTTTACTGAAGCCTGGGCCGTGGACCTGGACGCGCGGATTACCTTTGTATCGTTCGACGGTCGGGCTTCCTCCAAATATTAGACAGCGGTTTACTTGCCCAATCACTTCAGCGCCAACATCTCCACCACCAGGATAAATTGAGACCGCTTCTTTTGGTATACCTGCCTTAAAGAAAGCAGCGGCCATGCGGTACGGTGTCCAGGGTTCCTGAGGGCCTGGTTTCAGAACTAACCCAACCTGTAAAGGAATCACAGGCAGCCACAATGTATGTACTCCTGGGGAGTTGGATGGAAGGACCATTCC
>CAZSDV010000003.1:15148-19164 GCA_964605715.1 uncultured Acidobacteriota bacterium
CAACAACAGGCGATTGGACCTGATAACTGACGGTGATGCCCCGAGATTCAATTCCATATCCTCGTGCCAAGATGTCTATATCTAGTCCTCGCGTTAACGCGTCCAGGATCTTGTCCATGTTGGTCAGCACAAGGTGATTTTTCCCCATGTTTCCCTTACACATGTGTTCTGGTAGCCCAGTACTAGCTGATTGTTGCCGGACAAAATCTTCGGGTGTCTGTTCACCGTTGCCCACAGGAAGGACATCTTTCAGGAAAAGATCTGCTGCTTTTTTCATCATACTGATTAATTCTTGACCTGGGATCTCAGTGAGCATTTCACGCGCACGCCATGCCTGCCTCATGTCACGGGCCAACAGGCCAGGGTTAGCCTGGCTTACCTTGGCTAATGTCTCACCCGTAACAAAATGAACCACAGGTTCTTCTTCGAGGCTCGTATACGGATGTCCCCAGCGGAGGACTGGCAAATTCAGCATGGTTTTGTCTCCCAGTGCAAATTTCAATTAACATTACGTATTGTTGCGGCGGTCGGTAGGCCGATGGGTGGAATGGGTGGAATTGGCAAATGCCCTGCTAAGAGTAATTCTCAAGAGGTGCTGCTGATGTGCTCCTCTAGGGTTATCTATATTTACAGAGCTATATTAGTCTGCCCCAGAAGGCAAGTCAATGTGGAGGCCCAGGAGAGATCAAAGTATCTTGATGAAACTTAGCTGTTCAAGGACGTTGGTGTTTGTTTCACTTGACATTTCGCTTTTTTTTCACCGACAATGAACAGTGTTCGAGAGCTGGAATTTAATGGAGTACACGACATGGCGTTGACCCGGAGACAAAAACAAGTTCTGGATTTCCTAGGGAGTTTCATTAATCGTAAGGGTTACTCACCGAGTTTCGAAGAGATTAGCGAGGCAATTGGGGTAAGATCGCTAGCCACAGTCCACAAGCATATGGAAACCCTTGAACGGAAGGGATTTATCAAGCGTAATTACAATTGTAGCCGCTCGGTGGAGGTAGTGGCTGTGCCAGCCAAAACCCCTTTCCGTAAGATTGCTGCTCGCGTCAGGTCTGGCATCCGAGGTTTGCGTGGCCCTGAATCACTTCGTGCTCCCCAAACAGATCTTCCTTTATTAGGGTTCATTGCTGCGGGTCGCCCTGTTGAAGCTGTTAGCGAACCAGAAAATATCTCATTGGGAGATGTCGTTGGCTCTAAGGAAGTCTACGTGTTGAAGGTGAAGGGTGATTCAATGATTGAGGATCATATTCTTGATGGCGATTACGTCCTGGTGGAAGGTAAGGAGACGGCCAACAATGGGGAAATTGTGGTTGCTTTGACAGATAGTACAGATGCGACCTTGAAGCGCTTTTTTCGGGAACCGAGAGGACGCATCAGGCTTCAGCCGGCAAATTCCCAGATGGAGCCAATGATGTTTCCCGAACGAGACGTAAAGATCCAGGGTTGCGTTATTGGAATTCTGCGGAAATACTAGACTTCAAGGTTTTGCTTTGGGATTCCTTTCGGGTTGGTAGCGTTTCTTCTAGTTCGATTTTTCTTCAGCAGTTAAATGCCCACAGAAGCCTTTCAGTTTAAGCGAGCTTTTACATGCAAGATTCCAAACACCTTTCCTATGAGAATGTCCTAGGAGAATCTCCCTCTGCTCATACTAAATAATTGAAGAGAAGAATTATTGTGCCAGGAAACCTGGTGGCTTTTCTCGTTGCAACTTATTTGCTAAAAGAGTTGATAATGAGCTTGGTATCACAACTCTATCTAACTGATTATAAGGGGTCTTATTGACACCGGATCGCTGGGGGCTTATGTTGTACTGAAGTGTTTCTATCTTTAATTTTCTTGGAGGCCCGGAACAATTATGCTCCAGTCACTTGTCATTACATTGCGTGAAGGTGTGGAGGCTGCCCTGGTTATTGGCATTGTAATGACTTACTTGCGAAGAACGGGTCAGGAGCAGTGGAATCGTGTTGTTTATGGAGGTTTGTTCCTGGCTATAGGAGCCAGTTTGGTTGGCGCGATTGTGGTGGGCCGCATGCAGATTACCGAGGAAGTTTACGAGGGCTGGCTCCTTTTGTTGGGTTCTGGCTTTGTTTTCACTATGGTGGCTTGGATGTGGCGAACAGGGCGTCATTTAAAAAAACACGTGGAGAAACAGCTAGAAGTAATTACAACCCGACCCGGCAAAGGACGGGCAGCTGCACTATTTCTGTTCGTTTTTTTGATGGTTTTTCGGGAAGGAATCGAGACAGTTCTATTTCTTTCAGCCGTCTCGATTGAGACCACGGCAATTCTGAATTTTACTGGAGGTCTGATTGGCCTAGGGCTAGCGCTTGTCCTGGGAATTGGCTTTATAAAGGGTAGCATCAATGTAGATCTTCCAAGATTTTTCCGCATCACGACCACTATTCTTATCATTGTTGGTTTTCAGTTACTTGTTTCCTCCGTGCATGAGTTTTCAGAAGCCCAAATCTTGCCTGGTGGTCCACGGACCATGTCGATTGTTGGGCCACTGGTGAACAATAGCGCCTTCTTTTTCCTTGTGATTATTGGGCTGACATTAGTAATGTTTGGAATGGAGAGCTGGAGAGCCCGATATTCCGAACGCAGGGAGTGGAATTCTCTTGGGCCGGCTGAGCAACGCCTTCTCAGGGCCGAGCAGGCCCGGCAGCGGTTCTGGCTCGTGACGGCTAGCTCGACTGCCATGGCTGTTCTGATATTGATCAGTGCTGAATTCGTTTATTCACGAGCTAATCAGTCTCTTCCTCCTCCTTTAGGGGCATCAGTTGTGAACGGGGAAGTTCAAATTCCTGTGGCGGCGCTTGCTGACGGAATGTTGGATCGCTATCAATTGGGAATTGAGGATGAGGAGGTTCGATTTCTGGCGATCCAGGAGCCAAGTGGAAAAGTTCGAGTAGCGTTGGACGCCTGCGAAATTTGTGGATCTCAGGGGTATTATCAGAACGGAGCAAACGTGGTTTGCGCGAACTGTTCCGCTGCGATCTACGCTCCGAGTATTGGCTTAGCTGGCGGCTGCAATCCTATTCCACTTGAACACAAAGTGGAAAGTGATAAGGTGATTATCCCACAGTCGGCGCTCGCAGAAGGTACGAAGTATTTTTCTAGATAGCCCAATATGGTATAGGAAGATATGCTGAGTCGCATCCTTCGCCAATCCTTGTTCCGTGAAAAGCGTCGCAGAATACTTGCGATTTTCGCCCTCATGCTAAGCACGGCTGCCCTGACTGCAGTGGCCACACTTGAGCTAGCTGTTCGAGACAAGGTAAGCCACGAATTGCGTTCGTTCGGCGCCAACATTGCAGTTACCCCCGCTGCTGATGACTTGCCGCTTTCAGTAGGAGGTATTGATTACCGTCCCATTGGTTCAGGTTCTTACTTGTCCGAGATTGACCTTATTAAGTTGAAGAAGATTTTTTGGCGGCACAATATTATTGCTTTTGTGCCCTTACTTTATACGCCAGCACGAATTCAAGGTACCTCCACTATTTTGATTGGAACCTGGTTTGACAGGCCACTGGAAGTAGATCCAGGATCAGTTTTCATTACTGGATCGCGTCCATTTCATCCTAGCTGGAGCGTTGATGGAAAATGGCCGGTGGACGATAAAGAATCCCGGGAGTGCCTTATCGGCTACCGCCTAGCTAGGAAATTAAGTGTGGACGTGGGTGAAACCCTGAATCTCGAATTGGGACAAAAAATGGATTCACCGCTCATCTTAAAGGTGGTGGGAATTCTTAAGACCGGTACCGCTGAGGATGACCAGATATTGGCACCTCTTGCTCTAGTCCAGGAATGGACAGGTTTGGAAGGAAAAGTGCGTCGCGTCGAAATCAGTGCTCTGACAAAGCCCGAAGATGATTTTGCTCGGGTTGACGTTTCAACTTTGACCCCGACTGAGTTTGACCGCTGGTACTGCACTCCTTATGTGAGTTCTATTGCATATCAGATTCAGGAGGTATTGCCTGGGGCCCGTGCCCGGCCAGTTTTTCAGG
>CAZSDV010000003.1:19174-62966 GCA_964605715.1 uncultured Acidobacteriota bacterium
GCCTAGGTCAAGTGAGCTCGCTGGTGTGGAGTCTGGCTTTGGCGGCCCTGGTAACTGCGATTCTTGCGGTGGGGTCTATCACCCTGGCAACAATTCTTGAGCGTCGCCCTGAGATCGGACTTATGAAAGCGATGGGGGCGGGAGAACCTCACATAGTCCAGCTTTTTCTTTTTGAAGCCACTGTAACGGGTTTACTTGGAGGGGTATTGGGTTACCTTTCAGGATCGCTGCTCGCCAGCGCCTTGGCGGAAAGGATTTTTGGGGTCCCAACTTCAGTCGAATGGATAATTTTCCCTGGAATTTTGACCGTTGCATTACTGATTAACTTGGCCGGGCATTTTTGGCCACTCATGTGGGCTAGGCGGTTCTCACCGAAAGAGATTTTACATGACTAGTCGACAGTCTGGTGTGGCTAATGGTTGGTCAGGACGACTAGGTTGGCGGATTCTCGGACGCTCGCTTACTTTGAAGCGGCCCCAGGTACTGGTTACCTTCCTAACTTTGACAATTACCGCTGCAGTTGCCGCGATGCTTTTGAACCTTTACGGTGATGCACAAGTAAAGATGACCCGTGAGTTTCGATCCTTTGGAGCGAACTTAATTCTGTCCTCGAATGGCTCGGCTCGTGAAGGCAAGATCATGGCGGAGGTACAAAATGGGCCTGAGGTCTCTCTGATGGCTGAGGGTATGCTGGAAGAGATCCGTCGGTTGAGTCCTGATTCTCACCGGATCATGGTGGTGGGGATACTAAATGCTGTTGGTCGAGCCCGGAACGTGACGGGCCAGAAGGCTTTAAGGAGCTTCGGTGAACCGGTTATCGTAGTGGGGACTGATTTTACTCTCCTTCATCAGCTGTATTCAGCTTGGCGGCTCCGCGATGAAGTTGTGGTCCAAGCTCAATCAGGTGCTGTAATCGGTGAGCGGGTGGCTGAGCGATTACTTCTGGAGCGGGGCGATGATCTGGAACTGGAGTTTGAAGGTGGCAGTTCTTCAACTCCCCTTCGCGTGAAAATTGATAATATCCTTTCGACCGGTGGATCTGAAGATGGCCAGGTATTTCTCTCTTTGGAACAGCTACAGGAAGCTCTAGGGATAAAGGATCAAATCAGTCTGGCAGAACTACGTGTTGATGGCCCAACCTTGGAGATCGAAGCTGTTGCGGCTGGGATTGCAAATAGCTTTCCTGAGATTGACGTTCGGCCGGTGAGGGAGATTGTTTACTCTGAGGGGCAGGTTTTGAAAACGGTTCGCTGGTTACTTTTAACCCTCACATTAATAATCCTGTCCATAACGACACTCTGCTTACTTGCTACAATTACAGCGATTGTGTTCGAGCGCCAGAGGGAGATTGGATTAATGAAGGCCCTGGGGGCGAGTGACCAGCTCCTAATGGGCTTCTTCCTTGCAGAAGTGGCGATCCTTGCTTCGGTGGGAAGCTTGGTGGGATTTGGATTTGGCGTGGCCCTGTCTAGGTATCTAGGTATCAGATTGTTTGGAACACCCCTTGATCTCTACTGGCCTACCCTGCCGTGGGTAGCTTTGGCCACGGTGGGTGTTGCGCTGCTGGCAGCATGGTCCCCGGTGCAAGTGGTGCGCCGCATACATCCAGCGGTGGTGTTGAAGGGAGAGTAATGAGTTTTGTTGAACTGAAAAACTTGGTCAAGAGTTACGGCACCTCAGTTCGGGCGCTCGATCAGGTAACTTTTGATGTTGAGTCGGGAGAATGGATTGCTGTCATGGGTCCATCGGGATCAGGAAAAACCACGCTGCTCAACATTCTAGGGGGGCTTGACCACCCTTCCGAAGGGGAGGTCTGGATTGGCGGTCGGGATGTGACGTGCCTAAATACACAGGAGATGAACCGTTATCGGGCGGAAAAAGTTGGTTTTGTCTTTCAGCAGTTTCATTTGGTTTCTTATCTGACGGTAGTCGAAAATATCATGCTGGCACAGTATTTTCATAGCGTGGCAGACGAGCAGGAGGCCAGAGATGCCCTTAAGCAGGTGGGTTTGGGTGAAAGACTTGATTTTTATCCGGCGCAGCTTTCCGGCGGAGAGCAGCAGCGGATTTGTGTGGCGCGGGCCTTAATCAATCAGCCTGAGCTGATTCTGGCTGACGAGCCAACAGGGAATTTGGATGAAGTAAATGAGGCTCTTATCTTGAGTTTATTGACAGAGTTGCAGCGCAAAGGGAATACCATAATTATGGTTACGCACGATCCCGAGGTGGGACGGTTAGCTGACCGGAGAATTGAGCTTCATCACGGGAGATTGAGTGAGTCCCGTTCCCTTCCGTTGGTCGATGAAGAGTTATTTGACAATCTTTTGAAGAGAATTTGGGTTTTGCAAGAGGATTCAGCTGAAAAAAATCTGGAATTAAGACAGCTACCTGAGCTACGTGAAAATTTCACAACGCTCACATTAATGGTCGAAGGAGAGTGGATTATCAACAAAGAGGCCACGTTGACCTTGACCAAAAAGGGGCACCAGCGGGCCTCAGATATTATACGGCGCCACAGGTTGGCTGAGCGGCTTTTTCGAGACACCTTTGGTTTACCTGAGGAATTGCTGGATGCCAATGCTTGCAAGATTGAGCATACTTTGAGTGCTGAAGTAACAGAGAAAATCTGTACCTTCCTCCATCATCCCCTGACCTGTCCGCACGGAGCAACCATTCCCCGTGGCCCTTGTTGCGCAGCCGGACCAGGGTAAAAAAGTTTATACTAAATACTCTTAGCTTCTGAATTATAAATCTGCCAGTTGGTGGATTTATTCACCAACAAAGCCCAATTCGTACGTGGTCCCCTCCGATCACGACCTTGTCTGATATTGCCCCTTGTGCTAACTTTTCACACCTATAGTATAAGACGATGAGGATGGAGTCCTATGAGAAATGTAATCATAATGGGTTCTGGGTGTGCAGGTCTTACTGCCGCAGTTTATGCTGCCCGAGCGAATTTGAATCCCCTGGTTATTAGGGGAACGGAGGCAGGAGGGCAGCTAACACTTACTACGGCGGTAGAAAATTATCCAGGTTTCCCCGAAGGGGTACAGGGCCCAGAGCTGATAGAGCGAATGAAAGCTCAGGCAGAGGTCTTCGGAGCAGATTTTTTAGAGGGAAGTATAACCTGCGTCGACCTTTCTCAGCGACCCTTCGTTCTGGAGGTTGGGAATAAACGGATGGAAACTCGCACCTTAATTATTGCCTCCGGTGCCTCGGCCCGACTGCTCGGGATCGATTCGGAGCGAGCACTGCTTGGAAAGGGAGTCTCAACTTGCGCTACGTGTGATGGATATTTTTTCCGCAAGAAGTCCGTAGTTGTGGTTGGGGGAGGAGATACGGCAATGGAGGATGCTCTGTTTCTAACGCGCTTTGCCACAGAGGTCAGTGTTATTCATAGACGTGACCGATTGCGTGCTTCAAAGATTATGCAGGAACGTGCGCAAAAGAATGCAAAAATTAAGTTTATCTGGGACACGGTTGTGGAGGATATATTCGATCCAACGAAAGGCTTGGTTGAAGGAGTTGAGTTAAGAAACGTGAAGACTAAGATGGCAACTAGGAAAGCATGCGACGGCGTCTTCGTTGGAATCGGGCACCGCCCGAATACGGATGTGTTGAATGGCCAGATTAAAGTGGACGAGAATGGGTATATCATTACCCACGAAGGTTCGCGGACTAGCATTCCAGGAGTTTTTGCCGCTGGTGACGTGCAGGATCATGTTTATAGGCAGGCTGTTACCGCTGCGGGTTCGGGCTGTATGGCTGCCATTGATGCGGAGAGACTACTAGAAGCAGAAGAATAATAAGGAAGCCCCAAGCACAGGCTTCAATTTCCTTTTTACTAAAGAACCTCAGATTGGAATTGTTTTTAACTAGCCCACTTTAATTTCAAAGATCTGGAGATTCTAGTTTTTTCTTAAAAAGGCTGTCTAGATTGTATGAGCCACCTCCAATGGTAGCCAGCAGGAGGAAGATCAAGCAGTAGAGAGCGGCCCTCTCTCCTTGGTTCATGACTGGCCAGAAAGAGTTTGGGAAATGGACCATGAAGTAGGCAACAGCCATTTGCCCAGAAAGTATAAAAGCCACTGGTTGTGTAAAAAGGCCCAGTAAGATGGCTAGGCCACCGAAGAATTCCAGGACTCCCGCGAATCCCATCGTTGAAAAAAGTGGCGCTGTAGCACCTTCTTGTCCCCCGAATCCGCCTAGCAGGCCAAATAGCTTCTGGACCCCATGCTCTAGGAACATGAATCCTGTCAGGACTCGCAACAACGTTAAGGAATGAACTTTATACCGACTCAGTAGATTGTTCATTGTTCTTTTACCTCATATTAAATGGAGTTAATGGAAATTCAGTTTTCCTTCCGGCATATAGCAAAGCCATCTCGAAGTGGAATAAGGGTTGTGAAGAGTTTAGGTGTCGAGTAGATCAATTGGTTAAACCTTTGTATGCCAAGAGTGTCAGCATCACCTTTTTTAATTTTTCGGGTGACGCGGCCGTGCCAGAGTACATTATCGGTCACGAGTAGTCCACCAGGTTTGATTCGTGGCAGGGCCCTATCAAAGACAGCCGGATACTGGCTCTTTTCTACATCATTGAAGATTAGATCAAAGGAGCCCTTGGTGTTATCGAGGATCTCGAAAGCATCTCCGACAAGAATTTGAACTCTGTCGGCTATTCCTGCCCGTTCCAGGTAGGCCTTTGCCAGTCTAGCATTTTTCGGATTGCTATCGGTGTAGAATACTGAGCCAGATTTACCGATAGCCCTAGCCAGCCAAATAGTAGAGTAACCGATTGCCGAACCCATTTCGAAGACGCGCTGGGCTCCGGCAAGCTGTGTCAATTGGTAGAGAAGTCGCCCACAGGCAGGGCCGATTATTGGCACTTTGTGAGAGGAAGCATACGCTTCCATTTCTACCAACACTTCATCGCGGCTAGGTAACAGGCTGGCCAGATAGCGCTCAGTTAAAGAGTCAAGTATTGGAGGCATAGGTTAGTTTAACCTTTGTCAACTCAAACCAAAAAATCTGGATTTAGGGGATTGACATCCCGGGCTCGAGTTCGAGAACTCTTGCTTTCGTGACCTTGCAAATTTCACTCTTGAACACCTCAGGAGTTCCCGATACTAGCGGGAAGGTTCCGAAGTGCATGGGTATGACTTCAGGCACACGGAGGAGCTTAACAGCATAGGCTGCCTCACGCGGATTCATGGTGAAGAGATCACCAATCGGCAGCAGGGCCAACTGCGGCCTGTAGAGATTTCCAATCAGCTCCATATCACCAAAGAGGGCGGTGTCTCCGGCATGGTAGATTCTATAGTTGGTTGAAAACTCTAGTAGGTAACCAACCGCTTCTCCTCCGTAGACGATTTTCCCGTCGTCGAGGATTCCACAACTATGGTCGGCGTGGGTCATGGTGGTTATTACCTCTTCGACCACTTGCGAGCCCCCCTTGTTCATCGGATGGAGGTTCTCAACTCCTTTGCTTTCCAGCCAGTGACATACTTCATAGATCGCAATGACCTGCGGCTTATATTCTCTGGCCAAGGGCAGCACGTCATCAATATGATCAAAGTGCCCATGGGTTATGAGGATTAGGTCAAGCTGCTCAAATTCCTTGTTTTTTTTAGGGCAGGCTGGGTTAGTGGCCACCCAAGGATCAATCAATATAACCTTTTTTTCGGGGGTGGTGATCTTGAATGTTGAGTGGCCCAGCCAAGTAAGCTCTAAGGTATTTGGAATAGACATGTTATCCATTCTGGACAAGTTCGAATTTGGATCAGATTTACCAAAAGCAATCACAGAGGCTCCTGGTAGTAGGGTAGCCTTTTGCCTATTCAGGATATGAATTGTGTCAAAGATTTCAATCGCCTGCGGCTGCATTTTATCCTGAACCTTGCCTGGAATCAACCTATCCAAACATAGGAAACTCCTGGGGGGGGTTGTAATCTAAGTGACCGGCGACTATACTAGGGCTGTCGATTCACATCAGTGGGCCTAGGCCCACTTTTTTGTTGGATAATGAACGTTAACTCTGAATTAATACGAGAGATTGCTTCAAGAGTGGCGGTTTCAGAGGGATTTGAGCTTGTTGATATGGAGCTTAAGGGTTCCTCTTCGAACCACCTCCTGAGGATATATATCCACAAGTCTGGTGGAATTGATCATGGCGACTGCCAGTTAGTTAGTGAGCAAATGAGCGCAATCCTGGACGTTGAGGACCTGTTTCCGGGTAGATACACTTTGGAAGTCTCTTCCCCCGGCCTTGATCGTCCTTTGAGGAATGCCGCGGATTTTCAGCGCTCCTACGGGCAGCGAGCTAAGATCACCCTCCGCGAACCTATGGCCGGCCAACGTAGTTTTGAGGGTCGGCTAATGAGATTTAAAGAAGGGTGTTTGCAAGTGGAGGTTGACGACAATAAGATTTTGGAACTGAAACACGAAAACATTGTGCGAGCAAAACTCCTGGTTGAGTTTTGAGTGAATCGAGCCGCTGGTGGAGTTGGATAGCAAGTCCGGTTGGCTTGCAAGATAAGATCAAAGGCTGACAAGAGGATCCAAATAATGGCAACGAGTTTACTTTTTCAAACAATTGATCAATTGGGCCGTGAGAAAGGCATCGATACGGAAGTTATCGTTGGAGCAGTTGAGGATGCAATTCTGGTTGCTGTCCGGAAGTACTATAAGACCGATGATGCTCTTCTTTCACAGTTCAATCGGAAAACCGGAGTGGTAGAAGTTTTTGCAGTGAAAAAAGTAACGGAGACCGTTACTGATCCTACGAAAGAGATTTCCCTGGAAGATGCGAAAAGATACGAACCTGAAATCAATGTGGAGGAGGAAATCCGAATATCCCTACCTACAGATGTGCTAGGACGAATCGCAGCACAGACGGCTAAACAGGTCATTTTCCAGAAGGTACGTGAAGCAGAGCGTGAATCCGTTCATGCTGAATACAGCCAGCGGAACGGCGAGTTAGTGAATTGCATGGTTAAGCGGGTTGAAGGTCCAGACCTTATTGTTGACCTAGGGCGTACCGAAGGTCGCCTGCCTCGGCGTGAGCAGTCCCGCCTGGAAAGTTACCAGATTGGGGACCGGATCAGGGTTGTTATTGTTGAAGTAGATCGTACAGCGAGAGGTCCTCAGGTAATCGTTTCACGAGCTGAGCCAATTTTGGTGCAGCGCCTTTTTGAAATGGAAGTTCCCGAAATCTATGATGGGACGGTGGTGGTTAAAATGCTCGCACGGGAAGCGGGCGAGCGAACTAAAATTGCTGTTTTTTCAAACCAGAGTGATGTTGATTGTGTCGGGGCTTGCGTCGGGATGAAAGGTTCTCGCGTGCAGTCAATCATCCGGGAATTGCAAGGCGAGAAGATCGACATTATTCAGTACGACGAAGATCCTATTCGTTTTGCTGGTAACGCCATTAGTCCAGCTAAAGGTACCACCGTTTCAGTAGCTGACGTAGAAGAGCGGCGCTTGGAGATTGTGGTAGATGATACTCAGCTATCCCTTGCCATTGGACGGAAAGGGCAGAATGTTCGTTTGGCGGCAAAGCTTCTCGGTTGGCATGTTGATATCAAGAGTGAAGAAGAGAAGCGCCAGGAAGTTGAAATTCAGATGGCTGCCTTGACGCGCTCTGGTACATCGGTAAGCGCACTCGAAAGTATTGGCCAAAAGACCTTGAAGAAACTTATGGATCACGATATCGATACCATTGAGACTCTGGCACAGACGACGCCAGCTGAATTGACACAGCTGCCTGGTATTGGAGAAAAGACAGTGGAAAAGATTCGGGAAGCCGTGGCTGATTTTTTTGAGCAAGTACCTGACCAAATTACCGAGGAAGCCGAATCTGACAGCATTAAAGTGGAAGCTGAATTGGAGTCCGGCGAAGAAGCAGAAGATGGCATGACCCCGGAAAGTGAAGCAGATATTGCAACGGAAGGGGTCGAGATGGGAGATGAGTCCCAGGCTGATCAGGTTACGGGGTCGGAGGAAGCTGGGAGGCAGGAAACTGAAGAAGAAGTGACAGAGGCTGGCTTGGAGATTAAGGAGGCCAGAGAGTTTTCTGAGTCTGAAGAAGCAAAAGTAACAGAAACCTCGACCACAGCGGAATTCGTTGAAGGTGATAAACTAGATTCGACCGCGACGGTGGATAAAGATGCCGAAGAAGATTAATTTTGGAGCGGAGGTAGCCTCAAAAGAAAGATGAGTAAGATTAGAATCAACGATTTGGCACGGGAACTTGAGGTGAAAAGTAAGTTTATCCTTGAGTATTTGCCTAAGATTAACTTCCTCGAGAAAAAGTCTCATTCAAGCAGCTTAGAGGATGAGATAGCCAGTAAGGTGCGCGCCCATTTTTTAGCTTTACAGAAGAAAGAAGAGGCTGATGAGGTAGCACGGAAGGCTAGCCCTAAGCCTCCTGCCTTGAGTCCCGCAAAACCCGTAGAGAGACAGATTGCTCGGCCTCCATTGCGCCGATCCCTAGAGGAAATCAAGGCCGAGCTACGCAAGAAGAAGGTTCCCGTTCCGCCTTCTTCTCTCAGGCGCATTCCAGGGGTGACGACACGCAGTACAGCAACTCCTACTCGTGTTCCACTTCCGTCCACCTCCACCCCAGCGCCACCGACGGCCAGCACGGCCCGGGCTGTTCCGGGAAAAGGTCCTATTGGAGCTAGGGTTTCCCGGACGGCTGTAAAGAAGGTAGCCCCTCCTGTCGAAGGGGGGCGTAAGTCCACAAAGACCACAAGAGCATCCAAGAAGGCCGATGCATCAAAGCCGCTTTATGAATTGGCGGTTCGCCGAACGCCGGGGGTACTCCGACCAGGAGTTACCCGTCGTCCCGGTGAACCTCACCCGATACATCCGACTGCTCGGCCCAGACCTTCGCAAGCAGGACGTAACGCTCCTGCGCAACGGACCACAGACCGGAAACATCCAGCACAGCGCCGTTCTCCGGTTCCACCCCCGAAACCGACAGAACCGGAAATGGTGGAGATTACTCGAAATATAACCATTTCAGAGGGTATTTCTGTCAAAGAGCTTTCGGAGAAACTGGGTGTGCGTGTGCGTGAGGTGATCACGAAATTGCTGGATCGTGGAATATTTGCCACCATCAACCAGACCTTGGAGAATTCTCTGGCAACCGAGATTTCGCGTGCGTGCGGTGCTGAGGTTGATATTGTGACATATGAGGAGGAGGTCCAACAGGAGGTTCAAGAAACTGAAAAGTCGGAAAACCTTAAGCCGCGTGCGCCAGTTGTTACCGTAATGGGCCACGTGGATCATGGGAAAACTTCTCTCTTAGATGCAATCCGAGAGTCTAAAGTTGCCGAAGGGGAGGCCGGCGGGATTACCCAGCATATTGGAGCTTACCGGGTTCAGGTTCGTGGGAGACCTGTGGTTTTTCTGGATACGCCGGGCCACGAGGCTTTCACATTGATGCGCGCCCGCGGCGCCAAGGTGACCGATGTTGTCGTTCTAGTGGTGGCTGCTGATGATGGTGTAATGCCGCAAACTCTTGAGGCAATTGCCCATGCGAAAGCTGCCAAGGTTCCCCTGTTGGTTGCTATTAATAAGATTGACAAGCCTGATGCCCTTCCCGACCGCGTGAAAAAGCAGTTGGCTGACCGTGAACTTAACCCTGAAGACTGGGGAGGCGATACGGTGATGGTAGAGGTGTCGGCTAAGGAGAGAAAGAATCTCGATCTATTATTGGAGATGGTTTTACTTGTCTCCGACATGCGGGAAGTAACGGCCAATCCGGACAGACTTGCCAGTGGAACCGTTCTAGAGGCGAGGCTTGACCGAGGACGCGGTCCTGTTGCTACCGTGTTGGTTCAGGCGGGATGCTTGCGCAAAGGAGATTCCTTTATTGCTGGAGCGATATTCGGTAGAGTGCGTGCCATGTTCGACGATCATGGCCGTAGCGTTGAAGAAGTGGGGCCATCAAGCCCGGTTGAAGTTTTAGGGCTCGCAAATGTCCCTCAAGCAGGAGATGTATTGCAGGTAATTGAAGATACTGCGAAGGCTAAGCAGATTGCGCTTTATCGCCAAGGGAGACTTCGTGAGGCTACGATGAGCAAGACCGCCAGGCTTAGCTTGGAGCACCTGCACGACCAGATGGAGAGCGCAGATGTAAAAGAACTACCTTTAATTGTAAAGGCTGATGTTCAAGGCTCTGTTGAAGTGCTTGTGGACACACTGAATAAAAACAGCACAGATAAAGTGAAGATTAAGGTGTTGCACTCTGCCGTTGGTGCCATTACAGAAACTGATGTCCTTTTAGCTTCAGCTTCGAATGCCATTGTTATTGGATTCAATGTCCGGTCAGCACGCAAGGCAACGGATTTGGCAGAAAAGGAAAAGGTGGACATAAGGCTTCATACGGTGATCTATAATCTGACTGATGAGATCAAGAAGGCAATGACCGGTCTACTAGCCGCCACCACTCGTGAGGTATCGTTGGGCCAAGCTGAAATTCGCGATACCTTCCGAATTCGCAAAGTGGGGAATGTGGCTGGCTCCTTTGTTTCGGAGGGCAAGATCTCACGGGGAGCGCGGGCGCGGTTACTGCGGGACAGTGTCGTAATTTACGAGGGAAAAATACTCTCACTCAGAAGATTCAAGGATGATGTGGAAGAAGTAAAATCGGGGCTGGAGTGCGGAATCATACTGGAAAATTTCAGCGATGTCAAAATAAGCGATGTGCTGGAAACCTTTGTGGTTGAAGTGGTGGCTGAGCCTGCCTTGGCTTAGTTGCTCCGCCAAAGTGCTCCTTCATCCGGCCCTGCCTCGGAGTCAGATATGCCGATTGGGGTCATGACCCTCGCGATTCGGATCCCTACAGCTCACTCCCTAAAAGAGAAAAGGTCTGTTCTGCGAAAAGTTCGCGATCGCCTGCAAAGCCGCTTTAACGTTGCTGTGGCGGAGTTAGATTATCAAGATGTTTGGCAGCGATCAACGATAGGTGTGGTTTCTATTTCGAGTAGCCGTAATAATCTAGAGTTTACGTTTCAAACTGTGTTGGCTGAATCGGAAAAGATCCTGGGTCCTGACCTGGTCGATCACCAGCTTGATTTTTTCTAAAAATCCCCCCTTGCTCGGGGAAATGGGTTCAGGAGGGTAATTACATGCACGCCACTCATCGTTCTAAGCGAATGGCAGGTCTGATTCGCGCCGAAGTTGCAGCGATGTTGCTTTACGACCTGAAAGATCCCTGCATTGGATTTACTACAGTAACCGATGTCCAGCTGAGTCGCGATTTGTACCATGCAAAGATTTTTGTTAGTGTCCTTGGTTCCCAGCAACAGCAAAAGGATACCTTGAATGGCTTAAGTTCCGCCGCTGGTTTTGTTCGTCGTGAAATTAGTCACCGTTTGAAGTTACGTACTACCCCAGAGTTTCGTTTCGTGCTCGATCGTAGCAGCGAAACTTCAGCTAGGATTGAGCAATTAATCGAAAAGACAAAGTTAGAACGTCAACCGAACTCTTCCCTTGCAAGCGAAGCGGAGCATCGGCAGGATGTTGCGGATGGCATGAATAACGAGTGATTTAGGAAAGCAGGGAACAACGTTGACAGAGCCTGCCGGTGTGCTGGTTATCGATAAGAGCCCTGGTATGACATCACACGATGTCGTAGTGGTGGTCCGGCGCATCCTCAGTATGCAGCAGGTGGGTCACTTTGGAACTCTTGATCCTTTTGCCACTGGGGTGCTGCCGGTTTCCATTGGAAAAGCCACACGGTTCGCACAGTTCTATTTGAAATCACGAAAATCTTATGAGGGCACGCTTAGTTTTAGGTTTTCGACAGATACCTATGATGCAACAGGAAGGCCAACTTCACTTGCCCAAGATTTAAAATTAGATCTTGGACTTCTTGAAAAAACACTCGAAGGGTTTACTGGCCGTATTTTACAAACTCCACCAGCATTTTCTGCCAAGCGCGTTGGAGGTGTGCGGGCTTACCAATTGGCCCGTAACAACAGACCTGTTGAGCTTCAACCTGTTGAGGTTGACGTGTATTCTTTGGAACTTTCTGGTATTAAGGGTCCTGAGGTTCAGTTTTCTGTTGAGTGTTCGGGAGGAACCTACGTCCGTTCTTTGGCTCATGACTTGGGCCAAAAAATTGGCCTTCCTTCCCATCTAGTTGAACTGCGGCGAGTAGGAGTAGCAGAGTTCGAGATGAAAAATTCAATTACGCTTGATGAGTTGGGCTGCATAGCAAAGCAAGGACAACTCGCAAAAGCTTTAATTCCACCTCGGATCCTGTTACCCGGATGCCCAGAGCTAGTTGTTCGCGGACGTGAGGAGAAAAATATTCGGCACGGTCACAGTTTTGAATTAACGGAGGGTCCGGATATGTGCCAATCAACTCAAGGAAGTCCTGCTGCTCCGATACTGAAGATACTCAATCCGGAGAGACAGCTTATTGCTGTTGCTAGGCATGTTGCTGGCAGTGTTTATCATCCTAATTTTGTTTTATCTTGAATTTTCTCTTTTGTTATCATGTTAAGTTCATGCAATTTTCCAGATTTTTAATCAAGGGTACATATACGATGGATTTTGGAACAAAGAAAAATGGAATAGCACACCTTGAGGGTTTTACTGGAATCTTACCCAATCAATGTCTTGGTCAGCTAATGGCCAAACTTATATTACTGAACATGCTGATGGTTAGCTCGCTTGCGGCCTTCGAGAGGGAGCCACTTGACGTTTTTAAGCGCCGCCGCGTCGAGTTAACGGAATCGGTGAAGGACGGTATCGTGGTTCTTTTCGGCGGGACGTCCCCCAGCGACATTGACTACATCCCGTTTCGGCAAGCAAACGACTTTTATTATCTGACTGGCTCAGAAGAACCGGATGCAGCTTTGATTTTGGTTCCACCTTTGATCGAGGGCGGAAGCGGGCGGGAGATTTTGTTTCTTCCTGAGCGTGATCTTGCTGAAGAACGCTGGACAGGTCCAAAGATTGGATCGGATGACCCTAGCCTTCACGAGACAACTGGTTTTTCAGAGGTTATGTCAACTGGGCATCTTCCGGAGCAAATGAAAGAGGCCTTGGGGCATTTGGAAAAGATTTATACGGTTGCCTCGAGAAGGAAAGAAGGTTTCGATACATTGCCAGGTAGTCGGATGAGACGGTTGGCGCCATTTGCCTCAATCGTAGATGTGGCTCCAAAAATTGCCAAGCTCCGATCTGTGAAATCAGCAGGAGAAATAAGTTTGATTCGTAAATCGGTGGAGGCCACCATAGAAGCTCATCTTGCTGCGATGAGAGCGGTCCGACCTGGAGTTTACGAATATGAGATTGCGGCTTTGATGAAGTACGAATATCAGCGGCGCGGATGTGAGCGTTCAGCTTATCCTCCCATTGTTGGTTCCGGCTTCAATTCCACTATCCTTCATTACGACAAAAATCGTCGACAGATGGAGGCGGGCGATATGTTAGTGCTTGACGTGGGTGGTGAGTATTCAGGCTACGCAGCTGATATAACGCGGACGCTTCCTGTAGGCGGCCGCTTTACAAAACGGCAGAGGAAAATGTATGAGATCGTCTTAGGAGCACAGCAAGCAGCCATCGCAGCTGCCCGGCCAGGAGCATCGCTCGGACGTGACGGGCCCAATAGTCTTCACCTTATCGCCCTTGAATACCTAAATAAGAAGGGGAAGGAGCAAGTAGGAGAGCCCCTGGGAAAATATTTTATCCACGGATTAGGACATCACGTTGGGTTAGCCGTCCATGATCCCTCAGAAAGAGATGGAACCCTCCGTCCAGGAATGGTTATCACTATTGAGCCAGGGATCTACATCCAAGATGAGGGATTAGGTGTCCGAATCGAGGATATGATTCTGATTACTGAGGATGGGAATGAATCACTAACTGGACGTCTGCCGCGTGATCCTGATGAAATTGAAAAATTAATGTCTCAAGAAAAGTGATTGGACCGTATATGCATACCTACAAAAACTACTGGCCTGGGTCTTAGTCCAGTGGCTCCTGGGAGAATTTAACAGTTCTAGAGAAGTGGCATCACCACTTTTGGCCCCCATTCGTTTTGAGGGAGAGGGATCATCACGTTTGTAATTTTTCTGGTGGTGGGCTGTACCTCTACGACCACCAGAGGTGTAAGTCTAACACTTGCATCCAGTGTTTCTTCCAATGACAGGCTATTCTTATAGGGTTTCTCTGCCCGTGCAATAACAACCTCAACTGGGTCATCACTAGTATCAGGATCAACTCCCATGAAGTTTGTTGGGAGGGTAAAGGGTGCGAGAAAGACTATGGTAACTATTGCGATTTTTTTGAATCCTACCGCCGCAGTGCCATATTCACCAGATGGATCTATTAGTTGAGGTGACTGAGGTGGCATCTTGTAAAACATTCCTTTCATAAAGTAGCGGGGAGGCAGAATGGTTGCGACCAAAGGCAGGTTTCCGCGAGCCATGAGCCGTTCTTCTACCTTTTTGTTCTCCATGGTGATGTCGAGGATATTGCGGAGCCATTCTGGTGACTGTGGCCAAGCACTGATGGTAGTAGTTTGGTGTTCAGGCCTCATTTGGATCGCCGTAGCAGCCAGTACTCGTGATCTCAGAAGAAATCCAGCCGAAAAGGCAAGCGCAAGACAGAAGACATACGCTGCTACCCATCCAGCAGCCCGGGGTCTTATGCAAGCGAAGGTAACTTGGAAAATCCTCCGCACGGGGTTTCCGGGCAGAAAGGCACCCTTGTCAGCCGAATACTCGCGGTACTCCTGGCCAAATTGTTTTTCCATGCGAGACTCTTCAGATCGCGCAAGCCCCGCATATATAAACAGCATCGTTACCCAGATGCCGAGCAGCAAGAATCGAGGCCAGATTGTCAATAAACCCCAACCTGCTATTCCTAGGCAGAGATATTGGGGATGCATGGATATGCGGTACAGAAACCTTGTTGCCATGCCACGTTTCAGGATCTTATTCCCGTAAACCTGAAGAGCTGAGATGAAGAACCCCCACATTCCCACTGCGAAGATGTATCGACCAACTTTACGTTGCCCTTCAATAAAAGTTGAAGATGTAACAACCGAGTGATTAAGGAAGAAGCCATCTAGCCACGCGGTCAGTGGACTAGCTGAAAGGAATTCAAGTAACGGCTCAAAGCGTACACTAGCGTAGCAGAATCCAGCAACAAGGCTAATCATAATAAGAACCTCGCCAGCTCCCAGCGCTAAGAGTGACAATGCTCCATGTCGTCCAAAATTTTTAATGGTGATTTTAAACTTTTTCGTAAGGCAATAATCCAAGGCAAGCTTCCTTAGGCACAGGCTCCTTTACTGAGCCTTGCCATTCTAGTAGGATAATACGGGGGAGTAAACTAGTTCAGATGAGAAAGGTTTATGATGAGAGTGTGCCATTTCCTTTATGGGTTCTACGAAAAGTAAAGGAAAACCCAGGGCCACAGGGCTAATATCCCAAGTAGAAGCATGTTATGGTTTCGAGGACAATGACTAGTTCACTTGCGAAAACGATTACCTTGGTGGTTCTATTGGTCGTGTTGCGTCCGGGGACAGCACAGAATCAAAGACAAGCGGAGTTTGACAAGCAGAGGCTAGAGGCGATCGAAGATCTTTCTGAGTCGTTGGCCAACGACCTATTGGAGATGTCTGTTGCCGTTCGAAACAAAGACCTTGATTTAATTGGTAAGTTTGTTGCCAATCCGATCGTTGCAAAACCGCCTCCGAGCGAGCCAGATTCTCTGGTGCATGAATTGAAATGGATCCATGCGCATTCCTGGAAACAAAGACATGAAACACTTTCCCGTACAGAATTCCTTCAGGGTTGGGAGGGTTTTCTGGGCCACTTTTCTGAGATCGAGGATGCCCGCTTCAAAGTAAAGCAGGCAACCTTTGACGAATCACAGCAAATCGAGGGCAGTGCAAGCGTAGGGTTCTATCTTATCGGCCGGGATCGTGAAGGGCGTCGCGAGTGGGTGACAGCTCAAGCCGATATTATGGGTATAAAGAAGGGGAATGATCCATGGCGGATCAGTCGGTTTGACCTGAACTCGTTCGAATCCAAAATTGCGGTGAAGGATCTTTTTTCTGAAGTCGCGGTGCCTGCTGGAGTATCCGCTGTTTTTCCACCTTTTGGTGTGGAGCCAAACGACGGCTTCATGTATCACGGTGTTGCCACTGCAGATGTAAACGGAGACGGCCTACTGGATGTTGTTGCTACCGGGGTGGATCAAAATTACCTCTACCTCAACGAAGGAAACGGCCGTTTTCGGGATATATCAGCAGAGTCTCTAGTGAAGTATGCTCCGCAAGGGTCTGGCCCGCTCTTCTTAGATTATGACAACGACGGTGATGTGGACATATTCTTTGCCGCGTTTGGCCCGCAAGTCCTTCTCGAAAATCGACTTTTCCCCGACGGCGAACTTCATTTCTGGGACGTTTCTGGGCCTGCAAAGGTTGCCGTACGTGCCGTGGGGTTCAGTGCCGTGGCGGCTGATGTGGACGGCAATGGTTTCCCTGATATCTATGTAGCCTCTTACAACCGGTACGGCATGGTAATGCCTAATGCGTGGCACCAGGCTACGAACGGTACACGTAATCCACTGTTTATCAACCAGGGTGACGGAACTTTTCGGGAAGCAGCTGCAGATTGGGGTGTTGATGACGGGCGGTGGAGTTATGCAGCTGCTTTTGCTGATATTGATGACGACGGGGACCAAGATCTGTACGTAGCTAATGACTTTGGGGAAAATGGTTTTTACCTGAACCAGGGCGACCGATTTGTTGATGTAGCCGCGACCAGAGGCTTGAAGGATCCTGGGTTTGGTATGGGGGTTTCTTTTGGAGATTACGACAATGATGGAAACCTGGACCTACACATTACGAATATGTCTTCGACTGCCGGCAACCGGATTCTCCGGCGCCTCTTCCCTGAAGAACAACGTGACGGCCTTTTACTGAAGAAGCTTGCCATAGGAAACAACCTATACAGGAACAACGGAGATGGAACCTTTAACGATGTTACTGCTCAGGTAGGCGGCCTGCCAGGAGGTTGGGCATTTGGGGGAGGGTTTGTGGACTTTGATAATGATGGGTGGGAAGATCTCTATACCCCCAATGGTTTTATCTCTGGCAAATCAATGAAAGATACCTGAAGCTTGTTTTGGCGCCACGTCGTGGCCGCATCAGAAAAGGTTGAGCAAGCCGGTAACCAGAAGTACCAGACCAATCATATGAGTGCTATTTTTCAGCAAGGACTTTCCTTTAGCGGATTTGAGCGTGACGCGCTGGGGCTCAATATGAAGGGAAAGCGGTTCCTTGACATCTCTGGTATTTCAGGGGTTGATTCCATTAGCGATGGGCGTGGAGCAATATTTGCTGACTTCGACAATGATGGTGATTCGGACATCTTTCTGACTACCCTCCAAGGACAAGCTCACCTCTTATTTCGGAACAATGTTGGGCAGGAGAATAACTTTATTCGAGTCCATTTAGAGGGCTCCGAAAGCGGTCGAGATGCTTTCGGAACCGTGGTGCGCGCAAAAACTTCCTCAGGTATCCTTACTAAGATCAAGGGAGGGGGAAGCGGATTTCTGTCCCAACATGATCCCCGTGTGCTGTTAGGTTTGGGAAAAGACCCGACAGCTGAATGGATTGAGATCAAGTGGCCTAGTGGCACGGTTCAGCGTTTTGCAGATGTTGCCGCAGGTTCCACTTTGAAAATCAAAGAGGACAAGGCCGAACTCCATTTGCTAACAGAGAAACGCTTTCAACTCGCAGATCCTCTTTCGAAAGAGGAAGAGTTTTTTGCAAACCTAAATTTCAAGCGAGGTGAAGCCTTTCCAGACCTCGAACTTCGTTCTCTCACTAATGAAGTGATTAATTTGCGGAGCCTAGTGAAGCCAGATCATAGATATTTTGTAAATTTGTGGGCTACCTGGTGCGTGCCTTGCCGGGAGGAGATGCCAGAGCTGCAAAAGCTATATCCACAATTTCAGGAGGCAGGGATTGAAATCCTCGGCGTCAGTATTGATATCGATACAGCTGATCGTGTTCCACGGTTTCTGCGCGATCACGGGATTCTCTATCCTGCTTACACAGCTGACAAGTCTTCGGTCTCAAAAATCTTTTCAGGGGAAGAGGTTGTGATACCAATGTCTTTCCTGCTTGATGGGGAAGGTAGGGTTCTGGAAGTTTTTACTGGTTGGTCACAGGAAACAGAAGCTAAGATTCATCTGCTAACATCTAACGGTTCGCGGGAAACTACCCGATGAACAATTCCACGAAAATATTTTCTCTGCAATAGTGCCTTTCACTCCCGGCCGCCATTTCTAAGTCCCACGGTCAGCTCCAGGTATATTTGTTCTAAAGTTGTCACCACTTGGTAATTTTTTGGAATATCATTTCTCGTTCTAAATGATTGAAATAAAGTGTCATATGTGAGAATAAAAGGGAATTTTCTTCGTATATAGGAATTTTAAGGTTGCCTTTTGGTGCAATTTAAGAGAAAATTCCAGGCTCTCTTGCGCGCGCGGTGCGTGTATACAGTTTAATCTTAGAGGAGAGCAAAGCAAACTTACCTTCATAAATGTGAGAAGAATTATGTCTCCGATTTTAAGGACAAGAAAAAAGGCTCAACGGCAGAATCTGCTGAAAAAGAAAGCGGAGTTAATTGCTAATCGTGGACAGGAGCCCGATACACTAGTCTGGGGGGTCCGCTCTCCTGATTCTGTCGAATTGGCAGCCCACTCCGTCGAGCAGGATGTCGCGACTTGGACCGTAAATCTTCGCTTCAAAACGCTGCGAGAAATCGATGGGGCACTGAATCGCCTAGATGACGGCGATTACGGGACCTGTGAATCTTGTGGTGAATCGATTGCTTCGAATCGCCTGAAGGCCTTACCTTGGGCCCGTTTTTGTGTTGCTTGCCAGGAGATTGGTGCTATAAGCGTCAATTGACCCGCAGCCTCCCTTGTTTTCTCTCGCCAGAAGAAATCAGGATTAGGATAGACTGATTTTACGGTGAATTCATGGCAAAAATAGGTAGGAGTGGTGTGGCCGGCACAATTTGGATTGAAGGAGCAGGGGGGGGCGCAGTGTCCTTTTTTGATAGTCTCCCAAAAATTACCTTCAAAAGGAAAAGAGTATTGCCTTCTATTTGCCGAATAAGTTAGGATAAACTCCTCTTCAGGTCTGAGTTTCTAGGGGCACTGGAAATGTGGTTTAAGGACATCAGGCTGAAGGGGTAAGGTCGGCTCCCGAGTTCGAAAGGGGGAGTTGGCCTGTTCCGAACAGGAGTGTTTTGGTTGGTCTCAGCTGGTACTTTTCAAACAGGAGTTAGTTCCCAATGGCCTACATAATTGCGGAGCCTTGTATTGGTACCAAGGATACAGCTTGTGTGGATGTTTGCCCGGTAGATTGCATTCATCCTAGGCAAGATGAGGACACCTATGAGTCGGTTGAACAGCTCTATATTGATCCCATTGAGTGCATTGATTGTGGAGCTTGTGTTCCGGTTTGTCCTGTCACTGCCATTTTTCCGCTGGATGATTTGCCCGAGAAGTGGGAAAAATTTACAGAGATCAACGCCGAATACTTCAAGTAATAATTCGGCCAGGGCTAGCAGCTTTATTAAATTCGCTTGCCCATTCCCTTTCAAACTGATCCCACTTTTGTTTTCTTAGGAAAAACTTCCAAGGTGCAGTCAAACTTGTCGGGAGTGCTAATAGTGTTTAGTTTGGCTCCGTACCTGGGAGAGATGCGTTCGGTAGATTAGGAGCGGAAATTGTAATTGGTTCGCCGCGTTAAGCTAATCTAAAATGGCGCATCTTTAGTGGGTTAATCATGAGGTTTGCGCTCTTCTTTTTCAGTGTAGTGGAGGTGATTTTATGAAAATAGTTTCCGTTGAGCCTTTCGTGGTTGGCACGAGTTGGCGAAACCTCATATTTGTTCGTGTCAAGACGGACGAAGGGTTAGAGGGGGTAGGAGAATGTACCTTGCAGAACCGCCACGAAGGTGTGCTCGGCTTCCTTAAGGGTGCTGTACGGCGATACGTAATTGGTTCGGACCCTTTCGATATTGAGAGCCTCTGGCTTCGGATGTACCGAAATGATTTCTGGCGTGGTGGTGACATTGCCCTGACAGCATTGAGTGCAATCGAACTAGCTTGCTGGGATATTGTCGGTAAAGCAACGAACCAGCCGGTCTATCGCCTCTTGGGGGGAAAATGCCGTGAAAAGGTGCGTGCATATGCTAACGCCTGGTACACTACGGCCCGCAAGCCTGAGGAGTTCGCCCGGCTAGCAAAGGGGGTAGTCAAAAAAGGGTATACTGCCATGAAAGTAGACCCTTTTGGGCCAGGAGAGCTAGAACTGTCACATAAAGAGCGTGACCGGGCCATCGATCTAGTTGCTGCTATCCGTGAGGCCGTGGGATCTGAGATTGATATCTTTATCGAAATGCACGGACGGTTCAGCGCAGCCATGGCCATTGAAATTTCAAGGCTGCTCGAGCCCTACAAACCTGGCTGGATTGAGGAGCCTTGTCCTCCGGAAGACATTCCTTCGCTCGTAAAGGTAGCAAATTCCGTCAATATTCCTGTTGCCACCGGTGAACGTTATTTCACGCGCTACGGTTTTCGGGAGGTGCTGGAAACAGGTGCACCCGATATTATTCAGGCAGATATGCTTCATACTGGCGGTTTTCTAGAAATGAAAAAGATTGCTGCCATGGCTGATGTTCGCTCTATGTTAATGGCTCCACATAACTCGAATGGCCCCATCTGCACCACCACCAGTGTTCATCTGGGATTTTGCACATCAAACTTTAAAATCCAGGAGTGTTTCGATGATTTTTCGGAGCCCTGGGTACTCGATGCTGTATCTGGAGTTCCGCGCGTTGTGAATGGTTACTTCTCACCGCCTACCAGGCCTGGATGGGGGATTGAACTGAACGAAGATGTCATCCAGGAACATCCTATGAATGATGAGTTTTTCAATTTATGGGAAGAAAACTGGCATATGCGAGGAAAGTAAGGATTAATTTTTCTCTTAATGCTGCCGCATGCTGAAATTCCCCTCTACTCAATCAGTGTTAATGCCTTTATTTCCGGCTAAGGTTGAAGGCTGTCCTTAGGGATTATCAATGAGGATATTGCTAAAGAGCAACTGGAGTGAGCAACTGAGACTGTGGTGCATAATCTTTGCTCTCGGTGGGTTGGTGCCACCATCGTCAGCGCGAGAAGAAGAAGTGAGGAATCCTCATACCACTTCGGTTGACGTGACAATCGGGGCCAGTTTATTCAGAGGCCACTGTGCCTTCTGTCACGGGTTGGCAGGAGGAGGTGGGCGAGGACCGAATTTGACGTTGGGAGAGTTTTACCACGGATCGAGTGATGCTGAGCTACTTCACACGGTACAAAAAGGACTCCAGGGGACCGAGATGCCAGGCTCCTGGCTAAAGACCCAAAGTCTTTGGAGGATGATTGCTTATGTGCGTTCGTTGAGTGAAGATTCTCGCCCGACTAAACTACCCGGCAACCCAAAAGACGGCCGGGAGCTATTTCGTGGGCGTGGTGCTTGCCTTCAGTGTCACCTAGTTCAAGGTCAGGGGGGGCGACTCGGACCGGATCTTACTAATATTGGCTCCCGCCTCAATCCAGAATCCCTAAAGGTTTCAATTTTCAGGCCCAATGAGGTTGTTAATCCGGAATACTGGTCTTTTCGGGTTACTGAGAAGAGCGGCACCATCCTCCAGGGAATTCGGCTTAACGAAGGTCCTTATTCACTCCAGATGATGGATATGAATGAAAATTTACATTCCTTGTGGAAGCGAAATCTAAAGGTCCATATGACCAAAACATCTTGGATGCCCTCTTATGAAGATGTTTTCAATCAAGATGAGGTAGATGACATCATTGCCTACCTTTACTCGCTTCGAAGCAAACCGAGGATTAAATGAAGCGTTTATGGTTTTTCCTTCTTGTCTTTAGCTGCGTGTTAAGACTTCCAGCACAGGTTACTTACGAGCGACTACTTCAGGCCGAACAAGAACCTGAGAACTGGCTAACCTATTCAGGAAGTTATTCAAGTCAGCGTTATAGCAAACTCAAATTAATTGACCGCAACAATGTTGGGAATCTGATACTGAAGTGGGTTTTTCAGATGAAGACAACAGTGCATGTGGAAACTTCACCTCTGATCGTCGATGGGATTATGTATGTTACTGATCCCCCTAATAAAGTTCACGCCATTGATACGCGGACAGGCCGTACCTTCTGGTCTCACCAGCGAGCTCTCCCTGGACACATTAACCGTACGGTCTGCTGCGGCTTGGTTAACCGTGGACTAGCCATACTGGGTGATAAACTCTATTGGGGAACATTAGATGCTCACCTGATTGCATTGGATTCGAAGACAGGGTCTGTTCTTTGGGATGTCGAAGTGGCTGATTACCGAGCTGGCTATGCGATTACCAGTGCTCCACTAGCGGTCAAAAATATGGTGATTACGGGTATTGCCGGAGGAGAGTATGGCATTCGTGGGTTTGTGGATGCCTATGATTCAGAGACCGGGAAACAAGTATGGCGATTCTACACCGTTCCTGGGCCTGGTGAGCCAGGAAACGAAACCTGGGAAGGGGATTCCTGGAAGACAGGAGGCGCTCCCACTTGGGTTACTGGTTCATTTGATCCAGGCTTGAATCTGATTTACTGGGGAACAGGAAATCCAGGTCCAGATTGGGACGGCAGTGTCCGCGAGGGAGATAACCTGTATTCATCAGCTGTGGTTGCGTTGGATGCCGACAGCGGAAAACTTAGGTGGCATTATCAATTCACACCACATGATGTCCATGACTGGGATGCCGCTCAAATCCCTGTCCTAGTCGATGCCAAGTTTCAAGGTCGTGATCGGAAGTTGATGCTGTGGGGTAATCGTAATGCCTTTTATTATATATTGGATCGAGAGACTGGCAAGTTTCTCTTGGGAAAGGCGTATGCTCGACAAACCTGGTCCGATGGTTTCACTGCAGATGGCCGACCGATTGTTAAGCCTAATACTGATCCCACCCCTGAGGGCAACCTAGTTTATCCTGGATTGATAGGAGCTACTAACTGGTTCTCTCCCTCCTACAGTCCAAAATCGGATCTGTTTTACCTTTCGGTGTGGGAGGATTATGGCAGCATTTACTTTACGGAGGAATCCGATTATAAACCTGGTGACCGTTATCTTGGCGGTGTTGCGGCGAAGGTTCCTGATGAACCGGGAAGAGGTGTTATTCGTGCCTTGGACCCATGGACTGGCGAATTAAAATGGGAACACAAGTTGCAAAAAAAACCTATCACTGGACTTCTCTCTACTGCCGGAGGTCTTGTGTTCGGCGGCTCAGAGGAGGGCTACTTCTATGCTCTGGATTCTGATTCAGGTGAGGACCTTTGGCGCATTAACACAGGAGGTCAAGTCCGTGCTGGCCCTGTTACGTATTTAAGTGAAGGAAAGCAGCTGGTGTCAATTGCCTCCGGTAGCGCCATATTCACTTTTGAGCTTCAGCAGTAGCCCGTTCCCTTCAGATGGGAGGGGTGGTTACCTCCATAGATTCTGCAGATGGCCTCAAAAATAAACTTTCAACTAATAACAGAAAATGAGCTGGGTTTTTGTCTTGCGCTCATAAGGCATGACACTATTATTTTGTTTCTACAACTAAGAGGAATGCAAATTAATGAGCAGTGAAAAAGCTAAAAGCCCTGGAAGTGCTAGCCTCCTAAAGGGTAGCTTTTCTCAGACGTAGTGCGTTGGTAATTACAGAAATGGAACTGAAGGTCATAGCCCCAGCCGCAATCATCGGGTTAAGTAATAATCCAAAAAAAGGGTAAAGGATTCCAGCAGCGATCGGAACCCCGAGAGAGTTAAAAATAAGGGCTAAGAAGAGGTTCTGGCGGATATTGCGCATGGTTGTACGACTCAACCGTCGAGCCCGTGTGATTCCACGCAGGTCCCCCTTAATGAGCGTCACCCCGGCATTTTCCATGGCTATAGCAGTCCCAGTTCCCATGGCGATTCCTACTTGTGCCAGAGCTAGGGCGGGGGCATCATTGATCCCGTCTCCGGCCATTGCTACCACATGGCCTTGAGCTCGGAGCCGTTTTACCACTTCACCTTTTTGGTCAGGTAACACTTCAGCTTCCATGCCAGTTAGCTCAAGCTTCTGTGCTACAGCGGTAGCGGTTCCCTTACTGTCGCCTGTGACCATAATGACTTTTATGCCCTCTTGGTTTAGCATCTTTATTGCTTCCGGAGTAGATTTCCTAATGGGATCTCCTACGGCCACGAGCCCAGCTATTTTGTTTTCCACAGCTACGAATACCACTGTCTGTCCGTCCTGTTGAAGGGTTTCAGCGCGATCGGCTAGAGTGCTCGGATCAATACCTAATTCTTTAAGCAGAGCGATGTTACCAAGAGTCACCTGTTGTCCATCCACCGTTCCCATTACACCTTTTCCGGTTAGCGATTGGAATTCTTGCGCTTCATGAAGATCCAAGTCTCTCTCACGTGCGGCCGTTACGATAGCGGCCGCTAGGGGATGCTCGCTTGCCTTTTCCAAGGTTGCCGCGAGTCGCAGAATCTCTAAGTTGTCCATGTCTGGTACAGTAACAATAGCACTCAATCGGGGCTTACCCTCTGTTAGGGTGCCGGTCTTATCAATTACCAACGTATCAATTTTTTCGAGCACTTCCAGAGCCTCCGCATCCTTGATTAGAACTCCCGTGGTTGCGCCAAGGCCGATGCCGACCATGATCGACATTGGCGTAGCCAGCCCCAGTGCGCAGGGGCAAGCTATAACCAAAACCGCCACAGCATTTACAAGTGCATGAGCCAACGTAGGCTTTGGCCCGAGAAGGGCCCACAAGAGGAAGGTGATCCCGGCGATGGAGAAAACTGCTGGGATGAAATAGGAGGCCACCACATCAGCTAGGCGTTGAGTCGGTGCACGGCTTCGCTGCGCTTCACTTACCATTTGGATGATTTGCGCCAGAAGGGTATCTTTTCCTACTTGTTCCGCGCGCATCTGAAAGGTACCAGTACCGTTTAATGTCCCGCTGGTGACACGACTCTTAGAAGATTTTTCCACGGGGATTGCTTCGCCGGTTACAGAGGATTCATCTATGGAGCTTGTCCCCATGAGTACCATGCCGTCTACGGGAATTTTCTCTCCCGGGCGAACTCGGAGCCGGTCACCCGGCTTAACTCCTTCTATTGGCACATCAATATCTGTCTCGTCATCCTGTACTAGGCAGGCAGTTTTAGGTGCAAGACCAAGAAGAGCTTTGAGCGCAGTGCCGGTCTTACCACGGGCTCGGAGCTCGAGCACTTGTCCCAACAATACCAGGGTGATAATCATGGCCCCAGCTTCAAAATAGACGTCAATTCTCCCACTTCCACTTTGAAAAGAAACGGGAATGATGCCTGGCAAAATCGTGACAAGGACACTAAATATGTAGGCGATCCCGGCACCCACGGTAATGAGGGTGAACATGTTCAAGCTTCGCTGCGTTGTCGACATCCATCCGCGCTGGAGAAGCGGCCATCCTCCCCAAAGAACAACTGGTGTGGCTAGCGCGAATTGCATCCACCGCCCCATGGCTTTAGAGATTATCTGTTCTAGTGGTTGCCCAGGGATCATTTCTCCCATTGCGAGAACAAGTACAGGAAATGAGAGAGCGAAGCTTATCCAGAACCGCCGTGTCATCTCGACGAGCTCAGGGTTTTCTTTTTGTTCTAGCGTCAAAGTACGAGGTTCGAGCGCCATGCCACATTTCGGGCAGGGGCCAGGTTCAGATTCGTTAACCTCTGGATCCATCGGGCAGACATAGCTGTTTTCTTGGCTTTTTTGCGGGGATCCTACACTCGATGAAGGTGTATTAGGATTTAGTTGAGCCATTGCAGGTTTCAGGTATTTCGCTGGGTGGCCTTGGAATTTTTCACGGCAGCGCTCGCAGCAGAAGTAATATGTTTTGCCGCCGTGCTCGTGGGAGGCTACAGCTGAAGTTGGCTCTATCTCCATTCCGCATACGGGATCTATCAATGCTGAATCACTCCTTTTATCCTATTTCATCGTGGCAGGAATCGAGATTCTGCGCCATTCACCTCGCACGATAGCTTTCCGGATCTCTGTGGCTGATTTTCCTTTTCTGGTTAGCTGGTCTGCAAGGAGGACCTCCTTGATGCAGGTGAGTCACCCAGCTCCGTGATCGGAGGCGTAGCAATCCAGCAAGCTCCCATGACCATGTTGGTCACAATAGCAGTAGCAGGGTTGCTGTGCCAGAACCTCGGGTATGGCGCTAGCAATACGGTAAGCACGCGCGACAAGAGGTTGGCTTCGGAAATAGGAAGCTGGTACAAGACGCGGGAAGGGTTTTGCATTCTCCGGATCCTTGTGAAAGGGAGGGGAGGGGCGCATTGTAGGCGACTGGACTGCTGAGGTTGGTTGGCGTGCCGTTTCTGCGCCCGGCTGCATAGGGGCAGGGGCACGTAAGTTTTCGTTTCTTTTTAGTAATCCGTAGATTCCGAACCCAACCACTAGCAGGACCACAAAAACCCAACTTCGGTTTTTGGGTTTAGGTTGAGGTTGTTTTCTCTTTTTAATCCTCCGACTCATGGCTTGCTCCTCTGTCCCTTTCCTAATGAAGGTAATCAAATGTAATTGGCTATTCGACGCCTCTTGCATGAAGGCTATGTTTCTTAGTGCCCTTTTCAGGGGATGAAGATTACAGGATATACCAAAAGTTTCGAATTGATGGAACTCAAATACTTTTTGGATCTTTAATATAAGATTTAGACCTTGCGTTGCGCTCTGTGTTTGTTATCGAATGACCACGCAAGGGATTCTGTTGGTAGCTGAATCACATCAAATCCCAGGTACACTGGTTCCGAGTGATCACCCATTTTTTACGGCCAGCAATAGGAGGGGAAACTATCATGACCATGATTAAAGGTATTCTTTTTTTGGCTTTTATGAGTTTTTTTTTAGGAGGAGCAATGGTCCATGCTCAGAGCTCATCAGGGATTCCAGAAAAAGATATTCGCATTAAGGTCCGGGACTTGAATTCACCCTGTAAAATTCCTCAGTACGATTCACTGCAAGGATGGTTAAGTCGCATGGCCTCCCTTCGAAAACAGATCCTTGTTAGTGCCGGGCTTTGGCCTTTACCTCCGAAGGCTCCTTTAAATTCAGAAATCTTTGGGCGCATAGACTACGAAGATTACAGCATAGAAAAGGTTTACTTTGAAAGCCATCCAGGGTTCTATGTTACAGGAAATCTTTATAGGCCACTTGGGAAACAGGGACCGTTTCCTGCCATTCTATCTCCACATGGACATTGGCCATACGGGCGATTTGCAAGTCAGGTTCATGGTTCCGTGCCTGCACGCGCCGTTCATTTTGCTCGCCAAGGGGCAATAGTTTTTTCGTATGACATGGTCGGCTACAACGATAGCTTTCAGGTGAGCCATAGTTTTCGAGGTGCCGAAGAAGAGCTTTGGAGTGTGGGTCTGCTCGGGCTGCAATTGTGGAATAGCATTCGCGTCGTGGATTTCCTGCTCTCACTTCCTGAAGTGGATAAAAGTCGCCTCGCAGCCACAGGTGCGTCGGGCGGGGCAACGCAAACTTTTCTCCTAACGGCAATCGATGATCGAATTAAAGTTTCTGCCCCAGTCAATATGATTTCAGGTCACATGCAAGGGGGCTCTATTTGTGAAAATGCGCCAGGCTTGCGCATTGATACTTGCAATATCGAAATCGGTGCCATGATGGCACCTCGTCCAATGCTTATGGTGTCAGCTACGGGAGATTGGACGACCGACACACCACGGATTGAGTATCCTGGCATACGGCACATCTACGAGCTCTATGGCAAGCAAGACAGGATTTCAAACGAGCACTTCCATGCCCCACACAACTACAATAAAGAGAGCCGCGAAGCTGTCTACGCTTGGTTTGATCGCTGGCTTCTGGGCCAGAATTTCGAGGAAGCAGTAAAGGAGAAAACATATCGACCTGACCGACCTTCGAAGCAGATGGTATTTTTCGGCAGAGCTTTACCTGAGGCCGCAAAAACTGAACAAGAGCTAGTGAAATACTTAATTCAATCTGCCCACCGACAGCTAGAATCCCTCAAACCGAAAAATGCCAAAGAAGTTGAAAGATTTCGCAGAGTTTTTGAGCCCTCACTCCGTTATGCGCTGATGGTAAAAGAGCCTGATTCCGCCCAGGTCTTAGTTGAGAATAAAGCGGTTACATCTCTGGGAGAGGTTACCCAGGAAGATTTACTACTGAGCTATCGTGGTAGCCGGATTTCTGCCGTGTTGTGGCACCAAGGTGGGGTACGCAGTAGGCCAGCGGCCTTGCTCGTTCACCCACAGGGTACTTCTGCTTTTATTGAGATGACCACGAATCAACCGGGTACATTAGTAAAAAACCTACTGCGTAGAAAATTTTCTGTTTTGACGATCGATACTTTTAAGCCTCTTCCAATTCCGGCTGACGGCTACATTGAGGAACGAGGAAAATTTTTCTCGACTTACAATCGCTCTGATGACGCCAAACGAATTCAGGATATTTTAACTGCCCTCGTTTACCTCGAGGGACGAAGGGGAATTTCAGGTGTTAATTTGGTGGGAGTGGAAAGAGGGGGACTCCTGTGTCTGTTGGCGCGCGGGCTAACATCGAAAGTAAAAGTTCTTGTGGCTGACGCTCAACAGTTCAATATTGATGATGATCAACGCTACCTGCGAGACCTTTCCTTGCCTGGGATCAGACGGGCAGGTGATTTTCGCACGGCCGTTACCCTCTCATCACCAGGAAGGCTACTTCTCCATAACACGGGCGGAAGTTCTTTGGTGCCCTGGGCTCAAGATGTTTATAAGGCGACAGGCTTTCAAAATAATCTTGAAGTTCTTGACGGTAAAGTTTCAGAAAAGGATTTGGTTCGCTGGCTGCAGTCCCTTAGGTGATCGGACTCTTAGAGTTAGATTTTAATAAGTGGATTGCTGAGATGTGCCTATAAGGAGGAGGGTGTCAGCGATGAACTTAAATAGGCGGATTAGCCAACCATGTCATAAAAGAGGGTCCGCTCTATATCTAATGGGCTTCGTCGCGGAGCTGACTCCCGATTAGGGAGCAGGGTCCACCTCTACTTTAAGGGACTATCTTTTTTGCGAGGAAGAATACAGGAGGATGAGAGTACTTGACCGCGGAAGTCAAGTTCCAATTAGGATGTCATTCTCCCCAAGCAGTTTATTTTTTCAGAGTACGTATGTGACCAACAATGGCCTTGAGTTCCTCATCGCTGATCTTAGTTGCAGGAAATGCGGGCATTGGGGGTTTGCCTGCCCGGGTGAATTCCGAAATGTGTTTGTCGGAGTGGCTTTCCTGCCATTTAGCGTCACTCATATCCGGAGTCTTCATTGCTGCAAAACCCTTACCGTCAATTCCGTGACACATGGAGCAGTTTCTCTTGAATAAATCTTCGCCGTCGTTCGCTGATGTGGGAGTACTTGCGACGCAAAGGAGGAAAATTCCCAAAAAAATCGTTGCACGTGTAAGTGCATTCCAGCTAGTTTCCATCGATGACTCCTCGGGCTTTTTGTTAATTTGTTGTACAGGAGCTTCACTTGCAATTGCTTTTTAAAATGAATGAATGTTACGCAGAAACAAACCAGGAACATGTTAGCTGTATGAATCACTAAAATCAACGCCTCCCTAGGTTTTCATTGCAATAAATCGCAACTCTTTTAGGGGGCGGGGTGTTTGAGCGCTTCGCACAACTAATTTAGAAAAGGAAGGATTTATGGCAACAGAATTGAGAGGTAAAGTTGCAGTTGTTACAGGCGGGTCTCGTGGTATTGGGTTTGCGGTTGCGGACCGCTTAGCTACGGAAGGAGTAAATGTGGTTGTCTGCGCCCGTAATTCTGAAAGGCTAAATCAGGCTGTTCAGCAGCTCACCCAGCGACACGCTCATTTGGTTCGCGGTTTGGTAGCTGATGTCCGCCGCTTTGAGGATTGTCGCCGAATAATGGAGCATGCAGCGGAGATATTTGGGGGCATAGATATCTTGGTGAATAATGCAGGCATTGGTTTTTTCAAACCTGTGGATCAGATTAACCCTGAAGAGTGGGATGAATTGTTGGCAACCAACCTAAGTGGAGTTTTTTATTGTGTTCACGAAGTTGTGCCCTGGATGCGCAAACGCGGCGGGGGGTATATTTTCAATATCTCAAGTCTTGCTGGAGTGAATCCTTTCAAAGGGGGGGCAGCCTACAATGCCTCGAAATTCGGGTTGAACGGTTTCAGCGAAGCTGCGATGCAAGACCTGCGCTATGACGGGATTCGTGTCAGTTATATCATGCCTGGGAGTGTTGATACGGACTTTACTCACCACCCTTCCTCTAGGCCACGTTCAAATTGGAAGCTTTCGAGTGAAGATATCGCCAAGGCTGTCGTAGACTTAGCTGCTTATCCTAGCGGCTCTCTCGCAAGCCGTATCGAGCTGCGCCCGTCACAGCCGCCAAAAAAATAGAGAGGAAAAAGATTGATGACTCATTGAAATTTCTGATAACTAATCTACTTCAGGTTTCCTGTCCGCCAGAAATGAAAAATGTTGATTTAAAACGACTGTATACAGGGGCTGCAACCTGGGGTATGTTGGCTCGTCAATTCTTCACATCTAGTCAGGTGGTATCGAAGCCCGACTTAACGTTTTAGGATCTGCGGCCTGATCTGAGTATAAAATGATTACCGGTAAGATTGGGGAGGCTGGCCAGTTTATGCACACCTGGGTTGTGCGAGGGTTGGTGTCGACACGCTTAAGCCCAAATGTTTTTACCTTCCTTGGATTTTGTATCAATGTTTATGCTGCCTTCTTGTTTGCTGATGGGTATTTTTTCCGCGGTGCTCTGATTGTGATTTTGGCAGGTGTGTTTGACCTGTGTGACGGACCTGTGGCTCGTGCCACAAACCAAGTTACTGCTTTCGGAGCGTTCTTTGATTCAGTGATAGATCGTTATTCTGACATGGCACTTTATATTGGGATTCTTGTTTATTACGTACGTGCTGGCTCAATGCTTTATGTTGGCCTTACGGCCTTAGTGGTGGCTGGCTCGTTGATGACTAGCTATACCAGGGCGAAGTCAGAATCTATAATTCCTTCTTGCAAGGTGGGATTTCTCGAGCGCGCCGAACGTATTGTTTTAATCATCATTGGCGGTCTATTTAATCATATGGGTCCCGTGCTTTGGGTAATTGCCATTTTTTCGAATCTTGCAGTTATTCACCGCTGCCTTTATACCTGGCAGCAGCTCCGTGGGCTCAACTCTAAAATGTCCAGATAGCCGTTTTTGTTAATCAACTGTTTGAATGGTTAATGATTTAGCAGCCTGCTTGCTTGAGGGACTATTACGGAAAGCCGCTGAGGAAATAGGGTAATCTCCAGTGGAAGCATGCCCAGTGGTTCACCATCAACTTCTATCCTGGTAGGTTCATTAGCCTCTGCCGCAATTTTGCTTCCTTGAAGGTGATGAACTTTCGGGTGGCGGTACACATTGTCGGAGTAGAGGATTGAATGGTCCCGGACTAAATTGTAGAAGTTCAGGAAATCGATGACCGTGACTTCTAACACACCATCGTTCAGGAGTGCTGTTGGGCATGGTTGCATTCCTCCTCCATGGAACCTTCCGTTGCCAACTGCAACATTGGAAACAAAGAATGGTAGGGGTTCGGAGGAGCCGTTTAATCGTAGGCGTACAGAGCGCCCTCGATAGCCGAGGAAAACGCGAAGTGTTGCCCATTTGAAGGCGAGGGCACCACTGAAGCGAGAGAGGAAATTCTTTGAAGCTTCAGCGACTGCTCCTCCCATGCCGAAGCTCACAAGATTGATGAAAATACGACTCTGATGCTTCCTCTGATGGTCAGTGTAAACTATTTTTCCAAGATCAATCGGAAGCGGAGTGCCAGTTTTTAGGACTTCGATCATTTCTTCGATGTTTGAGGATATCCCCAGCGTTCTTCTGAAATCACCGCCCGTTCCTAAATTTAGCAATCCTAGGCAAGCGCTGGGTCGCACAGGCTTATCAGCGGTGAAGAAACCGTTAGCAATTTCATTAATGGTGCCGTCGCCTCCAGCAGCGATTATGCGCTCAAATCCTTTTTCGAGTAACTCCCGAGCTAGCACGATGCCATGTCCTGGACACTTGGTGAATTGTGTAACGAACGGGCCCAGGTGATATTTCAGTGTCTGTTGAATATGCGACCAATTGCGGGCTGCCTTCCCACCTCCTGAGCAGGGATTTACAATAACTGCTGTTTTTTTTGTTTCGTTAGTCACAAGATTAGGAAACTTATCAGTTTTTTCCGAGCCGTTCTTGAAGATCCACTACCGTATCCCTCAGTGTTTCCATGGGGTGGCGGCTTTTAAAACCTAGTTCAGTTTGTGCCTTTTGAGAGTTGCAATACCAGAATAGCGCTGACATCCTGATGGACTCCTCGTCCAGCTCAAAAGACTTCCCAATCAGAGGGTATAATCGTCGCAACCATCGTGCGGTTACAAGGGAGAAGCCCAATGAAGGTTGCAGTTTCGGTGCCCTGAGGCCGGAGATTTCTGAAACTGCCCTGATTAATTTTTGGAAAGTCCAGTTTGGCCCCGCAAGAATGTAGCGTTCACCACAGCTTCCAGACTGCATGGCGGTGATCAATCCACCAGCGACATCACGGACGTCAACGAAGTTCAATCCCCCACGTGGGATGGCAAGAATTTGCCCTTTCAAGAATAGCGCTACGTCCCGGGTTGAGGAGTTTCGATCATCACCAGGTCCAAGCAAGAGGCTGGGATTCACAAGCACAACCGGTATTTGGAAGCGCTTCCAGTAGCTGAGGGTTAGTTTTTCAGCAAAGATCTTGCTCAGATAGTAAGGCCATTTTCCTACAACCTCGTGCTTGTAGCCAGAAGTCTCATTGTGGAGGACAGGGTTTGGGCTGACGGCCACCGTTCCCGATGAGGAGACGACAACCATTTTTTTAATATTGTGTTTTCGGGCTGCTTCGCACACATTCCGGGTGCCTTCGATATGGGTTTTGTAAAGGATTCCGTTGTCCTTGGGTTTACGCAAAACCATTCCGGCTAGGTGATATATTTCTTGTACGCCCTCAGCGGCCCGAAGTACATCTGGAAGCGATGTAATATTGGCACGAACCACTTCGATTTCAGAATTATTGTTCCAGTGCGACAGTCCTCGACAGAATATCCGCAGGCGAGCAAGCTTATCTTTCTCCTTCAGTTGTTCCACCAGATGTTTTCCCAGGAAGCCTGTGGCTCCAGTTATAAGTATGGTCTTCATGAGAACTCAGTTGTCCTCCGGGGAAGGAAGGACATCGGCCATGCCGATTGGTGGGATGTGCATAAGCGTGATACTCGGTTTTCTTCTTAAAAAAGATTGGGCCATCCCTAGAGCCTCTTCCATATTTCGGGCACAGTCCCATCCTAAGGTCCTTGCAACGCTAGAATCTTCTGCTCCAACGACGATAACTTTTCCTACATGTGCACGGCCATTTTCTCCCCAATACCACATGTAAAAAGGGTGCACACCATGGTAGGCGTTGCCGGTGCGGTACATGCGGATGTAATCGGGGTTATGTGCAAATTCCTCTTCGTAGTTCCTCTGTAGTTCAAAGGAGTCACGCGTCTCAGGCAGGATACGGTGAAAAAACTCAATATAAGAGGGGTGATGCTGTGGATCGAACTCATCATACAGTGGATGGGTAAGAATCATCACGCCATTCTTTTTCACCACTGGCATATTTCTGTACATGTTGTGGAAGTACCCCAGTGCCAATACTTGCACGAGCACTGGATTCAAGATTGAGTTGACGTTGTACGGTGAAATAAATGGGATGCCATATACGACCACATCAGATTGCCCTTCTACGGGCACGCAGTACTGCGCGTAGCAATAGGCTAGAGTTTTTTGGTGTGTCTGATTTGTTGCTCCGGCATGGATAGCGATTGGCTCATAGGCAGCAGGAAAACTAAAGAGCAGTTTTCTTTTAGCGGAGCGTGAGAGCTTTTTTAGTATCCATTGCGTTGTCTTAAAGGATGCGCGATCGAAGGCTGAATAATCGTCCTCATTTTTTGCAAAAAATGACATTTTCGGGTGGAACATTGCATTGTTGAGAGCCGTTTCGATGTGAAATACCTTCAGGTGTTGATTGATGACTTCCTGGATACGGTCGCAGGATGCAGTAAGCGCAGATTGGGAAGGGTCAAAATAGGAATTACACTTTAGGATGGTGCCCGGGGTATGGTGCGCCTGTAGAGTGGGGTAATCGCACAGCCCTACGCTAACGGATTTACTTCCACCATCCATGGAAACTAGGTTTATGTTGACATAAATCAATAGATCAGATTCGGCTGCACGCCGATTGATGCGTACTCGCTCGCCGTTTTCAGTAGTGCCGAGCTCAACCATGCCGTTAGGTGCCTCACCGTCATGGTTGTAGAGACGATTCGGATAGAATTCCCGGAATATTTTTCTTCCCACCGCATGTTGGATTTCAAATGGTGCCATCTTCCGGTGAAATGAAGTGGCGATAATAATGTGAATATCTTCGATATTTTTTTCGGTCAATAACCTCAGCAGGATGTTTAGGATTGTTTCACGCACGTCAGGTTGTGGCATCTTTGGAAGAGGAAGGGAAATGTCGTCGATAGCGATTGTTACCTTCATGCCTGGTGTGAGCGAAGCTGCCAGCGGGTCCATTTCTTCCGGATGGTCAATGGCATATTCGACAGCGGAGTCACGATTTAGAAGTCCTGGAATTGTGGGCTTAGGATAGACTACGCGCGTTCCGGCAGGCATTTTCACGTCGGTAAGATCCTCGCCGTTCCACAAAAGACGCGATGAGGAATTGCGGGTTAGGTGTTCTACGCAACCACTATCTGATACTAGTGCGTTTCGCCCCACTGCGTTAGGCGTCGGATCAAGAGATTCCAATATTTCAGTTCCCGCGGGAAAAATCACATTACTGGTTGCTGGCATAGCTCCCCTTCCTTAGATCCAGGATTGCCCAGCCACGCTTGATGGCGACCTTTTTTAATCGGCAATCAGGATTAACAGCTATAGGTTCGCCTACGGCTTCAAGCATTGGTAAATCGGAAGAACTGTCAGAGTATGCTTTTGATTTTCTCATCTCGGCAGATGAAGCTTGGCAGGACTTTTGCATTGCCGTCACTTTTTCATTTTCCGCAATGAGTGGAGGTGCGATCTCACCTGTTGCAATACCGTCTTGATAAATCAGCTGGTTGCATATTACCTCATCAAAACCGAAGTATCGCACCACGGGTTCTAATGCGAAGTCGAGGGCTCCGCTGATGAGGACCGGGCGAAATCCATTTTTTCGGTCTGCATCAATTAAAGGTTTTGCTCCCAAATAAATTGTCGGGAGGATAACGTTTTCAAAAAGTGGCTCAGCTAGCTGTTGAAGGCAATCTTTTTCCATTCCTTGGTATTCACGGTAAAAAACCTTATTGAATAAACGTCGCGAATAAAGGTTCAGGCCTATCCACAAGGGGATTTCCAAGACAAGCTTCGTGTACTTTAGGATTGCTCGGATCTTTGCAGGTTGATTTCTTACGAGATAGGCGCATCTTGTTACTACATTTGAGGAGGCTAAAGTTCCATCAAAGTCGTAAAATGCTACCCGGTTGCGTTCGCTCATAATATGTTTCATCTCGGTAAGATCGTTGCTAAGTTGGTTTAAGTAAATTGCGAAAGTTCTGCCGGTGCTGCCACGCAAGCAGCAAGATCATCAGGACAGCATTGGCGGCATGCTGTAAACCTGAAAGCCATAGTAGCAGCACAGCGAAAGTAATCCAGGCGAAAAGTGAGCTAATCGCCCCGGCCTCTTTCCACCTCAGTTTGCTTCCTGCGATGCGTATTATGGCGAAAGCAGTCAAGGCAATTCCAGCCAAACCTGGATAGAGAACCAGCATCACTCCACCCGAAGTTGCTACGCCCTTTCCTCCGTTAAATTTTAAGAAAGGGGAATAGCAATGCCCGATTACTGCTGCAAACCCGTATAGCCATCCATAGTGAATGCTGTCACCAGGTTGGAGAAAACGCCAGAAGAACCATGAAGCCAAGAAGCCTTTTCCCATGTCTCCAATAAGCACGATGATTGCACGAGGCTTATTGACTCGCAGTACGTTATTAAATCCAGGATTTCCAGAGCCAACCTTACGAATGTCAATCCCTGAGGATGCCATGGCGATTACTGCGAAAGGAATTGACCCGACAAAGAAACAGATTAGCAATTTAGGAACAATAGGTATTAAGGTTTCAAGCATCATTAATCTCCAGCAGGTTTGGCCTCAAATTTTAGAAATTTAAATTTTCTTAGTCATAAAGCTTGTAGATGGCTAATCGAATACGGTCCCGCAGAGGTGCTATTTCATTCGCTCTTCCATGGATCCTGGTTCCAAGGGTAATTCTGGTTTGCTGCTGGTTTGAGTGGCCAGATATGCATTTGATTGCGGCAGGTATCAAAGCATTTCCTGTCCCTACGGCAGCCTGGACGCTTTCCAGACGGAAGCGGCTTGCGAGTGGTGGAGTTCCTGTACGTCCATCAGCAAGAGCTAAAACAGAAATTTTCTCATAAAGAGCTCCTTGAATTCGCTGCCTAAGCATTCCACCCGGAGGTGTGTACACGTCTTTCAATGGTGCAATAATGAGTGGTTTCAGCAAAAAGGTGGCTGGCCACCGCAAGGACGTGAGCGCCGTTGCGTCCACAAGTTGAACGGGGGCTGGCAAGGAGGCAACCAAGGCGAGCGGGTCTAATTTGTCATCCCGGTTTACCATGATGACAGCGGTTTTATGTGGAGCCATCGCACTTTTACATTCGAATTCGATTTTCCTTCCTAATACGCGTAAAAATACTTGTGCTGACCAACGGCCCATATAGGCTGCCTGACGACAAGGCAGCAAACGGATCAATATCCCACATAGCAGCGAAACCGTAAGAATTGTTACAGATCTGAAACCTGCAGCTATATTTTGGGTAGCTTTTTTTAGAAAACGACCAATCATGACATCAAAATTTTTTAGCCAGAGACGGATGATCTGCACCCAAGGAGCCCGCTTATTAATTTTGAGTTTTCCAGATTCGTAGAGTGAACAGGTTTCGTTGCGGCGAATTTTTCCGCTTGAAGTCTTGGGGATACTCTGAGGTGCCACCAGAACCACTTTATCGGGAGGGATGCCTAGAATGCCATCAACCTGTTTTATGATTTCGCTCTCGATTCGTCGCAGCTCATCGGGAATATTGGAGCGGGTTTCTGCTGCGATGACCAGCTGCTCTGTTCCTGTGAAGGTGTCCATGGTGCCAAAGGCTGCTGTGCACCCCCGACGTACACCTGTAACTTCAGCTGCAGCCTCTTCCACATCCTGCGGGTTAATATTTCGACCGGACTTGATGATGCAATCTTTGAGGCGCCCCGTGATATAAAGTTCCCCATCTGCTTGGTAAGCCAAATCGCCTGAATCCATCCATCCATCTTCAGTGAGGACACGTGCAGTTGCTTCCGGATTCCGGTAGTATCCTGAGGTTTTTGATGGACCACGGAATAGAAGTCGTCCCTGGATTCGTTCTGCCAACTCCTGCCCTTTCTCGTCCACGATTTTAACCTCATGATTGGGCATTGGTTTACCATTTGCAACGAAATGCATTCGGTTTGTATCTGCAGCTTTTACTTTTTCAGCACGACCGTTTTTCTCAAAAATATCCCGGCGAATAGTGTCGATGACAGGGCGACGGTTAATAGGTGGAAAAGCTAGGGCAACGCTTGATTCTGCTAAACCGTAACAAGGTACATAGCTCTCTGCGCGGAAACCAAATGCTTTGAAGCGCCTTTCAAATCTTGCAAGAGTACTTGGAAGTACGGTTTCTCCTGCATTGATCGCAATGCGCCAAGAACTCAAGTCGAGTCCCTCAAGGGCAGAGTCAGGAATTTTCCGTGCACAAAGTTCGAACGAAAAATTGGGAGCTGGGCAGAGAGTTCCTTTTGAATCACTGAGAGCGTGAAGCCAGCGCTCGGGTCGACTAAGGAAAGCCAAAGGTGAAAGAACTGTAATTGGAAGGCCATAGTAAAGGCTAAAGAGCCATGAGCCGATCAATCCCATGTCGTGGTAGAGAGGGAGCCATGTGACGACAATATCAGTTGGCCGAACCTGCACTGACCAGCCAATTCCACGCACGTTGGCGAGAATGTTTGAGTGAGTTAAAATAACCCCCTTTGGATCACCCGTGCTTCCAGAGGTGTATTGGATGAAGGCGGTTTCGGACGGATTAACCACGGGCGTCGGCAGTCCGGCGCCAGATTTAATCATGGCACTGACCGTAGTCACGTTAGCAAGACTTGGAATGCCAAGATTCATGATCTTTGAGACGGCCCGGGCCTGCTCAAAGCTAATGAGGAATCGTACCCTTGCATTGCGCAGTATAGCGACCTGCCGAGTGACATACTCTTCGATTTTGTCCGGACGAGCAGGGGGATAAATGGGTACCGCGATACCACCAGCAAGCATTACACCGAAGAAAGCGTAGAAGAAATCAGAACAAGTGGGCAGCATGATTGCCACTGTTTCGTCTCTCTTGAGCCCTGCATTGGTTAATCCTGCTGCGACCTGTGAAGCTGTGCTGAGTAGTTGGCCGTAAGAAATATCCTGACCGCCATGATCTTCAAGTAGATGAACATGTACCCGCTCTGGTTCGAGTTCAGCATATCGGTGGAGCACATCAATCATTGAGCAGGCGGAAGTAGGCTCCGGAGGAGCTGGGCGTAAGGGCTGGACGATGTGGTAGCAGGATTCGACGGGAGACTTTTTTTTAGGTTTGAGTAGTGCCTGTACCCATTCAGAAGGAGTCTCCGATTCCTGAGCAATGTGGTCTGGTAGGCGGATCTGGAAATGCGCTTCTATACGAACTAGCAGTTCCACGCGTTCAAGGCTCCCAAGGCTCAATTCTCGCTCAAGTGATGAATTGAGAGATAGTGATTCTACTGCCTGATGAGAACCTAATTCTTGCAGGAGCTCGCGGATGATTTCAAGTACTTGCTTTTCGACCGATACTATTTGAGATGGTGTTTTGAGTGTTAACATGGAAATGTTTCGTCGGCCTCGTTTTATATTGAGTCACTCGCCAGCGGCCATTTCTACGAAACTAGTTTATATCTTAAATGACCAACCTTTAACTACTTCCGGTTGAACCCATTTTTCGATGCCTTGGATTTGATTATGAGTCCAATATTCAGCCCAATCGATTTGTTCCGGTTCCCAGGGAATCAGAACCTTGTCTTCGACGGAGATCATTGAGTAGGCTGCCCGAATGTTTTCCGATTCGAAAACGTAGCGATTATGCAGGATAAAAGGAAGATATTGATCTAGAGTTTGCTCCCGAAACGCCGCCTGCAGTTCTTGGATTCTCAAGCTCGCTGACCAGCGAGAAAATATCTTTTCCCGGTCTACTCCGAAAGATTTGAGAGCTTCCTTTAGCCGGGCAATTAGTGTGCGGGTACACCGGATCCTGTTCTGAAGGCGCACGCGTGTGGAACGAGCTTGATCAGGGGTGATGAAACGAATCCTGCCTCTCGATTTAGCCGTAGCCGGTCCTAATTTTCTCTCCCAGTGATTTAATTTTTTATTTTGTGCTTCTCTATCCAATAGCTTTATTAATGGTTTGATCCAGAGAGGATTGACGTCAGCCGTACCGAGCTGGTAAACCGACTGGTGTTTTCCCTCCAGGAGCAAGGCTCCAGCTGCGAGAATTGCTGAAGCCACTAGGTCTACCGGTACAACCTCAAGTGGTGCATCTTCATTTACCGGCCAGTTTTTGAGTCCCCCTAAGGCCATTAGAACCAGAGGAGCTGAGGTACGCCCTCCTTCGATCCATCCAGGGAAGGGAAATTGCAGGGCGCTCTCGATGATAGCAGGGCGGACGATAGCCCAATCTAGATTCTCTTGGGCCGCGAGTACCTGCTCTCCAAGACTTTTCGTATAGGTGTAGGTGTTTACCCATCCCCAGCGCTCTGCCCGTTTTCGGCCCAAATCGGAAAGCCTTTGGGTAATTTTTCTGGGACGGGCCTCGCCACTAGTAGTGCTGCTCAATCCAGCGGACTCGTAAATTTGCTGAACTAAATTGCGACAAACTTCAATTTCTGAGGTATGCGAGAAGGTTTTTTCTTTTGGATCTATGCGACGAGGATAGAAGCCTAAAATTGGGTCGGTTTCTTCAATTAAACCGTCACTTTCTCCGCAGACATAACAGGTTGACACATGGAGGAGCTTAGCGCCAATTTGCTTTGCAATTTCTGCCACATGATCGATCCCGTACACGTTTGAGTTAAGGGATTCGTCAATTGGAGGGAAAAAGTCCACTTTTCCGGCGCAGTTCACAATGAGACCTACGCGACCGACTAGCTGTTCCAGAGATTTTGGCCCTAAATTGCACTGTGGTTTGCTGATATCGCCAGGCCAGACTGTGATTTTCTTTTGAATGCAATCCTTGCCATGTTTTTCAATGACGGGAGCCAGGGCAGGGGAGTTAAGAATTTCTCTCGTGAACCGTCCCTGAGGTGAAAGGCTGTGTTGCGGACGAAGTAGGATATGAAGATGCTTTATTTCAGGGAAGCGGTCCAGCAAAAGTCCCAGTACTACCTTGCCGAGGAACCCATTTCCACCAGTCAGAAGAATTTCATGTTCCTTGAAAATCTTACAAATCTTTATCACGAATAAACCTCTTGGCCGTTCTGGAGAGTTTGGTTGCACAAGGCACTACTTACAGATTTTAAGTACCAAACTAGATAAGTGCCGTGCTGATTCTCCTGATACTACAATCGTATTTAGGACACGTTAGCGGGCGAAGGAACCCAATGTCAAGGTTGGGGCTTCTAAGCCTTTTACCTGGTGGGGTTGGACGTACAGAGTCACCAGTGGTAAAAATAAGGGGGAAAAATTTCAACAAGGAATTTAGCATTGAAACCCATTGCACTTACTGTTGCCGGTTCGGATCCGTCGGGCGGGGCTGGCATTCAGGCGGATCTTAAAACTTTCCACCAGGTTAGCGTTTACGGGATGAGCGTCATAACCCTGGTTACTGTCCAGAATACTCAGTGTGTAAGTGTAGTAGAGCCCCTTCCCGCTGAATTGGTAGGCAAGCAACTTGATGCTCTAATTGAGGATATTCCACCCCATGCAGCTAAGACGGGTGCCCTGGGAACAGCAGAAATCATTGAAGAGATCGCGGAACATGCGCAGAAATTTTCCTTCCCTTTAGTCGTGGATCCGGTGATGCTTAGCAAGGATGAGACTGAATTAATGGTTCCTTCAGCCAGGAAGATTTTCATCAAACGGCTTTTGCCGCAGGCATTTCTCATAACACCGAACTTGGACGAAGCAGCAATCTTAGCTGGAATAGCGGTTAACGATGAACTGTCAATGCAGGAATCAGCTCGAAGGATTGCGGATTTGGGTCCCAGAGCTGTGCTGGTTAAGGGAGGGCATTTGGAGGGAAAAGCCCTAGATCTACTTTTCCATCAGGGCAAGTTTCAGAGATTTATAGCACATCGAGAAACTACGGCCCATATGCACGGAACTGGATGTACCCATTCAGCTGCCATTACAGCGGGATTAGCTCATGGCAAGAACCTAGAAGCCGCTGTGCGCTCGGCAAAACAGTTTATCTCTCGGGCAATTATTGAAAACCCAGGTCTCGGTCACGGAATAGGGCCGGTAAATCACCACGCAAAAATCAAATGAGGTCCATTCTCAGAATTAAAGGTTTGTAGTTTATTAGACTCATTGATGCCAGCTGTTTCAGTCCAACAAGCTTCTATTGGGAATTATATTTTTTCCAAAATCTCCCTTTGGGCATATTTAAAAAAGGGTTTTTGGAGGAAGGATTTTTCTATTCCTTTTTAGCACCGTTACCCAGAGAACAATTTTGTGTATCCAAAAAAAGAAGACCTTTCATTTTCGGATACCCTCCTGAAGCGATTGTCTCTTTCTCAGGAGAAGAAAGTTTTTCAAGCCGAGGGCGGCTTATTTTCAGTGTGAAAAAAGGAGGGTGTCTGGCCATGATTATTTTTTCCATATTTTTCGGTAAGAAGAATGGGTCTAGGTGGTGAAAGAATGTTTGTTGTATGCTGAAGGAGTCTTTCCGGGCCCGTAGCTCAATGGTTAGAGCAGCGGACTCATAATCCGTTGGTTGGAGGTTCGAGTCCTCCCGGGCCCACCAAATATCTTTTGTGACTCGCATGAGATCTTCCTCTTTACTGACTTCCCTTCGCTGGCTCTCTCTATTTTCACTGGTTTTAAACCTTACCTTAATCGGTCACCTGTAGATCATTAAATTTAAAAATACCTTCCATTTAGCTTTTCCTCCCCTACCGAAATCAAGTTTCCCATTGGGACCTGAAATCACGGTGACCTGCTCTGACATTGTCCATTTTGAGATATTAATAATTGATTGTAAAAAATTAAATATTTGTACTATCATACATTTGTGAAAGCAATTGACCCTGTAAACATTGCGGTTGACAAGAACTCAATTCTAAAAATGTTAAATGGTCCCAAACCGAGCTCAAAGTTACGGTCGCAATTACGAGTTCATTACATTGATAGCGGAGGGATTGTAACGAGGCGTGAGTGGAGAGCTATCTATGTGTCTCATGTTTCGCACTGGCTAGGTGGATATGTTGAGGAATGGATACAAACGGGTCTTAGAAAAGATGGCAGTGAACGGCCAAAGGATAAAAATCTATGGCGAACTAAAGATGCACTACCCGCAGTACAGGAATATCTAAAAGATTACGCTGCTAGTGTTTCCGTGTCCCATGATTCTTCCGGTTTGGATATAACTATCAGTAAGTTTCCTGAGGCCGGTCTTCCTCTTTCCACGGAAGGACGAGGTAATCTCAGAGACCTACTTGTCGTAGGTAGCCTCCTGATTAAGGAACTTGACCGAGTAACTCGCAAGGAGGCGGATCGTCTCCTTACGAACATAATTGCCAGCCCTTGGCAGCTGTCTCTTTGTAAGTGCCGGTACGAACCGTGCGGGAAGTACTTCCTCCACAAGAAACCCCAGACATCTTACAGGCATGGAGCTTTTTGCAGCAGGGAACACCAAAACCGTGCAAGTGCAAGAAGGCTGACAAAGGAATGGAGAACCAGAGGGATTCAGAGATTGATAAATCAGGCAGCGGAGGGGCTCCTGAAGTGGAAAAGTGGTCCCAAATGGACCAGGGATATCAATCTGAAGAGGAGGCTCGCTAGGGCCCTGACCAAACTCAATGAGACCAGAAGTTTTAAAGGCAAATCTAATGGCACGGTCTCGGACCAAGTAACGATGAATTGGGTGACTCGAAACCGAAAGGGAATCGAAAAAGCTCGGAAGAGGAAGAGTTGGCCGAAGTTAAAAAATCAGGAATAGCCAAGATGCGCCTGAGATGCTCGGGTGGGGCTGGCTTAAGGGTTTGTACCCTCATCCTGTGCTGGGAAGCTAAAGAGAAAACACAAGGAGCCAATAATGAAAACCTTTGGATACGTATTCGTATTCTGCATTGCACTGGTAGTGGCGATGTTGGGTGCTGATTTATTTTTAGACCAACTGGAAGCAAAAGTTACATTTGTTTCGGTTACAGTGATTCTTTTTGGATTGGCAATAAGTTAGGGTAGCGAAAAAATTCCTCACTAAGGGACC
>CAZSDV010000004.1:0-11127 GCA_964605715.1 uncultured Acidobacteriota bacterium
GAGCTTCACCTCCGGTCACTTCAAGCACTCGGCCTCTATGTAGCTGACTCCATCTTCATTGGTGACTACCTTACCACTGAAGGTCAGGAGCCATCTGAGGATCTGCAAATGATTCGAGACTTGGGTTTCGAAGTGGCAATCTTCTCACCCTCCAATTCAAACATTGAAATTAGTGCTGGAATAAAAGCCGGACTAGGCGCTCCACCAAACAAATGAATTGGCCAACTAACGAATTGGAATCTCTCAGGGTCCACCACCTGCTCCGAATTCTACGCCTAACCAAAGATACCAAACCAAAGACCAAGCTGGATGGACAGCCAGTCTTACTTCTTTGCTCCAATAATTATCTAGGGCTGGCAAATCACTCTAGATTAATGGAAGCCGCACGCAATGCGCTAGAAGAGTACGGCACTAGCTCATCTGCCTCAAGGCTGGTAAGCGGCAACCTGGCCCTCCACGGACAACTTGAAAGGCAAGTGGCCAAATGGATAGGTACAGAAGCCGCCCTGGTTTTCAACTCCGGATACCAGGCAAACATCGGAGTAATTTCTGCGCTTATTCAGGAAAACGACCTAATTCTCAGTGACGAACTAAATCACGCCAGCCTCATTGACGGCTGCCGCCTCTCAAGAGGCCAAACCAGTATTTTTCGCCACGCCGACCCTCAACATCTTGAATCTCTTCTAATGGAAGAATCGAAAACAGCTCGGGCCAGGAAAAAATTCATTGTTACAGAATCAGTCTTTTCTGTTGATGGCGACCTCGCTCCACTCGCAGAAATTGCCTCAGTAGCTCACCGATTTAATGCTTTACTGATCGTTGACGAAGCACACGCCGTTGGCATCTTCGGTGCTACAGGAGCCGGACTGGTTGAACAACTTCAATTACAAGAGCAAGTACACATTCGAGTAGGAACCTTCAGCAAGGCCCTGGGGGGCTTTGGGGGCTTCGTGACGGGCAAGCAAGATTTAATTGAATACCTCGTCAACCGTGCCCGAAGCTTTATCTATTCCACGGCGCTTCCGCCGGCAATACTGGGAGCATCTCTAGCAGCCATCAAGATTATTCAGGATGAGCCTGAAAGACGTAAGGTTCTCTGGGGAAACGTCAATTTTTTGCGTAAGGGATTGAAAAAGCAAGGTTGGACTCTACTCTCCGAGGCAAGTCAAATTATTCCGGTGTTAATCGGTGGGGCTGAGGAGACAATGAAGGTAAGCAGCGATCTGCTCGCAAACGGCATCTTCGCACAGGGGCTCCGAGAACCCACCGTACCCCCTGGATCTTCTCGCCTACGACTTACTCCAATGGCCACCCACACGCGTGAAGATTTAACACATGCGTTGGCTGCCTTTGAGAGGGTCAACTTAACAAGGAGAGCTCAGGATTGAAAACCAGGATCGATTATAAAAAGCTAAAGGAATGGGACCACCGCTATTTATGGCATCCCTTCACGCAGATGCAAGAATGGCTTGAAGAAGATCCATTGGTCATTGTGCGAGGAGAAGGATGTTATCTGTATGACCTGCATGACAACCGGTACCTGGACGGAGTCTCTTCCCTCTGGGCAAATCTTCACGGTCATTGTCGGCCAGAAATCAATAATGCAATCCGCAAACAACTGGATTTGGTATCCCACTCGACCTTGCTTGGGCTCGTCAACCCCCCTTCCGCCGCACTGGCAAAGAAACTGATTGAAATAGCCCCAGAAGGACTCCAAAGGGTTTTCTATTCAGACTGCGGAGCCACGGCAGTCGAAATTGCCCTGAAACAAGCCAAGCAATACTGGAAACTCAAAGGCGAAAATCAGAGGGTGAAATTTGCCTCGCTTAAGGGTTCATATCATGGAGATACCATGGGTGCTATGAGCGTCGGTTACTCAGAAAGTTTTCACCAATACCACAAAGAGCTGCTCTTCCCTTGCCACAGAATTTTACCTCCGCATATCTTCCGTTATTTCAAAGGCATGAGCGAGGATGAATCGCTTAAGGCATCACTTGTCGATGCCGAAAAACTAATTGTGGAACATGGATCAAGCCTAGCGGCAGTCATCATTGAACCTCTGATGCAAGGTGCGGCGGGCATGTGGGTACAACCAAGCGGATTCATAAGAAAATTGAGTGAGCTAGTCCAAGACTCAGGAGCCCTGCTTATCGTAGATGAGGTAGCCACCGGTTTTGGTCGCACTGGCAAGCTCTTTGCCTGCGAACATGAAAATGTATGCCCGGATATCCTCTGTCTAGGTAAGGGTATTTCGGGAGGCTATCTTCCATTGGCAGCTACTCTGACAACTGAAAAGGTATTCTCCGCCTTTCTCGGGGAGTATAGTGAACACAAGACTTTTTTTCACGGCCACACATATACTGGAAATCCGTTGGCTTGCACTGCGGGCATTGCCAGCCTTGAAATTTTCGAGAAAGATAATGTTCTCAAATCACTCCCTGGAAAGGTATCGCTGCTTGAACAGGCACTAAAAAAAGAGTTGTCATCGCTTGAGCACGTCACAGACATCCGCTGCAAAGGATTGATGGTTGGAATTGAGTTGGCAAAAGAGAAGATTAGTCGTTGTGCCTTTGACCCGCAAAAGCGAATCGGCAAGCGAGTTACCGAACACGCCCGCACTTTAGGAGTAATCCTGAGGCCTCTCGGTGACGTGATTATTCTAATGCCACCGTTGAGTATTACAGAAGAAGACCTACTTCAGCTGGTCCAGGTAACACGAACCTCCATTCAGGAGGTTACAAGAAAAGCATGAGAGGAATACTAATCACTGGTACCGGCACTGGAATCGGTAAAACCTATGTCACCTGTGCTTTAGCAGCAGCCCTAAGGCAACGTGGCATCCGTGTAGGCGTAATGAAACCTATTGAGACCGGGTGCGAAGAGCGAAATGGAATTCTAGTTCCCGAGGATGCCATCCAGCTGAAGTTTTTTTCCAAATGCGAATCCCCTATCGAAATCATTAGCCCTTGCCGGTACCGGGCCCCCCGAGCACCTTGGGTTGCCGCCCTTGAGGAGGGGCAAGAAGTTAACGTTTCGCTGCTAGAAAAAAACTACCAAGATATTTTCTCTAATCATGACCTTACGCTGGTTGAGGGAGCTGGCGGGATTATGGTGCCAATTCATAAAGATTTTAACTTTGCCGACCTGGCTCAAAAGTGGGGCCTGAGCGTGGTGTTGGTCACAACAGCCAAACTAGGAACATTGAATCAGACGTTACTTAGCCTGGAATATCTTCGCAGCAAGAACTTAAATGTTCTAGGATATGTGGTGAATGTCCATGAGTATACCTCTTCGGGCCTTGTTAGTTCAAATCTAAGCGCATTCGAGCATTTGGCTTGTGAGCCATTTCTTGGGCAAGTTCCACATCAGGATTATCAAGAATTTTTTTCACCACAGCACACTGACCCGGACCACCTAGCATCCATCTTCAATAACTATCTAAGATGGGATAGAATTGAAGTGCTTACTACAGCAAGGGAAGGTGGTCATTAGGTCTTGAGCTGAGTAACAAATTCATAAAGTCCCCTAAGTGCAGGGTGTTGTTGATGCAGTACCAGCTGGTGTGTTAGAAATATTGGCGATAGCATGTGGGTCCAACTCAAAAAATTCCTAATTGGTCACCCTCTTGAGACTATAGAGCTCCGAGAGCAGAAATTAAACAAGAGGGCTGCACTAGCCGTCTTTGCTTCGGACTCCCTCTCCTCGGTAGCATACGCGACCGAAGCGATGATGCTTGCCCTAATGGGAGCGAGTGTCATTGCTTTGGCTTTAACGGTTCCAGCATCAATTGTAATTGTCGGACTACTGATAGTCCTAGTTATCTCCTATAGCCAGAGTATCTACGCTTATCCAACCGGAGGAGGAGATTATTCTGTTGCCAAAGATAACCTGGGTATCATCCCGGGACTAACTGCTGGAGCAGCATTACTCTTCGATTACGTGCTAACGGTTGCAGTGAGTGTCACGGCGGGCATTGCCGCCATCACATCCGCTGTACCCTTTCTTCATAAGCATAAATTGGGATTGGGCCTGCTGGCGATTCTTCTGATTCTTCTGGCCAACCTGCGAGGAGTCAAGGAGTCTGCACAGGTATTCGCCTTTCCCGTTTATGCATTTATTGCCCTAGCTTTCGTGCTGGTCATATTGGGACTGATCCGCTATTTCACTGGAAACCTGGAAGCAGCACATGCTGCACCAGTTTCACCGGAACTTGGTTCTTTGGCTTTTTTCTTACTCCTAAGAGCCTTTGCTTCGGGTTGCACGGCCCTTACGGGAATTGAGGCAATCGCAAATGGAGTAAAAGCATTCCGAAATCCCATCTCGCGTAATGCCTCGGTCACCCTGTTCACGCTTGCAGGAATTCTAGGATCTCTCTTCTTGGGTATCACAATACTCACGCACCTTTCTGGGATTACACCGGTTGAAGGGGAAACAATTCTTTCTCAGCTCGCGCGACAAATCTTCGGAACCTCAACAAGTTACTATATCTTTCAGATCACAACGATGGGCGTCTTAATCCTGGCTGCCAACACCAGTTTTTCGGGATTTCCTCGACTGGCCTCAGTGATGGCGCAAGATCGATTTCTCCCCCGTCAATTGGCACATTTGGGAGACCGTCTGGTGTTTTCGAACGGAATAATAATTCTTGCACTGGCCGCGTCTCTGCTAATTGTTTTGTTCGGTGCAGATGTCCATGCCTTGATCCCGCTATACATGATAGGCGTGTTCATTTCCTTCACGCTTTGTCAAGCAGGACTGGTAATGCACTGGAAAAAAACCAGAACTTCAGGCCGATATATCCGCATAGGACTGAATGCGGTAGGAGCTTTCCTGACTGGTATAGCTATATTGGTGGTCGCATGGTTCAAATTTACTGACGGCGCCTGGCTCGTAATCGTAGTAATTCCTTCAATGGTCTGGATATTTTACCGTATTCGGAGACACTACCAAGTTTTGCGCGGTCAAGTCTCCCTAGCAGCCTACGAGAAAGATCGCCCCCTTAAGCATACCGTAGTCATGCCAGTGTCAGGCATTAATAAAGTGGTGCTAACTGCCCTGCAATATGCACAGTCAATCTCTAAGGATGTTATCGCTGTGCTGATAAATGTTGAAAGTCTAGACCCAGAAAAAATATTGAGAGACTGGAACCGACGGGCACCTGACGTTCCTCTGGTGATTCTGGAATCCCCTTACCGCTCTGTCATGTCACCTTTTCTGTATCTGGTCGAGGACATACAAAATTTCCGTAATGACGACATTGTTACGGTCCTGTTGCCAGAGTTTGTTTCTGGAAGGTGGTGGGAGCATCTACTCCACAACCAGACAGGATTACTGATCAAGGCGGCACTACTTTTCAAACCGAAAATTGTAGTTACTAGCGTCCCTTATCACATCCATACGTGAAAAATAAAAAGAATGAAGTAGGACCCAAAAAATGAACCTCACACAAGAACGAAAGCTCAGCATCCGCCAAAAGGTTGAACCTCTACTAGCGGCACTAGATCCTCAATTAAGGTTAGTCGAGATTCTAGTGGAATCCACTCGCCAATATCTAGGATTCGTCGTTCAGCACTTCGACCGTCCCATGGTGCTGCGTGTGGAATGGATCACCTACTCAAGTATCAACTCTGAAGAGTTAAAAGAGCATCTGGCCGAGCAGATTCAGCAAAGGCTAAAGAAAAAAATCTCAAAACCTTTATATTGAAATTCTTCATGCTTTCTTCTTCCTTACAGGACATAAGACTCCTAATCTTTGACTTGGACGGTACGCTGATCGACAGCAAACTGGATCTGGCTTTGAGCGTAAACTATATGAGCCTAGCAATGGGACGGGAGATTCTTGATCATTCCGCCATTTTTTCCTACGTGGGAAAAGGGGCACGGCACCTGGTCCAACGGGTCCTGAGTCATCCATCCTCCAAAAAATCAGTCTCAGATAATGAGGTAAGTACGGGGCTGGAAATATTTCTGAACTACTATCGCAAACACATGCTGGACAACACTGCAACTTATCCTGGAGTTCGGGAAGCTCTGACTACTCTCAAAGGAAAAGGTGCACAAAATTTGGCCGTGCTCACTAATAAACCCTACCGGTTCAGCTGCGATATTTTAAAAGGTCTCGGACTTTCACATTACTTTATAAAAGTCTACGGTGGAGACAGCTTCAAACAAAAAAAACCTTACCCAATCGGGATTCAAAAATTGCTTAAGGACACGGATTCTACTCCACAGAAATCCATAATAGTAGGAGATTCTGATACTGATGTGCTCACAGGAAGAAAAGCGGGAGTATGGACTTGCGGGGAAACTTATGGATTTGGCAGCTACACCCTTCCTAAGGCACCACCTGATCTCCTCCTGCAAAACTTACAGGAGCTTCCTGCTTTACTGAGCAGGAAGACTAAGGATTAATTCACCGCCAAGGGAAACCACTAGCCCACTGCAGATTGGTTGGTTGATTACTCATTCTTTCCGAACAGTCTTATCAAGCTTCTAACCTAATCTTCCTCTGCGGCAAGTAATATCTGTCAATCTCTATGGATTGCTGCTCAATGTTTCAGCTGCAGGAATAATCTAATTATGCCCTTACCTTCAACGGTATTTCCAAATTCAAACGACTAGACATTATCCGAATAGTTATGACCGCCCATTCAACTTATCTGCCTTTTTGCATTACAAAACCAAGATGAGTGCGCCTGAAGCGAAATAGATACGTGGCACCAAGTGAGGCACAGTTCAATAACTCACGAAATTCGTCATAGGTGTAGGCAGACCGGAGGGAGGCCGTGTAAAGTTGCCGCATAAAACCCTTATAATGCCGGCCATACAAAGCTACATGCAGAGGAAAGGAAAACCGAGAAGGGCGACGGATATCTCTTACCATAACCCAGCCTCCTGGCCGCGTAACACGTGCCATCTCCTGAAATGCTAAAACGGGGTTTTCCAAATGATGAATTAGAGAATTGGTAAAAACCAAATCAAAAACTGCGTCAGGAAAGCATAAGCAATTGGCATCACCCAGGAAAAATTGGACTTGGGTGCCTAGGTTTCGTTCTTGCGCTGTACTTTTTGCAGCCTGAACCATGGCCTTGGAGCGGTCCACCCCAAACACCCTTAGGCTAGGATTGTCATGGGCAATCCTGAGGGGGATCCTTCCTGGCCCAGTTCCTACGTCCAAGGCAAGGCCAGAGCTTACCCCGGATTTAAGAACCTGCTGGACAAATGTCTCATCCAGTGAATCAAGGTAAACTTGAGCGGCGGCCGAAACATAAGCAGAAGCCTTCTCAGGGTCAGCCATTACTTCATCTTCCGGAATACGGGGCAATTCCCACCACGACATAGATTTCCTTGAAAGGAACCGACAAGTACCACTACTAAAAATATTTAGGTGCCTAAAGTGTTGGAAGTTAATAGAGTAAATGGCTGCCAAATAACCACTCACCCATCCTCATCACGGAATTCATCATCAAAACCCATCCTGGTAGCGCGTTCCAAAACTTCACGCTCCTCCCAGCATTCTTTGCAGAAAAATATACCTTCGATATGCGGGTCAGGAACTAAGTTCAAGTCTGTACCGCACTTCATGCAACACTTTTCCAAATCTTCACCCATCTTGATTGCCGAGAACCCTTTCCGGCGAGTGCCATACTGGATATACATAAAGCCTTAATATATTTTGGCATTTTGGCACCCACCCAACAACTAGAAAACATATTCACTTTTTGTGTAAGAATAATCTAACCGGCCCCATTAAATTGGGTCAACCTCATAAGAAGGACAGTGGCTATAGGCCAATGCGCGTCGAAACCTTACGGGAACTTGAAAAAGACGACCCAAAACTAGAAATTCCTTGGGAGAGCCTGGAAAATCCTAGTCTTCGCTACCAGGACCTGAAAAGTTTTCCGAAACTCATCCTTGAATTAGACGAGGTCCTCAAGTTCCCTGCATTGGGGTCTTTTCTGAAAATTCTTAACGGCCCGAATTCTCGTTTCCGAACCGCCAAATGTGACATCTGGTCAACCCAAGAGTTAACTGAAGAAGAACGGATTGAGCTTGGTAGAGTTTACAAACTCGGAGTTTATGTAGACCTAATTTTTGAAAAAGTAGAATTTAATTTTTCGATCAAACATTATCTCCAATTAGGGAAAAAATTAGAGGGCATATCAGGAATAAGCGATAGCTCTGTCCAGGTAGAATTCACTATCCGCCGCTGCTTTTTTCAAGATAAAAGTTCCTGGGGTTACTACGCAACCCTGTTTCTTCATGCGTACGGTGATACCCCAACAGGCGCTGCCAGAAAGGGAGCCCAAGCATTAGAAACACTTGGACGAGAATTTGGCAATCTCTCCAAAACCCCCTAATCCTGGAAGCTAGGACAGAATCTTAAGTGGGTAGGTTCCTTGCAATGAATTACCTCACCCTAATGCTTCCCTGCTGAAGCCTTGCGCCTAAGGAAGGAGGAGAATACTATGGGGTCTATGGTCCCGAACCCAAATCGGATCGCACTAAAGGAATGGGCTATTGTGAGTCAAGCCTTGTCTCAAGGGCAACAGGTGATATTGCTTCGAAAAGGTGGAATTGATGAGGAAGGTGGAGTGTTCCGACTTCGACATAAGGGATTTTTTATTTTTCCTACACTTGAACACCAAGATTTCGACTACATACGACCGGAATTCGTTCCACATTTGCAATCTTCTATAGCCAAAAACCTTTCGAGCGACAAAGAGATAGCTTTCTCGTGTCTCGCCACAGTTACTAGGGTTGAGGTAGTCTCCGAACCTGTTAAGCTTCACCGTCTTTCTGACTACCACATTTGGAATGATGCCTACATCAGGATGCGCTATCAATACAAACCGACAATTCCTCTCCACCTGTTATTAGTTCGTGCCTATCGCATGCAACAGGTACGCGTCGAGAATCGACCCTCATACAAAGGGTGCAAGTCCTGGGTAGAATTAGAATCTGCGGTAGAAATTAGAAACATCGAAACAGTCCTAACTGATAAAGAATTCCAACGGAAATGCCTGGAGATTCAGGCTCTTTTGGCCTGAGCAGTTAAAATTATTGTTCATGAGACCATCACCTCGCTGGCTTTTTAATCATGAGTAAAGACAAGGACAGTACTGGGATTATCCTATTCGCACATGGAAGTAGCATCAAAGATGCAAACCGCTCCGTGGAAAATCTGGCCACGGAAGTCCGCAAGGCAGGTCCTTACAATTACGTGAGCACGGCATTTCTAGAACTTGCCAGTCCCAACCTCTCGACTGCACTCGATAGGGCTTTAAGGGCTAGATTAAAAAAAATCATCATAATCCCTTACTTTCTTACCTTGGGAGTCCACCTACAACAAGATCTTCCTCGATTAGTTAGTGAAGAGCGGGATCGCAATCCAGGCCTTGAAATCGTTGTTACCAAGCCCCTTGCAGGCCACCCTCTGATTGCCTCCGTCATTCTTGAGCGTGCCTGTGAGATAAACTCCTGACAAACCGCCTTCCCCTTAAAACCCATTTGATGCTTTGGCCAGGCACCAATCATTACTCAAAAACCAGAGCATTCTTTCATCATCATTGTATGGCTGCTGGGCGGGATATTAAGCCTGATCCCAGTGAGGTTAATGCTTGCGGGTAGAAGTTGAAAGGAGTGCAGGTTTCAGCGTCCAGGCTTGCAGATTTCCAAGTGCCATCAGATTGGATCCAGAAAAATTTTCTGGAAAAATTACCCATTCCCAAAGATGTGGATCATTATCCGCAACGTAACGTTTTGTGGCAAGAATAGCAGGAGAGATTTGAACTACATCCGGAATATTCCTACCGTCGAGCAGAAGGCGAGTCATCCCCGCCGCCGCTGCCAAGTAGGAATCCGGCGGACATGGTGTACTGCCAAACCAAATTACCGAAGGAATCTTATTCGATTTTCGTAATGAGGCTTCCACCCTAAGAACCGTGCGGAAAAACTGATCCCAGGGAATGTCCTGAAGACCTCTTAGTTGAGGAGCTGGAGTTGAAGGTCCAAGGGGTGTCCCTGATAGAGTGATCGGTGTATTACTCCTATCTGATATCTGTTGGGCCAGGTAAAAGGTTATCAAAGAAAACACTTCACTCGGTGCCAAGGTATAACCAGAATACACCTGGAAAGAAATTTCAGAATCGACCTGACCAGCAATTTCAGCCAGTTCCTGGCGACTATACACACGCTTTTGGGCAGTGTCTCGATAAAGCTGAGCCGCATCAGAAGCCGTAATGAACTTTACACGCGGAAATCTTGCCATGTATTCCACTAGCATCTCAAAGTGACGAAAAGTGGCCTCTGAATCCTCTGTCGACAACATGGCAGGTAATTCCCATTCAGCAGGTGGAGGATTGGCACCATTGGCAAAATTTACCTGATCCCAGAATTCTTTGTGTACAAACTCACAAGGATGGTAATGCATAGAAATGATTCCCCCGCCTTCGGCTAATCGTCGCTCATAAAGAGAGAAAAATTTATTCTTCCCTTCCTGCAGGTTTGAGAAATCTTCATTGGGCCGAATTGAACCATCCATCTCCGACTCCAATATGTTTAGGATCCCGCCAAAATAGAAAGGTTTGCCGTTCAAGCGGATATGTGGCAATGCACTCATGTATACGGGTGAACCCCATTTGCGTAAACCACCGTAGATCTGAGGTGCCCACGAAGAGCCAGGTTGGCTAAAAGCTGTCGGGCGTGCGCCGAACATCCTTCGCAGGAACTCCATCCCGGACCGCTCACGGCGATTAAATTCAGCCACACCTTCTTCCCATCCCAATGAATCTAAGTACTCAGCAACCGTGGGATGCTGAGAATGGAAGTTCGTGTGATAGCCAATCTCATGCTGGGAAAGGGCGGCGATCACGTCCGTGCGGTTACTCCGTTTGTACAACCGAGCAACCTCACCCACCACTTTAAAGGTCGCCCGGATTTCCTTGTCCTTTAGGAAAATGGCTATCCGCTTAGTAGCATTCACGCTTTGAGGAAGAATATAGTCTTCTGTGTCGAAGCAAAGAGCAACGTAAACGGTTGGGCCTACTCGTTGAGCCCTAAGATTTACGGCACCACCGAGCAGTGCGACCACCACAACCCCATTGAACACCCAGAGAAACACTCTCC
>CAZSDV010000004.1:11137-28965 GCA_964605715.1 uncultured Acidobacteriota bacterium
GCAGCCCCCAAACTCAACCTAACGTCGTTTCGATACTTATACATATTATCATTAGAACCCGTTCCGCCAATACTAAAGCCATCAGGTGTATTTCGAAAGGATACTCACCATAATCAGCATCCCGGCAACCCCATGGTAGAATTCCCAACAATGGCAACCCAGGCCCCCCTTAGCCCACTTGATAAAACTCCACTGGAGAGCAATACCCACCTCCGGATTGGCTATTTCCGTTTGTTGAAGTACAACATCAACTTCCGTCGCCTTTGGGCAGGCCAGTTAATCAGTGGAATTGGCGACTGGTTTTATACCCTGGCACTTTATGACCTCCTGTACCAGCTTACTGGTTCTGGAAAAATCATTGGGTTGGCCATCATTCTCCAGTCCGTACCATGGTTCGTCATGACGCCTATAGCAGGTTTAATTACAGACCGTTTTCCACGGCGACAGGTAATGATAGTAACCGATCTTGCACGGGCTGGAATTGTTCTAGGATTACTTTTAATTGAAACAAGGGGAGATCTTTGGCTGGTTTATATACTCCTTGGATTAGAAGTGAGTCTCGCGTCACTTTTTGAACCGGCACGAAATTCGATAATGCCTGATCTGGTTGAGAAGCGGGAACTCATGGCTGCAAATGCCCTTGTTTCCGCTACATGGTCACTGACTCTCGCCATAGGCATGGCGCTGGGAGGTTTGGTTACTGCCACACTCGGACGTGAGGTAACGTTTTTGGTTAATTCAGGATCATTCCTGATCTCAGCGGTTCTGATTGGACGAATCCTGGTTTCAGAGTCACACTTTTCTCCGGCGAATACTCTGCCTAGACATGTGCCCGGCACAAGTAAAAATCAAAGCTGGGAGGGAAGCTCGGAACCGCCTCCACTTCCCTCTTTTCACGAGGGGCTACGTTACCTCAGATTACATTCTAAGGTTTTTGCTATCCTTCTGGCCAAAACTGGCCTTGGTGTAGGTGGCGGCATGCTTCTGGTGCTAGTGTTCTTCGGGCAAGAGATTTTTCTTATAGGAGATTCTGGTGTTCTCGGAACTGCCCTCCTATTTGCGGCCCGGGGGATCGGTACGTTAATTGGTCCATTGGTTGGAGAAGTTATTGTTCGTGGACGTCCGCGGTTGATACGCCCAACGATTGCCATTGGCTTCTTTCTTGCAGCTTTCGGCTACTTGGCCCTGAGCTACGCTCCCAACCTCTTCATTGCAGCCCTGGTCCTCATGCTCGGTCACATGGGAAGCAGTAATATTTGGGTAATGTCAACTGCCCTACTCCAACTCTCAGTCCCCACAAAGCTTCGTGGCCGCATCTTTTCCATCGACATGGGATTGCACACACTCGCAACCTCCATCTCCACTTTCCTGCTTGGAAAAGGTCACGACGAGTGGGGTCTCTCTCCACGTGCCATGGCCGCAATTGTGGGATTTGCGCTCCTTATTCCCGCAATTCTTTGGACCCTGCGTCTTTTTGTTATCGAAAAAAAAATAAAAAGGAAAAGTAAAGGAAAATAGAAGCTCTCATACTTCAGATATCAGGCAAGGAATAATATTTCGTTTGCAAATCAATACTTAGCTAGTTTATTAGGTCAATTCGTCACTTACGTTAACTCAGCAACGTATGAAAATAAGAAATTTATTTTTCTTTCTCCAAAAAAACATGGGTTCCCAGGCCAGACACTGGCAGCCTCTTGCAATGCCCCACGCCGACCCAACTACTTTTAGAAGGGCAGCATTGACTTGCCTTGTAAGCCGAACTAGGATACCCAGGCTAGGTTGGAAGTCTTTATATGACTGGTAAGAGCGTTTCTTATTCTGGAAGAACTACAGGATGGCTGAGATGCTAAAAAGAGGGCTATTGGCGAATGATCTTCTCATTAGGGCAGAGTGAAAATTAGCGATAACAGCTTAAGGAGAGCCATGAACTTAAAAAAAACATACGACGCCATCGTGGTTGGAACCGGTGCTGCAGGAGGCTGGGCAGCCAAGGAATTATCTGAAAAAGGTATGGAAATCCTGGTTTTAGAAGCTGGCCCGAAGTTGGACATGGCAAAAGATTTATCCACTCATGTCTGGCCCTACGAAACAAAATACCGAGGCTTTGACCGGCCTGGGGAGCGAGAACGAACCTACCCGAAGCAGTGGACGGCAGGGGAGTACTCTAAGATTTTTTATGTTAAGGATGCAGAGCATCCTTATACCACTGCGAAAGGAAAACCTTTCCGATGGGTTCGAAAACGAGCCGTAGGAGGGAAAATCCTCCATTGGGGTCGTGAGGTTCGCCGGCTAAGTGATATAGATTTTCGAGCTGCTGACCATGACGGCTACGGAGAAAATTGGCCGATTCGCTATGCTGAGATGGCACCCTACTACGACAAGGTGGAGAGTTTTGTTGGTGTCGCCTCTGAGAAAGTCAATCTTCCTCACTGGCCAGATGGAAAATTTATTCCACCAATGGCCCTGAACTGTGGAGAAAAAATCATCCAGAAGATTGCCCCAAAAGTGGGAATGCGAGTGGCAAATAAGCGGGCAGCAATGCGTACTAAAAGCATTCATGGCCTAGGGCAATGCCACTATTGTGGCGGTTGTGGGCGAGGCTGTGCCGTTGGGGGCCATTGGAATTCTATCTCTGACACCTTGCCGGCAGCCATGAAGACAGGCCGGATGACACTGCGGACAAATTCTGTAGTACGGGAAGTATTGGTTGATGAGAATGGAAAGGCACGAGGCGTTGCCTTTGTAGATCGGTTGACGAAGAAAGACTATGAAGTGCGAAGTCGAGCAGTAGTTCTGGGTGCATCAGGCCTGGAATCACCCCGGATCATGCTCAACTCTATTTCCCGCATCTGGCCGAATGGTATTGCTAATTCAAATGGCGTGCTGGGGCATTACTTAATGGACAACTTTGGAGGCCCAAGAGTCAGCGCCTTTCTCCCAGAATTAGTTGGGGGCGAGGTAGTCAACGCGGATGGTAAATCAGCAGGCATAGATATCATACCTTATCGAAATATCACGGACCGTCACCCTAAGTTTATCCGTTCTTATGTGCACGAAGGGGGTAGCGGCCCGCGAATGTCCCCTGGATACGCCCAGAGGCTTTCAGGCTTCGGGCCAGGGTTTAAGAGCCGCGTCCGGCGCAATTACCCGGCAACAATTACTTTCAATACCCGAGCTGAAATGCTGGCGCGTTGGGAAAACTTTGTCGAGATTGACAAAAATGTTAAAGACGCATGGGGTATCCCTGTCCCAAGGATTCACTGCCAATTCAGCGATAATGAACGCGAAATGGCCAAGGATGCATTAGAAAACCTCAAGGAATTGTTCCATGCAGCACGGGCAGAAATATACTTTGAGAGGGGCACAATGAGAGCCCCCGGCTCAATGATCCACGAAATGGGTGCTTGTCGTATGGGGGAAGATTCCAGGAAAAGCGTCCTTAACAAATTCAATCAAACCCATGACGTACCCAACTTGTTCGTTGTGGATGGAAGTTCGTTTGTTACCTCCGGCGGTTATGGGCCCACCCTAACAATCGGAGCTTTATCAGCTCGAGCTTGCGACTACTTGGTGGAGGAGTACAAGAGGGGAAACTTATAACAAAAGGGAGTCCGGTAGGAGGCCCTTTGGAAAATTAATAGGGTGTTTATTTTTCGGCTCGCTCTGCTAGGAAACATTCAACCCGATTGCTAATTTTTTGGGGCACCAAGTTCTGATGCCAACTCCACCAGGCACTTTCCATCTAGCCAGAGAGGGGTTGACCCACTCCCTCCAGCTTCCAGGGTCCGCCTGAGAAAGCATGCCGCAATATCAACTACTTCCTGGTCGTTTAGGCTCTTGCCTGCAAACTCACTGAATTCCACGATCCCCGCGTGAGATACTGCCACGGTGATTTCTTCTTCGCCAACCTGAAAAATACAATCCAAAGCATCAGTCCCACGAGTGGCAATGGCCGGAGCTAGCCGTAGGAAGCGACACTGAACTGGGGCATCCTGAAACTGGGAATTCACCTGAAAATCCTCTAATGTTACTAACATGGAGTGGGGCATCCCCTCCTTTAATTCAACATCAAACGTCTGGTCAATAAGCAGAGTTAACGGGCAAGGCTGAGCTTAAGAATTAAGCCTCTTAGTGACTTCGATCATCTCATGCCTCATCGATGCGATATTCATCGGTGAAAACAACGTAAAAGGTCAGGTCGCAAGTTTCGCAATACCAATCCCGATCATCCTGCTGACGAGGTTGAGAGCTGCAGTAAGGACAGTGCTTTATCTCTAGCATCACAATCATTATAGACGCAAGAAGCCCCAAGGCCAAAGAAGAGGTTTAACCGGAGATCTTAATCCCCTAAGAGACTAAATCCTAAAATATCTCCTAAAGCATGCTGGAACGCGAAATACACCTAAAGAAGCAGGTAGGTCACTCTGTGATATGATGAGTTGCGGGTAAGATTGCCCGCTGATTATTCTAGATCCTTGCTTCACTGGTTTTTAAAGTTGGGGGTCGCGCCGACTTTCTGGAAAAACCATCTACCCATTATAATACTAGGGATAATCGGAATGGAGCGATTAGACTATAAGCAGAACCGCCTGAGTTGGGAAGGGCACGATCTCTCTCACCTTGGGAGCCGATTCGGAACTCCCGCCTACGTCTACAGCCGACGACGAATAGAGGAAAATTACCGGTGTCTTGACCAAGCTTTTGCCAGCATTCCTCACCTTATCTGTTACTCCGTAAAGGCAAACTCCAACTTGAAAATCATATCCTTGCTCCTCAAAATGGGAGCAGGAGCAGATATAGTTTCCGGTGGGGAGCTCGAACGAGTGCTGCAGGTGGGTGGGGACCCAACTCGAGTTGCCTTCTCTGGTGTTGGGAAAACCATCGAAGAAATTAACGATGGACTAAGATCAAATCTTTTGATGTTCAACGTTGAGTCGAAAGAGGAACTTGACCTCATCGAAAAACAGGCTCAGGCGTTGGGTAAAATTGCTCCCATAGCAGTTCGTATCAACCCTAACGTGGAGGCGAAAACTCATCCCTACGTCCAGACAGGACAAACTTCACATAAGTTCGGTGTATGTCCTGCAGAAGCCGAAGGACTTTACCGTCGAGCTGCAGCCTCACCGCATATTGAAATTCGGGGCGTGGCCTGTCACATCGGATCTCAGATTCTCGATGTGCATCCGTTTCTCCAAGCCTTTGATGAAATCCGCGCTATCGCCGATAAGCTTCGCAGAGATGAGATTAAAGTAATGAATCTCGATTTAGGTGGAGGATTGGGAATTAATTATGGAAAAAGTAGAGAACTAGACCTAGGCACCCTGTCTAAGAGGCTAGTCTCTCGGCTTCGTGGTACACCCTACCAACTAGTACTTGAACCGGGACGGGCACTTGTAGGTGATGCAGGCTTGTTATTCGCACGTGTGCTCTACGTAAAACGGGACCCACAGAAAACCAACAAAGGCTTTATCGTTCTGGATGCAGGAATGAACGACTTAATTCGCCCGGCCCTTTACAACTCTTACCACAAAATCCTTCCCGTTCGGAAAGGCCCAGGGGAAAAGTTCCTTGCCGACGTGGTTGGCCCAATCTGTGAAACAGGTGATTTTCTTGGTCAGGAGCGGGAGATGCAAGGGGTAAAACCAGGAGATCTAATGGCAATTCTTACAACGGGAGCTTACGGTTACACTCTCGCCTCAAACTACAATACTCGCCCTCGTCCGGCCGAAGTACTTTTAAGTGGTGAACATGCAGAATTGATCCGCTCGCGGGAAACCGTCGAAGACATATTTCGCACTGAAGTTTTTGATCTCAGGAAGTCTTAAGGCCCACCTTACCACCCCATTTTAGTTTTTGCCGCAACACATCGAAATAAGTCTGGTAGGGCGGAACTATCAAGTCCACTGAATGCTCCGATTTATATACGCGAACCGTGTCATCCGTGTGCAACGCGATCCCTACTTGTCCATCCACAGTCAGGAAAACAGATTCTCGAGGGGTCTTAATTGTCGCCTCAATTTTAACTGAGTCAGGGACAATTAGAGGTCGATTGCTCAGTGTGTGTGCACAAATGGGAGTAATCAAAAGGGCGTCCACTGCAGGCACTACCACTGGACCTCCTGCTGCTAGGGAATAGGCAGTTGAGCCCGTCGGGGTAGATAAAATTAAGCCATCCGCACGATAGGAAGCAACATATCCTCCGTCAATCGCAATGTCAAAATCGAGAATCCGCGCAATTGCCGCCTTGTTCAACACCACATCATTCAAGGCACGGAATTGGGAAATGGTTTCCCCTGACCGTATAACATCAGCCTGCACCTGTGTTCGGCAATCGCGCTTGACCTTTCCGGCCAAGGCTTCCTCAAGGACAACGTACATCTCTTCCAGGGCCGTTCCAGTCAAAAAACCTAGAGCACCGAGGTTAATCGCCAGAATTGGAACTTTCTTCTTGTCGATCACACGTGCGGCGGCTAGCAACGTACCATCTCCACCAAGAACCAAAATCATATCCACCTGAGAAGGAAGTTCGTTTCGGCTAACGCCTTGGTCCGAAATATCGAGCATTGAACTGGTTTCCCGATCAATGAGCACCTTTACGTTGTGTTTCCCGAGCCAGGAAATTAGAGGTGTAACTACCCCCCGGATCTCAGCCTTTTTTGGTTTGGAAATAATACCAATTGTACGAATGAGCATAGCACTCTCAGGATTTTAATAGAAACAAACTTAGCCGGTAACCAATCTGAACTTTTTTCCACTGCAGAAATCAAGAACAGTACTTGAGGACACCAAAAAATAGTTCGTTAATCTGAAGGGAAGCTGGTTAACACAATCCCAACCAGCTAAAATGCGCCACTTCAGAAGCCACTATATTTACCGGAATATCCTAAGAAAATATATCCGATTGACCCCCGTTTGGCCAGCGCGCATGCAAGAAATACTCTCGATTTCCCCCAGCACCCTGAATCCCGCTCTCCGTTGACCCGATGTCAACAAATCTCAGCTCTTTAAGTTTAAGCTGGACTCTGGCCACTGCTTCTCGCTGCTTCTCTGAGTCACGAACTATGCCACCCTTGCCCACCTGTCCACGACCCACCTCAAATTGGGGCTTAACAAGTACGAGCAAGTCGGCACCGGAATCTAGTAGAAGAGGAAGCCGGGAAATTATTAGGGTGGCAGAAATGAAAGAAACATCTACAGTTGCAAGCTCTACCCTCTCGCCAATCTTCCCTAAGCACAGATATCGAGCATTGGTCTTTTCGAGCGAATGAACCCGGAAGTCCTTTCGTAACTGCCAAGCCAGCTGATTCGTCCCACCATCCACAGCTATCACCTTCTCCGCGCCTCTCTGGAGCAGGCAGTCGGTGAATCCTCCAGTAGAAGATCCTATATCCAGACATACTCTGCCTTCTACCTTGACAGAGAAGTGGTTGAGTGCTCCTTCTAACTTTATCCCTCCCCGACTAACATATCTCATCGGTAAGTCAAGAAGTCTTACAGAAACATTCTCATTTATGCAGGTACCACACTTATCAATCTTCTCTTCATCTACTAGTACTGACCCTGCAAGAATCATCCCCTGGGCTTTCTGGCGAGTTTTAGCCAACCCACGGTTGAATAATAATCGGTCCAGGCGAATCTTTTTGGATTTCATGGTGAACCACTTTTCTGGGTATCTTCTACGGTCGAATACAGCGAGAATTTTTTATGGTCAGGATGCTCTTTTTGGGAGATAGCGTGCAATCTCTTTCAAGTTCCGCGCCTTCTCCTCAAATGGACCCAGAGCATGGCATGCCTCCTCGGCCAACTTCACGGCCATGGCACGTGATTCCTCAACACCGTAAAACCCTGGATAAGTGGCTTTCTTGTGCTCAGCATCTTTCCCAGATACCTTACCTAGTTCCTCAAACGACCCAAGAACATCAAGCAAGTCATCAACAATCTGAAAAACTAGGCCAACTTTCTCACCATAGGTACTAATTTTATTTAAATCCCCCTCTTCCGCCCCAGCCAAAATAGCCCCCGTGCGAACTGAGGCCCGAATCAAGGCTCCTGTCTTTGAGGCATGGATGTACTGGAGGGTTCGGGAGTCAAGTGGCCTTGCTTCAGCTTCGAGGTCGGCTATCTGGCCCCCAATCATGCCCCCAAGCGTTCCAACGGCTTGCGCCAACTCGCGATTCACTCGGAGACAGCGCTTAAATAGATTATCAGATGATTCGGCCAAGATTTGAAAAGCCAAGGTCAATAGGGCATTGCCGGCCAAAATTGCAGTAGCCTCGCCAAAAGCTACATGACAGGAAGGTTTACCGCGACGCAAGTCATCATCATCAAGTGCAGGAAGATCATCATGGATGAGCGAATAGGCGTGGATCAGTTCCAATGCAGAGGCAGCCGGAAGAAGGAATTCATCATCTTCCGAAAAAATTCTACTCGCCTCAAGGCAGAGAATGGGCCGTATGCGCTTCCCTCCCGAGAAGACCGCGTAGCGCATGGCTCGGTGGATAGAGCTTGGAACAACTTCGGCACCTGGCAACAACCCCTCTAAGGTGTGATCAATCCTGGTGCGATGTTGCCCTAAAAACTTTCCAATATCAAAAGAAGGAACAACACTCAAGGCGCGCCTTACCCTTCTTCCTCAGGACGAAAGGGTTCCCGGGAAATTTTTCCACCGGCCTTTTTAAGGAGAATCTCCACCTTTCCTTCAGCCTCTTCCAGTTGTTTATGACAAATCTCAGAAAGGCGCATTCCCTCCTCAAGTAACTGGAGAGCCTTTTCCAGATGCAAGTCAGCATCCTCCAACTGGTGCACGATAACGTCGAGGCGATCAAGATTCTTTTCAAATCCTTCTCGACTTCTACTTTTTCTCTTAGATCCTGATGGCATGGCATTCCTAACTTAACTTCAATAGTTAACAGACAACGGTCAAATCAGTGTCGGTTCGAACCACCCCCTACGTCAAGCTCCGGAGGAAACCCCCTGCACAGCACCTGAAACTCGCAAGCAACTTGCAGCCATATTTCCTTAATTATTAAACATTTTCCAGAACACTTTGACTTGATTTGATACGGTAACATGTTCCAGTTTCTTGAGAAGAAATTTGGCCATAGCAGGCACAATTTCCGCTTAAAACCAACACAGGGTGTCCTTTTACAATTTACCAGAATCTTACATTGAGTAGCAACTCAACTAAAAACAAGTCCCCCCCCCCAAAAAAATTTTTCTTACCGCACGATTTTCCAAAACAGGAAGACTCAGGCATAATAATAAGCATCTATGGGAGATGCAATCTTCGAGACCTTAACAGGTTTCTTTGAACAATACGGTTACTGGGTAATTTTTTTTGGGGTGATGCTGGAAAATGCTGGCCTGCCACTTCCTGGGGAAACGGTCCTACTTTTTGCAAGTTATCTTTCTTTCCGAGGTGAACTTGAAATCACCAATGTAATGGGGGTGGCCGCACTTGCAGCCGCCCTGGGCGACAATATCGGCTACCTTCTCGGCCGTTTTGTCGGAGCTCCACTGTTCGAACGCTACCAAAACAGCTTTATTGGAAGGCTACTTCGGTACGAGAAGGCTAAAAAGTTTTTCCTAGCGCACTCAAACTGGGCTGTTTTCACTGGACGTTTCATCACTGGACTAAGAGTTTTTGCAGGACCGTTTGCGGGATTTTTCCGAATGCCCTACGCGCGATTTTTCTTTTTTGACGTTTCGGGAGCGATAATTTGGGGGATTGGAATAGGGCTTATTGGTTACTCCCTGGGCGATTGGCAGGTAATCGTATCTTTTATAGCTCGTTTCCATCAGGTCATACTTGGAGTAATTGCGATAGTTGTTACTCTTCTTATAATTCGGTCCCGGAAACGGGCTTCACGGAGGGGATAGCCAGGGTCGGATAACATCACCCTCTGGCCAATGCATCTTTTCTGTCCTCTTCTGTGGGCAATACATTTTCCATCTTTTCTTGGTTTTTCTCACAGACTGATTCCCCAGGAAATCGCACTGAGAAAGATAGAATTAAGTTGTTTTTCGTTGCAATGAGGCACTTCCTGTAGCTAGACCTACTGACAGGATTAGAATGGGTTTTTTGTGCTAAAATATCCCGGGACCCACTAAATCACCCAATGATCCATCTAAGCATTGCTGCGGTGCTAGGGCTTGTCGCCCTCAGCGCCTTCTTCGTAGCCGCTGAGTATGCACTACTCTCAATTCGGCATACTCGTATCGAGCAACTAGTCCAGGAAGGCAACTCGCGAGCCAAGCTAATACAAAAGATGCTCTCAAATCCGGGTCTTTTGTTTTCTGGGGTACAGCTTGGGATCACAATCTCTAGTCTATTACTTGGCTGGATTGCCGAGGACGCCCTCGCAGACTCTCTCGAAGGTTGGTTCCAATCCGTATTCCAACAACACGCGAATCCCATCGTGACGCATTCCGTCGCCACTGCCTTGGTGTTTTTGGCAATCACAGGTATAGCGGTGGTGTTTGGTGAGCTAGTGCCGAAAACCGTTGGCTACGAGCGTGCTGAGCAAGTATCGCTATTTGTCGCCTGGCCAATGACTTTGGTCTTGAAATCAACTAGGAGCTTTATTCTGTGGATGGATTGGATTTCAAATCAAATTCTGAAGCTCGTCGGGTTTCGTGCAAACTCAGGTCACGCGCGTCACCACACCAAGGATGAAGTTAAGTTGTTGGTATCGAGTATCCGGCAGCGCGGTCTTTTAGGTAAGAAACAGGAGGCCATGATCTTTGGGGCGTTCGACCTACACGAAATTTTAGTAAGGGAGATTATGACCCCCTGGCCAGATGTATTCCGACTCCCCTTAACCCATGACCTCCCAACTCTACTTGACCAAGTTAACAAAAACCTTCGCTCACGTATTCCGATCTACGAGGGGCCGCCAGACCGAATCGTGGGTGTGCTTTATTCTAAAGACTTGTTGAGGGTTTTCCGCAACCGTTGGCAATTTAACACACCTTACAATGCACCATTTTTGTTGCGATCAGTCCTCCGGGAACCCATGGTTGTACCTGAAAATATGACCGTCGATCAGCTCCTAGAAGAATACTGCAGCAAGAAAACGCAGATTGCTCTAGTTGTCGACGAGTTCGGAAGCTATGCTGGCCTAGTCACCCTTGAGGATGTCTTAGAGGAGATTGTTGGTGAAATTGAAGATGAATACGACCTTTCTGAGGAAGCTATTCCTGATCAAAAAGACGGCACCTTTGTTCTGAAAGGCGCATTGACTCTTCGAGAACTGTCCGATGATCACGGCATAACCTTACCGCGTGATCAAGGATTTGAAACACTCGGTGGATTCGTTCTTAGCCGCCTGGATATAATCCCCAAAGGAGGAGAGGATTGTATTTACGGAAGCCGGCGATTTGAGGTTATGGAGATGGAAAATCGGAGAATTACCAAGGTAAAAATTGAGCCATTGGTGTCCTCCCTTCAGGAATCTCACGAGGTGCTTCCAGGTGAGAAAAACCTTGCTGAAACAACATCCTCTTTTGATGACTCCTCCGAGGCTTGAGCACGAACATAGACACGGGAACAGACATAAATGCTCTACTTCATACTTCGTCGCCTCGTTCTTTCACTTCCGGTCCTGGCAATCGTGGTCACTTCCATCTTTCTATTAATCCATTTAATCCCAGGTGACCCAGTGGTACAAATGCTCGGGGAGGGCGCTGAACCGGCAGATATAGAAGAGATTCGGCACCGGCTAGGGTTGGACCAACCGCTTCACATTCAATATGCAACTTACTGGCAGCAGCTGGTACAAGGTAACCTAGGAACTTCCTTCAAATTTAATATCCCCGTATCTGAAGTCTTGAGGGCGCGCTATCCGGCAACCTTTTGGCTGGCACTGATCAGCCTAACTATAGCCATCTTGATTTCCGTCCCGGCTGGTATTACTGCTGCTGTAAACCGAGGAGGGTGGCTAGACCGATTACTGGGAAGCGTTACCCTGCTAGGTCTGTCGTTCCCCAATTTTGCCCTCGGGCCAGCACTAATCCTGATCTTTTCCATTCAAATGGGACTACTTCCAGTTTCCGGGCGAGGTTCCCCAGCAAGCTATATTCTCCCTGCCTTCACATTGGGGGCTTCGATGGCAGCCATTTTGACCCGAATGGTCCGCTCCTCCATGCTAGAACAGCTTTCAAGCGACTACGTAAGGACGGCACGCGCTAAAGGGTTAAGTGAAGGTGCCGTGCTCTACCGCCATGCACTACGTAATGGTTTAATTCCTGTAGTCACCATAATTGGCCTGCAGTTTGGAACACTCCTGGCTGGGGCCATCATAACGGAGACAATTTTTTCATGGCCAGGGCTGGGACGATTAACCGTCGAAGCCATCAATGCTCGGGATTACCCACTGCTTCAGGGGTGCGTACTATCAATTTCTCTGACCTACGTGTTGGTAAACTTTCTAACTGACTTAGGCTATTCGCTACTCGACCCCCGGATTCGAGCTCAATGAAATATCCAACCCAACTCACTTCTCTGCTTCGTTTTCTGCAGGTAAATCCTCTGGCTGCTGTTGGGTTTGCACTAATTTCGATTCTCGTTCTGGCCGCTCTGATTGTGCCCCCAATACTCCCTTGGGACCCCATGACTATTAACCTACCAGTGCGTCTGGCCCCACCATCAAAAGAACACTGGCTCGGATGCGACGAGTTAGGTCGGGACATTCTTTCCCGCATCCTAATAGGAGCTCGAATCTCCTTGGCTGTGGGATCCTCAGTAGTTGCTGTATCCCTGACACTAGGACTGCTAATGGGCTTGCTTGCAGGTTACTGGGGAGGAAGATTCGATACTTTCCTGAATGTTCTAGTTATCAATTCCTTGCAATCGTTGCCCGGAATACTACTTGCAATTGCGGTCGTGGCCTTCCTTGGTCCAGGATTCTGGAAGCTGGTAATAGCCCTGAGCCTCGGCGGCTGGATTGGTTTTGCACGTCTAGCACGAGGTGAGACTCTTCGGGTAAAAGAACTAGAATTCATCGAAGCGGCACGCGGGCTAGGTGCTAGCCATGCTCGGATACTTTTCCGTCATATACTCCCAAATATACTTCCGCCTATTCTTGTGCAAGCCTCTATTGCTATGGCTGGTGCAGTATTGGCCGAAGCCTCATTGAGCTTTCTTGGCTTGGGTGTCCCGCCTCCGACGCCAAGCTGGGGCTCAATGCTAAATAGCGCTCGAAGTCACCTCTTCAACGCTCCCCATCTTGCCATCTGGCCAACACTGGCCGTTATGGGAGCTGTATTCTCGTTTAATTTCCTCGGTGATGCCTTAAATGAATTACTGGATCCTCAAAGTAAAGCTCTGAGGCGGCCACTTTAACAAAGAGGTAACTGTGAGGATCCAGGCAAGCAGCCGCATTCCCACACGTAGCTCCACACTCTCCATGGAAGCTACCCCGGATGAAATTCTATTATGAGGGTCCGTTTCCGAATTGAAGAGTCACTTCCGCGCCTCGATCGACGTTCAGCAACTTGGCCGCAGAGCGGCAGCTTGCAGCCACTTCAAGATAACCTGAACTGCCAAGGACAACAAAGACTTCAGAGGTTTTCCCTTCAGAATATGATTTATATAGTTGGGTAATCTCTTTCTCGTTAATAACAAACTTGAAAAAAGGAGGGTTTTTTGAAAACAGCTGTGGCACACTTTCCGGAGTAAAATTGGTGACTATAGTTCCGAACTTATCCACCTTCAGCGCTAGACCTTTCAGCAGACCATTACCCACAGATTTTGGTTTGGGGGTGTCGAGACGGACAAAATCAGTGATTTTCCTCCCGAGCGTATCTATACCAACTCCCCGGCTAAGCCAAGCAGCAACGGGACCAAAAATATCACGCCCGTGGAAAGTGTTACTGACAGGACTCAGGAAGTAGCGGTCCGCTTGAATTTCACGAACCTCAGTCTTTTCCTCTTGTTCATAGATGAAAGAAAGGACTCCGTTATCAGGGGCTACAAATTTGTAGTCTGCAGTATGAGCCACAATTGGCCGTCGTGACCCACCGACGCCCGGGTCCACAATCACAAGATGGATTGTCTCAGGGGGAAAGTAACGGTAACTCTCAGCCAGACTTAGGGCACCGTCAAGGACATCATAAGAATGGATCTGAAGATTTAAATCAATAATGGATACTTCCGGATTAATCCCTAAGATGACACCCTTCACAATCCCTACAAACGAGTTGTTTAACCCAAAATCGGTAGTAATGGTAATGAGTGGAGACCGCGACACTTCGTACCCCCTTATCCAAATTCATTCTGGCGGAGAGAACCAGACAAACTAAAGCACCTTACTAGAAGATCTGCAAACTTAACCAAGTTGAGAAAGTTTCTTCTCTGGTAAAAGCAGTAACGAAGTTACTTGGCTCTCACCCGCCCGAATCTCCGAAAATCGTAATTGGGATCCAGCTCCAATGTTCGCATCCAGGCTGCAACAGCGTTGCCAATTTCCTCGGTCTCAATAAATGCAAATCCGAGCGCGTGATGGATGAAGGCAGCATCAGAAACGTAACTGAGTGCTTCCTCATAGGACTGTCGGGCAACAGACCAGTTGCGGAATTGCATCGATTGATATCCTCGCTCACAGAGCTCGCACCAATAGGTGGGAATTGTCTCTGTATCGATACTTACCTCAAACGCTTTTGCTTGGGAAAAAAGTTTACGAGCACAAACGAGCAAATGATCACCGGCAGGAGAATTAGAGAAAATGGCGATTGACTGAACCAGTTCTCGCAAGCCTGAGTTGAGTGCTCCTGGAGACGGCTTTGGTACCGAAAGTATTTTCAGTGCGGTGCGAAAATGCTCACGACTTGCGAGTAAGGACTGTGTCCGAATTAGAAACTCTTCAGCCTTGATATGCCCCGGATTGACTTTAAGTGCTCGCTGATAGGAGGCTGCCGCTTCTTCTAGATTTCCAAAACTACCTTCAGTGGTTCCCAAAAGATAGTGGGCATCCGCATCTGTTGTGTCAGCTATCACGGATGCCTTTAGTGCCTCGCGGGCCTTCTCGTGTTCACGCATCTCAAGGTAACAAAGTCCAAGTTGCAACCATGCCCGCGCATTATTGGGATCGGCAGCGACTATTTCATCAAACACCTCAATGGCCGAAGAAAAATCAGCTTGGCCAAGCGCCCTCATCCCGCGGGAAAACTTTTCGGTTAAAATTTCTTGATTACCCATAGAAAACTCATCTCGTCCCATTCTTTTTTAATTTCAACGCCTTGCGGTTCCCTCGTTCACTTTCCCTTTTGTTTCAACGGGGCTTCATGGCACCCTCTTTGCGCATCTTGCCTTAACAAAACCCTCAGAACAACCTGTCCAATTCATCTCGATTAAGAGGAGATATCTGAGCGGTCCCAAGGTTCTCTTCCAGATGTTCGATCTTACTCATTCCTACAAGTGCACAACTAACCCCCGGAGCTGAACGAGTAAATTGGATGGCCCGCTGAGCATCAGTTCGCAAGCCTGAAAACCATTCTTGAGTCTTAGGAGGCAAACTGCGCGAAAGCTGTCCCTGAAGGAGAGAGGCGGAAGCAAATGTCATAAGACCAAATTCCTGCGCTGCATTGAGTAATGAAATGCGATTTCCGTTGAGCCACTGAGTTTTGGCCAAAATCGCCTCAGGCATACCCAAGTTCAACGGCAACTGAATTGCGCGAAAGTGATGGTCCTTGCCTCCTACTTCCCTAGCCAGCTCAACGAGGTGAGGAAGCGAAATCGCTTCCCGGGCATCTGCCTCCACCCGGAATGCGGTCCAGGTAGCTACACCATAAATCCGAATTTTACCCTCACAAGCTAACTCCTCAAGTTTTCCAAAAGCCACACGCAAACGACGATAGAGTTCTTCCTTGCCGATCTCCTGTAATTGGGTTTCTGGATTGTGAACGTAATAGATGTCGAGGGTTTTAAGCTGGAGGTTCTTCAGGCTTCGTTCAACCTGCGATTCAAGAAAACGAGGGGCAATTGAATGGCAGCCGGCAACAATTTCAGCGGGCCGCAATAAGTCAGTAGCCAGGAACGTCTCATGGAAAAATCTCTGTGGATCGGAAGGAACTGAACCATCAAAGCTGAAAAAGCCACCTTTTGTGGCCACAATAATCTCATCCCGTTGCAAAATGCTGGAACTGATAGCCATTTGCAGAGCTTTACCTAGTGAAACCTCACTCCGCTGGTGACGATAATTAATTGCCGTGTCAAGTACGTTAAACCCTAATTCCAAAGCTCGGATGGCAGTCTCGCAATACTGAAGATCTGTTTCCGCATCTGGATTTCCCAGATAAGTTCCCAATCCAATTGAGGAGATCCAAATATCTCCGGCGAGCCGAAAATGGCTGGGTAGCTGACCTTCAAAACGACTCTTATACCGGTTCGTACCCTCCCGTGAAGCATAACCTTGCAATTTCATTGATACCTCCTAAAACTGAACAAACCTGTAACCTAAGAATTTTTACCTCTACACCAAACTTACCAGCTACCAATATTACTAATTAGGTGATTAGGAACTTCAAATCTAAGCTATTAAAAAGCTAAGGTCGACATAGGACGATCAGAAGATTCAAATTTAGAGATCGGAATGAGTTCCCGTTTGACGGATGACTTTATGGACCCTTCTCGCTTGGGTATCCACCTCTTACCCAGGACTCATATCCATCTGCAAAAACCGCAACCAAATTTTCCGAAAATCCATTTTCAAGCAAAAGCCGCCCCGTGGACCGACTTTCAGCGCAAGGATCACCTGTCGACGTTGACTGGCCATAGACAACTATCTTGTGATCTTTTGGCAATCTGCCCAATCTAGCTTCGACCTGAGTTGCAGGAAGATTGATGGCCCCACGAATGTGCCCGGAACTAAATTGGCCCGGATCACGCACGTCAAGAAATAAGACTGTTCCTCCAGCTAAGAATAGGCTGTAAGTCTCCTCCATATCGATACTAGGTGGTTCAGGTGGTAAATCCTCTGAGCAAGCTCCAAAAGCTCTAGAAAAAGATGAAAAAGCACTGTCTAAGTCCGGCGATTTGGCCCCCTCCAGTAAATTGCCAGGATCCATGGGCCCAGAAGATTGCGGTTCAGAAATCTCTCCCGTCACGAACCCCTCGTGCAAATCGACAACGGTCGAACTACCTGCTATCACAGCCTTCTCTGCCGAAACTGACTCTACCCCTGAAAATACCTTCGGATCCAAGGGGAGAGGAGGTCTAATGACTAACATCGTCGCATCATCAATAGCTTCATCAATCATCCTGGAAAATTGCCCATATGAAATTTGGCCGGTCACAGGTCTTTGGCCCACGAAAAAGGTGGGCGTTCCTTTGACTCCTAGTTCCAAACCGTCATCACGGTCCCTTCTAATGCGCTCAGCCATCTCACCTGAATCGAGGCACTTATTGAAGGACTCCAACTCCAGGTCAATCTTACTGGCATATCTTTTTAATGCTCCAACTTGTAGTTCTTGTTGACGACTAAAAAATATTTTAATAGCTTCCCAGTACTTCCCTTGGCTTGCTGCACACTCCGCAGCTTCAGCAGCCTTCCAGGAATTAGCATGAATTTTTGTGAGTGGAAAATGGCGAAGCGTGTAACGTATTTTCTGTCCATAAGTCTCACGGATTCTCTCCATCACAGGTTCCATATTGGCGCAGCTGCGACATTCAAGATCAGCAAACTCCACAACGGTAAGCTTTGCACCTTCTAAGCCTTGCCAGTGACTATCAGGACGATGCAATCGAGCCAGATTTCCTTTGGCTACCTCGGTTGGCCCTGCTGTCTGGTTGCCCAACGTCAGAAACACCCAGGCAGGAATACTGATGATTA
>CAZSDV010000004.1:28975-31143 GCA_964605715.1 uncultured Acidobacteriota bacterium
CCTAGGACAATCAGATAGCTTGAACCTGCAGCACGAACCTCTCCTTCTTTACCCGGCCTGGAAACCCAGAGGGTAGAAGGGTTACGCACTTCAAGAACTGCCAGTACAAATAGAAGCGTCACCACAAAGGCAGAAATTATGCACCAGATACACCAGGCATGAATTACGAAAGCTTCAATTGCAGTCAGCGCTGCTGAAGCCAGAAAACCCACACCTGAAATAAAAACGATGGCATAAAGACTTAGTTTACCTAGCGGGCGGTGGCTTCCATGAGTTTCTTTTCTTAGGGAGGTACCAAAAACTAGCAGGGCGATGGACGCGTACATGACAACACCGTAAAGAGGCAGAGGCAACCCCAAAAACACAGCATAAGAGGATGCCCGAACTTCATCACATCCCGTCCCAAGGCAAAGCATAGGTTGAGAATGCGAGGTATACAGCCATAGCAGATAAGAGGCATCAAAGATGCCCGCCAAGCTTAAACCGAAAATCAATTGTGACCTCATATTTCTCTTCTCAAATCTCCAATGTCACCCGTCAACGAGCGAACGCGAGAGGACAATGAGAGTAACCTTCAAAAACTTCAAAATATTATACTTCAAGCAGACACTCATTATTCTTAATTGGGCCTTAGGCGCTAATCCCTTCAACCTGAAACTTGAGAATTAATTCTATACTCCAATCTCTTCTGGCATCACCCTATCTCCTTTAGTCCTTCTCCGTACAATGACTTAAGCTCACAGGCCAACACGATTCCCCACTAAGAATCATTCTGGTAATAGAGAAGAAACGCACATGCAAGAAAAAATAAATGGTGTCAAAAAGAATTACTCCGCCGACGACGGAGTAAAAATAGTAGCTCGATTAAACCGTACATACACAAACAAAACCATGCGTCCGTTAGTGTGCCAAGGTTAAATTCAAATCGTTTGTAGTGTAATTCAGATGGCAAAAAATGGCATCAGCCAGAAATAGATGAAGTTGCCCGCTAGGACCGCAAATGCTACCTTACAGAAATGCCCAGATTGCCTCATCATGATAATTGGACCCCTCTTCAAACTGCCTCAATTCACAAACCCAACACCTCTATCTCCCAAAAGAATATTCCAGCCTAAGATCTGGTTTCACCTGGATGACAACCCATTTTATTATAGAATGCCTTGTTATGCCATTTAGCCAAAAGCTCTCACTCAGTTCACCTGTACAATACCTGAAGGGTGTCGGGCCTTCTCGGGCAAAAACCTTAGAGTCACGTGGAATAACGACTGTCGAAGATCTACTTTACCATCCACCCTTCCGGTATGAAGATCACAGTATTATTACTCGGGTGGGAGACCTGGTTTCCGGGCAAACGGCAACCGTACTCCTCTCTGTATCAACCACAGGACTCACCCGCACCCGCCGGGGCATGGCTATTTTTGACCTAGCAGGCTCAGATGAGAGTGGCCTATTCCATTGCAAGTGGTTCAATGCATCCTACCTGAGTACGGATCAAGTTTTCCGTCCTGGCCAAAAAGTCTATTTCTATGGAAAGGTGGAACGAAATCGCTATGGACATGGCAGGATGCAGATGATTCAACCGCAATTTGAAATTCTCCCCGAGGACAAGTCTACCTCGGAGTCTTTCGAAACAGGAAAGATCGTTCCAGTATATGAGTCCATCGGAACCCTTAATCCGCGTCTATTGCGTCGACTAAAGGCTTCGGTGCTTAACATTTTGGGGCATTCAATCCCCGAGATCTTGCCAGCCTCAGTCCTCAGACGCACGAAACTCCCAGATCGAGGTTCTTCAGTTCGACTTACGCACTTTCCCATAAAAGGAACTTCTCTCGACGAACTTGGCCACTTTCGATCTGCGGCACAGCAAAGAATGGTCTTTGAAGAATTTTTCTTTCTGAGCTTAGGTCTTGCAGTTCGCCGGAAAAAAAACAGAGCCTCGCCAGGTATAAAATTTCGGGTCACAGAAAAGGTTCGCACTGCCATCAAGTCAATGCTTGGCGAAACACTCGGTGCATCGGGCGCAATGCAAGCCGCCGCTTTGCTTGCGAGCATGGGAAATGGGGTACTGCCGGGAATTCGTGGGTTAGAACAGACCGAGGAAAACTCCACACTAAAAAGGGCAAGCCGTGACAGCCAGCGGGTCGATGTGCATTGTGCGCTGATTAATT
>CAZSDV010000004.1:31153-34952 GCA_964605715.1 uncultured Acidobacteriota bacterium
TAAGACAATACCGAATTGTAAAAATGTTGAAGCGGGTCCTAAAAGAAATCGTTGAAGATATGAGGTCATCAATGCCTATGAACCGCCTAATTCAAGGTGATGTCGGTTCAGGAAAAACCATCGTGGCACTACAAGCTGCCATTCTGGCTATGCAAAATGGCTACCAGGTGGCATTAATGGCACCAACTGAAATCCTTGCCACCCAACATTATCTCTACACACAAAACCTAATACAGGGCCTTCCCTACCGAGTAGGGTTACTCATAAGCGGCCAGAAAGGAAAAGAAAAAGACGAATTCCGGAGGCGGATTCGGACAGGAGAAGTAGATCTAGTCATCGGCACTCACGCACTCATCGAAGGAAAAGTGGAATTCTCCAAGCTGGGCTTTGTTATTGTTGACGAGCAACATCGTTTCGGCGTGCTGCAACGGTTCCGTCTGATTCAAAAAGGTACAAGCCCTGATGTCATAATCATGACTGCAACACCAATACCACGCACCTTGGCTCTAACCTTGTACGGTGACTTGGATGTATCAGTCTTGGACGAGTTACCCCCTGACCGCTTACCTATTGAAACTTCTCTCTTTGGAGAACGAACTCGGGATGAGGCATTGGAATTTATCAGAGATCGGGTCCGGTGTGGTGAACAAGCCTACGTTGTCTGTCCTGTCATCGAAGAAACCTCACGAACCCACCTGCGCCCAGCCATAAAAATGCACGAACAGCTTTCCACGGTTGTTTTTCCTGAATTCCGGATAGCTCTGCTACATGGCCGCTTACCCAACCAAGAAAAAGAATCCGTCATGAAACAGTTTAAGAACGGAGAAATCCAGATTCTGGTGGCCACACAGGTGATCGAGGTGGGGGTTGATGTACCTAATGCCTCTGTAATGTTGATTGAGCACGCTGACCTTTTCGGACTCTCCCAGCTCCACCAACTTCGAGGGCGGATCGGACGAGGCAAAAAAAGATCTCACTGCTTGCTCGCTGTTCCTGAAAGGGTAACGGAAGTGGCACAAAAACGCCTTAACGCCATCATTGGATCAAACGATGGATTCGAAATCGCAGAAGCCGACCTGGCGCTACGTGGCCCAGGAGAGTTTTTTGGCACTCGTCAGTGGGGATTGCCCGCCTTCAGAATGGCGAACATCTTGCGCGATCAGTCACTACTCGAATGGGCCAAAGAGGAAGCCATGAGGTTCGTGGAAGAGCCCGGATCTCCGGAAGAATATGAGCGAATAATGGAATATTTCGAGGCGCAATGGAAACAACGTTACGCACTCTCACAGGTAGCTTAAATGCGCATCATCGGTGGCACGCTCCGCGGCCGCACCCTCAGAACTCTTAGAGGCCTAAAAGTTCGTCCAACCACGGACCAACTCCGCCAGAGCCTATTTGACGTCCTCGGGGAAAGTATTATGGGAAGCTTTTTTCTAGATACCTACGCTGGCAGTGGAGCTGTGGGAATCGAGGCCTTGAGCCGCGGTGTCAAAAAAATAGTTCTCGTTGAGTCTTCTCACGCAGCCCTCCAGGTGATCCATGCAAACGTAAATGATCTGAAACTTGTCGCCAAGGCAAGAATCATCTCCTTAAATGTAAGCCAAAGCCTTAAACAATTATCCAAAGAGAAGCTCCGCTTTGATACAATTTTTCTTGACCCACCATATGAAAAAGCAGAGGAATACACCTGGACACTCAATGCGCTAGGAAGACTTGAGCTACTAAAACCCCTTGGCTGGGTAATTGCCGAGCATTCTAAGCGACTGAGGTTAGAAACTAGATATGGGAATTTGCTACAAAAAAAACAGCTCCGCAGAGGAGATTCCCAGCTCTCCTTCTATATTTTGGACAATGACCCAGAAAAATCTGATTTGCCTCATTGACATGGACTCACCTGGACGACTAAATTCCCAAGAAGACATCAAGGGAGCAACAAGTTAGAGAAGACCATCATACAGAATGATTCTGAGGAGGACAGTAATTTGCGCCAGTACCTGGATGAGCTGAAGGCAATTCTGGATAAGATTCAACCAGCCGAAGTAACAGAGGTCTGCAATATTCTCTACCAGACTTATTGCGATGGAAACACAGTTTTTGTTTTCGGAAATGGAGGAAGTGCTTCCATGGCCTCTCATATTGTCGGTGACTGGGCCAAAGAGACAGTTCCATTAGAGGACAAAAAGCCGTTCAAGGTGCTATCCCTTACAGACAACCTGCCTTTAATCACTGCCTGGGCAAACGATGAAGGCTATGAAAATGCTTTCTCGGGGCAAATGAAAAATTTAATTTCCCCAGGAGATCTTGCCTTCGCCCTAAGCACGAGCGGAGAGTCTGCCAACGTATTGAATGGACTTAAATTGGCACGGCAATTCGGTGCAGTCACTGTAGGACTAACTGGCAGAGACGGCGGAAAAATGAAAGCTCTACTTAACGCTGGAGTATTTGTGCCCAGCAACAACACACAGCAAATTCAAAATGCTCACCTTGTTTTGCTTCACTGGATGTTTCTCGAAATAAAAAATCGCATTTCCTCCAACTAATTTGCAGTTCTAACAAAACCCAATTTGGACGACAAAGAAACGTAGGAACCCTTTCTCTGATCTCTTTAGTTTTGCCAGGCATACCTCAATCTGTATTTAGCTCTCCTAATCCTTGACTTTGCCCCCAAATCCTTCCTATACTCCCAATCGTAGCCCTCTAATTAGCATTGGGACCACGGTATGAGGTAGGGTAATCCTTCACCAATCAGCCTCGTGCGGATCTGCAGGCGCCGAAACTCTGATCAGACTACCAGAAAGGGCAGTAACTGGAACTCGCTTACATTTAGGTATCCGTTACATAGCTGGGTAAGCCAACGGACAGGATGCCCGACGAGAGTGTTTTCCATTGAATATACATGGATAAAAAAGTTTACACCTTCCTTTTCTTGCCTGGATTGCAGCGAAGGGTGATTAAATTTGAAATTTCCCGATACATGGTCTGCTTTTCGGTAGCCATTGCCGCTATTCTAGTAGTCATCTTGGGAGTGCTGTCAGTCACCTATGTCCGTATGCTTGTGAAGGTCTCAGACTATAACTCTCTCCGTGCAGGTGGTGAATCTTTAAAGAGTAAGTATGTAACCTTGCTCTCTGAGGTTAATGACGTAAACGATAAACTAGACTCTATCCAGTCACTGGCATGGGACATTACTGCAAGTTACACCTCCGCCCGCCACCGAAAGGGGCAGCCGGCAGGCCGCAATACTAGCTTGGCTGCTGAATTTCTATCCAGAGCAAACTCCCGCTACGCGGCAACATTTCAAGCTCTGAACATATTGAAATCAAGCACCCTGACCCAGCCTGCTGATATGATCAAATCTTTTCTTGCCGCTAACAAAAATTTACCCGAATTATCATCAAAACCTAGCATCTGGCCGGTCCGAGGATACGTTACCAGCCATTTTGGCAAGCGTATAGATCCGTTTCTTGGTGAAGGAATGTTTCATCCAGGCACTGATATCTATGCTCCTCCTGGCTCCATGGTCATGTCTCCCGGTGATGGATTGGTGGTGTTCACAGGGCCGCGGTCTGGCTACGGCAATGTAATCGTTGTCAGTCACGGCTATGGCACCAATACCAAGATGGCTCATTTGTCAAAGATTACAGTGACTATTGGTCAAGAGGTGCGGCGTGGGCAAACCCTCGGTTATGTCGGCAGTAGTGGCCGGGCAACTGGTCCTCACCTCCACTACGAAGTATGGATAAATGAAATTCCAGTCAATCATGCCAAATACCTCAGGCGCAGAGGCACGCAACGGATT
>CAZSDV010000004.1:34962-60955 GCA_964605715.1 uncultured Acidobacteriota bacterium
CCTACCCGTTCCTAGAAAACCGCGTCGCGCGGACCTGCCAGGATGAACGCTAACTTAGGAAGTTTAAAATTTTAGGTGGGACGGACCTGCCAGAAAATCTCAACCCTCAAGATCTTGCGAGAACGCTCACCGTCTCGCGCGCGACGACGATTTCCTCATTAGTATAGACCACAACCACAGCAACTGGTGAACCAGGAAAATTCAGTATTCGGTCATCCGAAGCGGGAGTGCGGTTCCATTTCTCATCAATCCGAACACCGAGAAACTCAAGGCCACGGCATATTTTATAGCGAACATGCCAGGCATTCTCTCCAATACCTCCAGCAAAAGCGAGGGCATCCAAGCCATCCATTGCTGCGGCATAAGCTCCAATATACTTCTTTACCTGGTAAATCATTGCATCCATTGCTGCGGCCGCCCGACGATTACCCTTTCCAGCTGCCTCCTCTAAATCGCGGATGTCACCCCCAACTCCAGAGATGCCTGCCAATCCACCCTGGCTTGTCAATTGCTCACATACCTGTTGAATTGATAAATCTCCCAGTTTCATCATGAAGGGTATTATGAAAGGATCCAAATCACCACAGCGCGTTGCATGGTCAATTCCTGCCTGGGCAGAAAAGCCCATGCTCGTATCCACAGACTTTCCATCATTGATTGCACAGATTGACGAACTGCCACCCAAGTGACAGGAAACCAGCTTTAGCCCTGCCGCAGACTCCCTTCCTAATATCTTCGGCACTTGTTGCGAAATATATCTGTGAGACGCCCCATGAAACCCATAGCGCCGGATTCCATACTTCTCATGCCATTCATAGGGAACACCGTAGAGATGTGCCTTTTCGGGGATGGTACGATGAAATCCAGTCTCAAATACCGCAACCAAGGGTGTATCAGGCAAAACCTCGCGGAAAACATCCAGAGCGTCAAGGTAAACTGCATTATGAACTGGCGCCGGGAGTAAAAACTCTCTCATGGCTTTTAGCAACTCTTCACTAACAAGGAAACTGCCACAAAACTTTGGACCTCCATGGACTGTCTTAAACCCCACTGCAGCAATTTCTTCAGCAGCTCTTAACTCTCCTCCTACCCCCAACAGCTCTCTTAACATCTCAACTGCCTCACGATGGTTTGCTAACGGTTTCGCTGATTCAGCCTGACCTGTCTTGAGGTTCCAATGGGTAATTCGGGAATTTGAGGAGCCAATTCTCTCCATTTTACCACGAGCCAATACCTGCTCTTGCGGCATCTTTATCAACTGATATTTAAGTGAAGTCGAACCGAGATTTGGAACTAAAATTTTCATGATGAAAGTACAAGCAGGGGGTTAATTTTCTTTCTTCTGATAGCGGAGCAAAATCTTTGCCAGGGCAATGGAGTGCAGTTTAGTTTCAGGAGGCTCAGCCCGCGATAATAAGACTAAGGGAACCTTCGCCCCTACGATAACGCCTCCGGAGAGGGCGCGTGCGAAATAAACGATGGCTCGATAAAGGATGTTCGCCGCCTCAATATTAGGTGCAATAAAGACATCAGTCGCCTCCACCACAGGACTGCTGATTCCCTTTCGATCAGCGGCAAACTGACTGAGGGGAATATCCAGTGCCAAAGGTCCTTCAAGAAAGGCACCTTTTATCTGCCCTCTCCGATTCATTTGGACCAGGGCAGCCGCATCGATAGTGGCAGGCATAGCTGGATTGACAAATTCAAGCGCGGTGAGCAGCGCGACCTTTGGCTCTTTTACGCCGAATGCATGGGCTAACTCGATAGCATTTCGGCACATGTCAGCTTTTTGTTCCAGGTTAGGCGCGATATTCAATGCCCCGTCAGTCATCAACATCAGCCGATCAATACCAGGAACCTGAAAGGCGATTACCTGACTGAGGAGCTGTCCAGCACGCAAACCCTGCTCTCGATCAAGGACCCCGCGAATCAGATTTGCCGTCGTCACCTTACCCTTCATTAATAGGTCAGCCTCACCATTTCGAACCATTTTAATAGCACTGGATATTGCAGTTTTTTCGGAGCCTTCTTCCCGGATGGTCTCCTTCCTTAATGGGTAACCTACCTGACCTGCCGCTTCTTCAATCCGGGCAGGATCTCCAATAAGGATGGGCTCTGCAAACCGTAGCTTCTCGGCATCCTTGAAGGATTCGAGTACATCCGAATCGTGTCCGAGTACGACAGCAATCCGCACCGGATCACCCTTGCCAGCTTCAGCCAGAAGTTCGGCAAAGTTTTTGATCATTGGTTTCCCCAAATTCAGGCCAGTCAGTTCCCCTAAGAAGCTGCGTTGCGCCTTGAAAGCACGTCTTTGACGATAATCTTAAATTCGTCTGCGGTCAAAAGATCTTTCTTCTTGAAGGATAGATCCTTCACCCCAGCAAGCATCTCCAGCATCTCTTCTTCACTTGCTTGGATTTCAAGATTTTCGCACCACTCCTGAATAGAAGGAAGACCGCTATTCTTCCCGAGGACAATCTTTACGGGCTCTTGCCCCACCAGTTCGGAGCTAAAAGGAACAAACTCCAGCGGGTGCTTTGCCCTGGCCTTTCGCACAAAACCAGCAACAATTCCAGACTCCACTTGGTAAAGCATGTCTCCTACGATGGGACGATTGCCAGGAATTGCCACCTTGGCCCGGTCAAGGACATACTTCGAGGTCTCACAGAAAAGCTCGGTCCGAATGCCCAGGTCAATACCGTACTGGCAAAGCAACGATAGGACCACGTCTTCAAGCGGAACATTTCCCGCTCGTTCACCAAGTCCAGTAATTGTAACCTGTGCAACTGAGGCCCCTGCAGCTAGTGCGTAAATGGTATTGGCAACTCCCAAGCCGAAATCTTGATGACAGTGGATTTCAACAGGTTTTTTCAAACGTGCAATTACCTTCTTTACCACATGATAAACAGCTTCCGGCGTACACCCCCCAAAGCTATCAGCCAATGTAAAGGAATCCATGTGTCCTTCAGTTGCAACGTGTTCGATGAGATCAAGTAAGCGAGGTATTTCCGTCCGCGTTGAATCGATTGTAAAAAAGACCGTGTACAACCCAGCTTCCTTAGCTGCCAGAGTGGCATCAATGGACGACTTGACAGCTCGGTCTACGTCCCATCCGTAGGCATTGCGAATAATGTGTTCACTTGAGGGAATTTCTACAACTACACCGGAGACGCCACACTCTTTAGCTGTCTTGATGTCATCCACGATGCAGCGTGCAAAGGAAAAGACTTCTGCCTTCAGTCCCATGTTGGCAATTTCCTCAATTGCCCGTCGGTCACCTGCTGAGACCACCGGCATACCAGCTTCAATCCGGTGAACACCCATAGCATCAAGCCTACGAGCAATTTCAACTTTCTCTTCCGGACGAAGCACGACACCCGTCTGTTGCTCCCCGTCGCGCAAGGTTACATCGTGAATCTTGATGTTTTCCGGAAAGTCAAAGCCCTTCTGAACTTCCGGCAGATAACACCAGGGGCTCACAAACCATTGATCCGTTTTCCAGGGCTCAGCCATCGCTACCTCCATTGAACGATTGTATCAATCTTGACAATTTGCACCATCCTGCCATCCCCCAAATTACCCTTCGAATTCTACTACTTCGAAACGAAAAATTTTGGGGGTGGTTAGATTTTACTTCTTATTAGCAAGGATTAAATTCTCAGTTTTCCGCTAAGAATCGCCGCAACAGGATAACACATGCTGACTCATCGGCGCACCGGTAAGAAGATCCATACGTAACCCACCTGGAATTACTCAGTATCTTCTGCTTTCTTCAGGGTTACTGCTACACTCCAGGTTAAAACCCAAAGAAAATTCTTAGGAGTCAATATCTCGCTTGTTTCTTTGTTAGCTGATGGCTAATTATACCACCCCCGTCTTAGACCTGATATCCTCAAGCATGATTTAGGTTTCCTGGAAGATCTCGGCAACGGCCATCGTCTAGAAAAAAGTGCCCTTGTGATACGCAAATCCGGAAGGAACCAAGGGTCCAGTCCGTTCCTCTTCTTGACCTCCTTGACACATCTTTTCAACGCATGTTAGGTTTCATAGGCTGGCTTACGGGCGAGCTCTTCCTTTCTAATCAGGCAGCGCAATTATTCATGGAAAAAGTCCTCCTTCAGATCGCTCATCTTTTGTTGGAGAGTGTGCCCACCGTGGTATTTGTCTTCATCGCCTTCCTGGTACTGGGTCGAATTCTTTTTCGTCCGTTGGCCAGAGTTCTAGATGAGAGAGATAAAATGACGCGGGGCGCAATCGAGCGTGCCAGTAGAAATACTGAGCAAGCGGAAACTCAAACAGAAAATTACGACAAGGCACTCCAGCAAGTACAACAAGAAATCTATCACCGACGAGAAGCTTCCCGTCAGCATGCACTAGCCCAGCGGGAAGAAACCTTGAAGCAGGCACGCAGAGAGGCTGAGCGCATGATGGAAGATGAACGAGGGAAAATTGCAAGGGATGTTGAGGTGACAAAAGGAGAACTTGGTGCTAAAACTCAAGCCTTGGCCAAGAAAATCTCCGAAACTGTTGCGGAGGCAACCTTTTGAACCAGCTGCCCCACCTCTCGAGAGCGTCTTTCCTTTGTTTTGCCCTGTGCCTGGCCTCTGGGACGCCTCTTCTTGGATCAGGCGCTCTTCTCCAACCAAACGCTGAGGCGTCCGAAGATTCACATCAAGCCCAAGAATTAGATACGACAGAGAAGCACGGTCAATCAAACGGACTGATCTATAAGGTAATTAATTTTGCAATTTTGATTAGTGCTCTTGCCTACCTGCTGCGAAAACCACTCTCCGGTTTTCTTGCCCAGCGGACCTCGGAAATTCAAGCAGACCTTGAAAAAGGCCGGAACGCACTCGAAGAATCCAACGCCCGCTTGAAGCGGGTTGAAGAAAAAATGAAGGGTATGGAAGATGTCATTACCGGACTACGAACGGAAGCTGAAAAGGAAGAAAGGGCCGAGCTTAGCCGCCTACGCAAGGCTGCAAAGGTAGAAGCAGATAGAATCATGGGTGCTGCTAAAGAAGAAATCGAAGGTGCTGGTCGTGCTGCCCGACTGGATCTAAAACGTTATGCCGTCAACCAAGCTATCCGTCTGGCAGAAGAACACTTACGACAGAACCTAAACAAGAAACAGAACATAGCTCTCGTAGAACGCTTTTTGACTAAACTTGAGAAGTCCCCTGAGGTCAAAACCTGAGGGTCCTTCATGCTAACTAATCTTCCTCGTTAAAATAACCGGCACTAACAGCAACTGGCTAGAGCGGGGGAAATGGAAGGATTTAAACCTTTGCCAGCAGTAATTGCAAATCGGTACGCCAAGGCCCTGGCTTCTCTCGCTGATACGCAGAAAGATACCCATAGTATCCAGAAGGAACTGGAAAGATTTGAGTCTCTGCTTCGCGGAAATGCCGAACTGCGAAAGGTTTTAGTTTCTCCGGCCATCTCTTTGCAAAAAAGGAAAGCTGTTCTGGAAGCTGTTATTTCACGGTTAAAATTCACTAAAATCTCTGCCAATTTTCTTCAAGTACTGTTGGACCACTTCCGGATGGAAATTCTGGAAGAAATCCTGGCGACCTTTAAGCATCTCTCAGACGATCTCCTGGGAATCGTCCACGTGAAAGTCCAAACAGCAAACCCCTTGACCGAAAAACAGCAAAAGGCGTTACAGGAATGCTTCGAAAGGAAAACCTCTCGAAAGGTAAGGTTGGTGGTTTCACAAAACCCCACCCTTTTAGGTGGTGTGGTGGCACGGGTGGGTAGTACTGTTTATAACGGGTCACTCAAGAACGAGCTGGCTCTATTGAGCGAGCAACTTATTTCCGGAATTCGTTAGATAAGGTTCAATAGAACCAGAAATGCCCAAAATTCACAGATAGATAATTGACCCATTTGGAGAAATGAGACCTATTCATGGCTGAGATCAGAGCTGACGAAATCACAAATATCATCCGCGAAAAGATTGAAAATTATGAGCCCGGCATCGCTGTAAGCGAAGTTGGAACGGTCACCTCAGTTGGCGATGGCGTGGCCAGGATTCACGGCCTCGAACTGGTCATGTCGGGTGAGCTACTCCAATTTCCGCATGACGTAGCTGGACTGGCCCTGAACCTGGAAGAAGGTCAAGTGAGCGCGGTGCTACTTGGGGACTACACGGAAATCAAGGAAGGTGACGAGGTTAAACGCCTTAAGCGTATCATGTCAGTGCCAGTAGGAAAGGCCCTGGTAGGTCGCGTTGTCGATCCACTGGGGCGCCCTACCGACGGCAAAGGGCCTATCCTGACCGAAACCTATAATGCCATTGAGCGCCTTGCTCCTGGCGTGGTAGACCGACAACCGGTTAGCGAGCCTCTTCAAACTGGCCTTAAGCCTATCGATTCCATGATTCCAATCGGCCGCGGCCAGCGTGAGCTTATCATCGGAGACCGCCAAACTGGTAAGACCGCCATCGCCATGGACACAATTCTGAACCAAAAAACCGAAAATGTAATCTGCATCTACGTTGCTATCGGCCAGAAGCGCTCCACCATTGCTCAGGTGGTAAAAACTCTAGCCGAACATGACGCCTTGAAATACACAATCATCATCGAAGCATCTGCTTCTGACCCTGCTCCCATGCAGTACCTAGCCCCGTTTGCCGGATGTGCTATGGGAGAGTACTTCCGTGACAAAGGAGAGCACGCGCTTTGCATCTTTGATGACCTTTCCAAGCATGCGGTCGCCTACCGTGAAATTTCATTGCTGTTGCGGAGGCCACCAGGACGTGAAGCTTTCCCAGGTGACGTCTTTTATCTACACTCCCGGCTTCTCGAAAGGGCTGCCAAAATGAGCGAAAAACTGGGTGGGGGCTCGCTAACTGCCCTCCCAATCATTGAGACTCAAGCGGGTGATATCTCAGCCTACATTCCGACCAATGTCATTTCCATTACCGATGGGCAAATCTTTCTGGAAGCAGACTTATTCCATTCCGGGATTCGCCCAGCGGTAAATGTTGGCCTCTCGGTCTCCCGAGTTGGTGGTGCAGCACAGATCAAGGCCATGAAACAGGTGGCCGGGACCCTCCGATTAGAACTGGCGCAGTTCCGCGAGCTCGCCGCTTTTTCCCAATTTGGAAGTGACTTGGATAAAGCTACTCAGGCACAGCTCAATCGCGGACAACGACTTACCGAGCTCCTGAAACAAAATCAATATTTTCCGCTCTCAGTCCTTCAACAAATTGCTATCGTCTTCGCCGGCACCAATGGATTCTTGGACGACCTAGAGGTCTCCGAATGTCTCGATTTCGAGAAAGGACTATACAAATTTATGGAAGTTGCTCACACAGGATTCCTAAGGGAACTGGAACAGAAAAGAGCACTGGACGATGAGCTTCGCGCGAAACTCAAAGAAATTCTCAGTGCTTTCAAAACTAAATTCAAAGCGGAAACTGAGGCGAGGGTAAGTTAAGTGGCCAATGTCCTCGACATCCGACGCCGTATCCGTAGCGTTCGCAATACACAACAGATCACCCGAGCCATGAAGATGGTCGCGGGAGCTAAGCTCCATCGCGCCCAAGAACGAGCCTTCAACACACGACCTTACGGAACCCGGACCTCCTCAGTCTTAAGCAGCCTGGCATTACGGGTTGAACAACGCGACCACCCTCTGCTTCATGTTCGGCCAGTGAACAAGGTGCTGTTAGTGCTAGTCACGGCCGACAAGGGACTCTGCGGTGCTTTTAACTCAAACCTGATTCGCGCCGCCCAGCATTACCTTGAAGAGCATCGTGACCTCGAGGTTAAGCTCTACTCAATTGGACGCAGGGGACGGGACTTCTTCCGCAGGCGCGATATACCCATAGAGGACGAACTGGTAAGTCTCTTTGGGCGGCTGGAATTTTCGCACGCGCAACAGGTAGCCTCTCGTATCATCTCGCTCTATGCCGAACAGGCTTTTGATGCCGTGGACCTGCTTTATAACGAATTTAAGACAGTATTAACACAGCGGCTGGTGGTCGAACGATTCCTGCCCTTTCAACCTATGGAACTGGATTCCGACAACAACGCCATCGACTACATCTATGAGCAACCTCCCCAAGAAATTTTTCAGGTACTTCTTCCCCGTTATGTGGAATTTGAGGTTTACCGAGCTCTGCTTGAATCAGAGGCGTCCGAACTAGCCTCTCGTATGACCGCGATGGATTCGGCAACCAACAATGCAGCGGAGATGATTGACCAATTGACATTAAACCTGAACCGCGTCCGCCAGGCCGCAATTACCAGAGAATTGATTGAAATCGTTAGTGGAGCTTCAGCACTCTGAGCCCGCGCGAGGAAAAAAGAAAGAGGTTTTTATGGCGAACAACATTGGAAAAGTAGTTGAGGTCATTGGTCCGGTTATCGTGGCCGAGTTTCCCGAAGGCTCACTTCCAGCTATCTACAACGCAGTTCGGATCACCTCTGAAGGTTTTGATGTGCCCACACCACTCGACATCATCCTGGAAGTAGAACAGCATCTCGGAGAAGGCCGCGTCAAATGCGTCGCTATGGAACCGACAGAAGGCATGGTGCGTGGCATGAAAGTCGAAGATAAAGGAGAACCCATAACTATTCCTGTGGGTAAGGCAACGCTAGGTCGCGTGATGAATGTTATCGGTGGAGATGCCGATCGCCTTGGACCAATCATTTCAGATACCCATTTTCCCATCCATCGCCCCGCCCCAAAACTTGAAGACCAAAATACCAGCACGGAAATGTTTGAAACAGGGCTTAAGGTGGTGGATCTTTTGGAACCCTACCTGAAGGGCGGAAAGACAGGTCTCTTCGGTGGGGCAGGTGTCGGAAAAACCGTGATCATTATGGAACTAATCAATAACGTCGCTCTGAAACACGGCGGTGTCTCCGTATTTGCAGGTGTCGGAGAGCGTACGCGCGAAGGTAATGATCTTTGGCTCGAAATGACTGAGGCTGGTGTGATTACCCCAGGTGACTCGGAAAAATCTAAAGCCGCCCTAATCTACGGCCAGATGACTGAGCCGCCAGGCGCACGCCTGAGGGTAGGACTGACAGGACTAACGGTCGCTGAATACTTTCGGGATGTAGCAAGTCAAGAAGTACTGCTGTTCATCGACAATATTTTTCGCTTCACACAGGCAGGGTCAGAAGTCTCAGCCCTACTAGGTCGAATGCCTTCAGCTGTTGGTTACCAGCCAAACTTACAAACTGAAATGGGAGAGCTCGAGGAAAGAATCACCTCGACGCGCAAAGGTTCGGTTACTTCAGTCCAAGCCATCTATGTGCCCGCTGATGATCTCACTGACCCAGCACCTGCCACTACATTTGCACACCTGGATGCCACTACAGTACTCTCTCGTCAAATTGCTGAGCTGGGGATCTACCCAGCGGTTGACCCACTGGCTTCAACCTCACGCATTCTTGATCCGCGCATACTTGGGCAGGACCACTACAACGTAGCTCGTTCAGTTAAGGAAATTCTCCAAAAGTACAAAGAATTGCAAGACATCATTGCAATCCTCGGCGTAGACGAGCTTTCTGAAGAGGATAAGGTTGCTGTGGCACGGGCGAGGAAAATCCAGAAGTTTCTCTCCCAACCATTTTTTGTAGCAGAAAAATTTACGGGCCTCAAGGGGCGCTACGTAAAACTACAGGATACCATTGAAGGCTTTAAGCAGATCTCCAAGGGCCAGCACGATAATGTTCCCGAACAGGCCTTCTACATGGTAGGAACCATTGAAGAAGCACTAGAAAAGGCTGAGAAAATGAAGGATACACAATAAACTTATGACAATAGAGTTAAATAACTAAACATGGCAAATTCCTCATCTAAACCTATTAAACTTGAAATCGTCACCCCAGATCGGGGAGTGGTCCGTGAGGAGGTTGAAGAAATTTCCACACCTGGAAAGGAAGGTTATCTTGGCATTCTTCCCGGCCACGCGCCGCTTCTCTCCGAGCTCCAGCCAGGAGAATTAACCTACAAGAAATCTGGACAAAACCATTATCTTGCCATTAATGGTGGATTTGCTGAAGTACTGCCGTACCGTGTCATCATCTTGACCCACGCTGCTGAGCTCAGCAACGAGGTAGATCGAGAGCGCGCCGAAAAAGCACGAGAGCGCGCCGAAAAACGTCTCGCTCGCTTCAACGACTCCACAGTTAATTTCCAGCGTGCACGGGCGGCCCTTGCGCGGGCTGTCACTCGACTACGCATATCAGATCGCATACCGTAACCACTCCCTCTTTGATGTAGGCTTGGAAGGTAATTCAAGATCGGTTAGACTGACTGCAAAATAAGCTAATCAAGACACCAAACCATGCATCAACATACCCACCCAAGTGCGCCTAATCGAACGCTAAAAATTGCCCTGGTGGTCACAGTCCTACTGGTCACTGGTGAGATGATAGCAGGACGCTGGGCTTCTAGTCTGGCATTAATCTCTGATGCCTGGCACAATCTAACAGATCTTCCTTCCATTGCCCTCGCGTTGCTAGCAGCCTTCATTGAACGGCGGCCGGCAGATCACCGAAAAACATATGGTTATCAACGAGCTGGTGTACTAGCTGCTTTCGTGAATTCACTTTTGCTGTTGGGTGTCGCGGCCTTTATCCTTTATGAAGCATACGTGCGTCTCCTGAATCCCGTTCCAATTCTAACAGGCGTAATGGTCGCCGTAGGCTTGAGTGCCCTAGTCATAAACGGAGGTATCTCCTGGGGACTTGCTTCAAAAAGCCGCGAAGATATTAATCTGCGCGCCATATTTATTCACAATCTAGGAGATGCAGCCTCGAATCTAGGTATCGTGGTAGGTGCAATCGCAATTCACTCTACAGGCTTGAGCATTATCGCCCCGGTACTGTCTGTCAGTATCAGTGGCATGATTGGGTGGAGTGCATGGGGGATTCTACGAGAAACATCAAACATATTGCTCGAGGGATTGCCGAGGGGAATAGACTTGCTGACCGTAGCGCAGCAAATGCTCACTGTGCCTGGAGTACAGGAAGTCCACGACGTACACATTTGGAGTCTTAATTCCAATCGCCATGCCCTTTCCTGTCACGTGTTAATTCTTGACATGGTAACCTCAGAAAGCGAAAAGATCCGCTTACGCTTGCAACAGTTGCTAGTTACCGAATTCAATATCACTCACTGCACCATCCAATTTGAACATACCAATACAATAGGTAAATATCACAGTATCCCAAAAACCTAACTGTCCTTAATCCTCCGAGTAGCCTTCCCTGGCTTAATTTTGGCACTATAAAAGCAGCGTCATAGAGGTGGATTAGAAGTACGCCTCCTGATGGACCAGAACCACCTACGATTCAACGGAGTTCGAAAACTAGAAAATACTGGTGGGGCAAAAAATCGTATTCTTCGACCAAATGGAATCCAGCCTGCTCGATTTCTTCAATCATATTCCTGCGGGAAATTTTCATCTCAGGTGGAGGAGAGGGCACAGGCAAAGGTCGCTCGTAAAAATCAACAATAACGAGGCGGCCTCCCTTTTTCAATGCCCGAGTAATACGAGGATAGTAGCGGTCACGATTTTCAATATGATGGATGGTATTGCACATGAAAATCATATCAACTGATGAAACACCCAACCTTGGGTTGTTAAAGGTAGCTTGAACGGCCTCAAGGTTTTCAAGTCCTTCTTTGTTTGCACGCCACATAACATAGTTGCGCATGTCGGGATCGACATCTACGGCGTATACCTTTCCTGCCTCCTTCACGGCGCGAGCAAAACGGATCGCAAAATAGCCTGAACCTGAACCGATATCAGCGACTCGTTGTCCGCTCTTGAGCTTCAATCGCTTGACTATCCAATCGGGCTTTTGCCACTCTTTTCGGGAAGGAGATTCCAGGCTGCGAATGTAGTTTGTCCTGGAACCGGTAGGAGGCTGACCTTGCGGTGAAGCCTGAATTGCAAAAGGCAGAACGCCAATCATTATCGCAATCACCACCAAAATTCTTACCGCAAGTGTTATCGGGAACATTTTTCGTCTTCTGGGTTCATTTGTCATGAACATGTCATACAACCCTTAAATTTTATGTTTCTTTCGTGGATGCCTTCCGGTCAGGGGGTAAGATATTTTCCTGTCCTCCCAAGTATGGGCGCAATGCCTCTGGGATGGCTATGGAGCCATCAGCCTGCTGGAAATTTTCAATTAGCGCAACCCATGTGCGACCCACAGCCAAACCGCTACCATTCAATGTATGCACAAGTTCGGTTTTTCCTGATTTGCCAGGCCGGTACCGTATACTCGCACGCCGAGCTTGAAAATCACCAAAGTTGCTGCAGGAAGAAATTTCTTTGTACTCACCGAGCGAAGGAAGCCAAACTTCAATGTCATAGGTTTTAGCCGAAGAAAATCCCATATCTCCTGTGCACAAAGCCATAACTCGGTAGGGCAAACCGAGACGCTGAAGAATAATTTCTGCATGACTGGTTAAGGTTTCAAGCTCGTCAAGTGATCGCTCCGGCATGGAAAAGGTAACGAGCTCCACCTTTTGAAACTGGTGCTGGCGGATTATCCCACGCACATCTTTACCATAGGAGCCAGCTTCGCTGCGAAAACAGGGCGTCCAGGCGCAATAGCGTACTGGAAGCTGCCCACGTTCAATAATTTCATTACGGTGAAGGTTGGTGAGAGGTACTTCTGCAGTAGGAATCAACCAATAATCTGTTCCCTCCAAGCGAAACAGATCATCAGAAAATTTAGGTAGATTTCCGGTACTGTAGCAACTAGCTGAGTTTACTAAAAAGGGTGGCAAGGTTTCAGTATAACCATGTTCTTTGGTATGGATATCGAGCATGAAGTTGGCCAGTGCCCTCTCCAGCCTGGCTCCTAATCCAGAATAGACGGCAAACCGCCCGCCAGCAATCTTCGCTGCCCGCTCGAAATCCAAAATACCAAGGGAGGGGCCCAGCTCCCAGTGTGCCTTGGGTTCAAAATCAAATTTCCTAGGGTCACCCCAGTAGCGGATTTCTTTGTTCTCATGTGACCCACGACCAACGGGAACAGTGGAATGGGGAATATTAGGAATTCCTAGAAGAAGATCCTGAACTTTTTTTTCCGCCTGGCTAACTTGTTCCTCAAGTTCCTTTATCTCCTCGTTTAATTGTTTCATTTCCTTAATAAGAGGAGATGCATCCTGTTTCTGTTTTTTTAAGACTGCAATCTGCTCGGAACTCTTGTTGCGGTGCGCCTTCCTTTGCTCAACCTCGGACAGGAGTCTGCGCCGATTTTGGTCAAATTCCTCAAAATTACCGAGCAAGTCAGCGACACCTCGCTCACGTATCTTCTGTCGAATCCATTCCAGGTTTTCTCTTACGTAGAGGAGTTCAAGCATTATATTTCCAAGTTGCCATGGGCCAACTTCCATTTTTAAGAAATTTCGAGAAAAACACCAAACAGCAAAAAAATAGCGAGACCTAATCTAAGCGAGAGGGGGGCGCGTGTCAATGCAGCAAGGAATGCAAAAATATTTATTTTACCCACCAAGCCTTAGGTTCTCGAAATCACACTTCTTTCCTGGCATACCAGTCAATCTAAGTTTTTCCCCTTAATTTTAAGGTTAAATTAGCTCCATGTATTTCGTTTTCGTGAGCCAAGCCTTGCTTGGCAAAAACTGGAGGTGGGCCCGGCAAACTCCAGAGATCACAACAGCTAAGGCGTCAACCAAAAAGATCTTAGGGGAAACTCATTGGGAAAGAACAGGGCAAGCCTCATGTCATATTGACTCAAAAGATCCACTCGCACCAAGGAACCAGAAGTCTGAGGTCCACCCTTAACTGCTCGACTTCCTTGCAATCTTAATATCTTTCGCGATGCCAATCGCAACTTTTTCCAAGCCTTTATCAGGCTTTTGCTTCAGTATATCTAATACTTTCTGTGTAACAGCATCAGCTCTGTCACAAACAGCAATTCGGATGCGATTTTCACGCGTTCCTTTGGGGCCGAAGATTTCGGTGATCTCCACGAGCTGGCGTGCCAGGAAGAGGCTAAAAACCACATTGGACACCTTGGCTGAGCCTTGCTTGAGCGTCACGGTCAGATTACCCTTGTCAATCCCAAGGGCTCCAATAAGTGAACGGCGCACGCGTATCCGAATAGCCTTTAATTCGGCTTCGGCATGCTCTGAATCCTCAAGGTGCATCCCTGCCAGCACCTTTGCAAGCTCCTGATTGGAGGTGGGAGGTTCGATCGCCGGATAAGGAAGCTCAACGGTTAAATTTTTGACTTCGCTATCTTTTTGAGTTTGAAGAAAGCGGGTGGAAAGTTCAGCTAATTGCAGGCCATGGGTTTTTGCATATTGATAGTAGTCATAACGACGCCTCGAATATTCAGGCCTTCCTGAGGGACCCTTTAGCTTTTTAATTCCATCTCGATACCCCTCGGCCAATTCCTTGTAGCCTTGAGCCAGGCCGCTCATCAGGATTGCACTCGCCACCTGTCCTCGCTCAGTAAACTCGGTTGGTGGATTAGCCTCAGCTAGTTCGATCGCTAACTCCAGTGATCGGTCAAAACTTGAACGGCCAAACATAATTTTGGCATCATCGTTTACCTTGGCAAACCCCGTTAGACGCTCTACTGGCGGAGAACAAGACCCCAGGACTAATATAACCAGAGCATTTCCTAAGGTAGCCTGAAGGGCTCCACGATAAAGTTGGTTACAGCTCATCAAAACACCTCCCTTTGGCCGAACTGGGCTGGCTTGGCCCCAACACATAAAAGCCCTTTCGATTAGAATATTAATCAGCGACTAAGTGTAACTTCCCTTCCGGGCTCACTATAATCCAGCACAAAACTGATTTCAACTCTGGACCACAAGCAAAATTCCACATGAACAACCTCTCACCAGAAAAGACCCGAAGGGCAATAGGAAAAAACTGCAAATTGTTTTCCATGTCAATTATGGATCAGATTCACACACTTCCGTATCTACATTGGCCAAATACTGCCCAGAAATTATCTTAAGTTTTGCACGGCAGAAACTTCGCGTTTCCTTGCATTGGTATGGGCACGCTGCAAAGTATTGTCATGGGTTTAGGCAAAGACATTTCGTCTATCCACAAAAGCTGAGCCTTGTAATTTTTTAAATTATCGTTGTCCAATCACGCCTTTCGTTGACACTCACGAATCACTCTCCTATAATCCAAACTTTCCACATGTGTTGTGGTTTTTTCTTGCCTCCTGCCCGTGGAGGACCTGAGTGCCTGGAATCAATGTCCGACCAACCTATCCCCGAACAACGGCTGAAAAAACTCGAAGCCATCATTGGGCTCGGATATGAAGCCTTCCCTAGCCGCTTCAATCCAACCCACCCCATTGATGAGATCGTAGTTAAATATAATTCCACGACCAAGGAAGTGCTGGCCAGCGATAAGGTCCAAGTACGCCTGGGAGGTCGCATAATGACCATCCGTGGCCACGGGAAAGCCGGATTTGCTGACCTGGCCTTAGGGGGCCAACGAATCCAAATCTACGCACGGCGTGATTCCTTAGGTGAGAAAGGTTTCTCACTCTACAAATTACTGGACTTGGGCGACTGGGTGGGCGTTGAAGGCTATCTTTTCAGGACCAAAACCGAGCAGCTTACCGTTCACGTGGAAAAACTGCACTTCCTCTCAAAAGCGCTACTTCCCTTGCCAGAAAAATGGCACGGCTTAACTGATGTTGAGTTGCGCTATCGGCAACGATATATGGACTTGGCTTCGAATCCTGACACACAGAATCGCTTTGTTAAGCGCAGTCGGATGATCCACAGCTTACGTACACTCCTCGAATCAAGAGGTTTTTTTGAGGTGGAAACACCAATGATGCAGTCAGTGCCAGGAGGTGCGCTGGCTCGACCATTCAAAACGCACCACCATGCCCTGGATATTGATCTTTTCATGCGTATTGCACCGGAGCTTTACTTGAAGCGGCTGATCGTCGGTGGTTTTGAGCGTGTTTTCGAGATTAATCGAAGTTTCCGAAATGAAGGGATCTCGACTCAGCACAATCCAGAATTCACAATGCTTGAGCTATACCAGGCCTTTACTGATTACCAAGATATCATGGGATTAACTGAAGAACTGATTCGTGGGGCAGCGGAGGCCACCACAAGCAGTTTAGAAATTTCATACATTGATAAACCTATATCCTTTTCCAAATTCTCCCGCTACACCCTACGAGAAGCTATCTGTGAGTTTTGGCCTGGCAAGCAGGAAAAACCAAAACTTGAAGATTTCCAAGACGAAGCGAGTTTGAAGCGGTGGGCTGAGGAGTATAACCGGTGGGCCTCTCAAACCGGAGCCAGCAACCTGGACATTCCTGAGGGCACTCCAGCAGGAAAATTACTGGCGAGTCTATTTGAAGTCGTCTGTGAGAAACACCTCTGGCAACCGACCTTTATTCAGGATTTCCCGATCGAGGTTTCACCCCTCGCAAAGCAAAAACCTGACGAACCAAAATTCGTGGAGCGATTTGAGCTATACATTGCTGGCATGGAAGTGGCCAACGCCTTCAGTGAATTAAACGATCCCGTCGAACAGCGTCGTCGATTCGAAGATCAACAGTCCAGCCGTGAAAAGGGTGACATGGAGGCCCATGCCATTGATGAGGATTATGTGCGCGCCCTGAGCTACGGCATGCCCCCAACCGGAGGCTTAGGCATCGGCATTGACCGCTTAGCCATGATTTTGACCAACGCACCTTCCATCCGGGATGTCATTCTATTTCCTCTCTTGCGCCCTGAAAAAATCAAATCTCATTAGGAAGCCGCCCCCCCCCTCAAGACCCGGCAGTAATCGGATGCATATTTCATGGAAATAGGCTTAATTTTTTCCCTGGACAACGCACCTGAGACAGAAAAATATGTAAATTCAGGTAAAGGGAAAATCAGGTTTGTTTGAGATTTCACACTTCTCCTTTCAAAAAGCCGTCCAACTCAGTCATAATTCTACTCTAAGATATGCGATTCGAACTATTCGTTGCCTTTCGGTATCTGATGTCAAAGCGGCACCAAGCTGCCGTTTCGATCGTCACCATCATCTCCGTTGTAGGAGTAACTGCAGGCGTAATGTCGCTTGTCATCGCCCTTGCCGTCAATAATGGGTTCAAGAAAGATCTGGAAAGCCGCTTAGTAGGTGCGACAGCAAACATTAGTCTGTTGCGAACAGAAAATGATGGAATAAAAGACTACGACAAGCTCGTTGCACGCATATCAAAACTACCTCATGTTGTTGGGGCTACTCCGGCTGTTTATGAGAGGGTGCTAATCTCTAGTGGTTCTCGGTCCCGAGGCGCCATATTAAAAGGCATAGATCCCAACCGGGAAATCAACGTAAGTCATCTCCTGCGCCAACTTAAAGAGGGTTCTGTTCAGGAGCTCTCCTTAAGTTCATCAGAAATGCCACCTATAATTTTAGGTAAAGAGCTGGCCAAAAATTTGGGGGCGGTTGTTGGGGGCCCACTGATGATAACTAGCATTCAAGGCCGACTCACTCCATTTGGCCCGATACCCAAATTCCGTGAATTTCGTGTCGTAGGAATCTTCGATTCAGGATTTTATGACTTTGATTCCTCATGGGTTTTTGCGGACCTCGATGTAGTTCAGGAACTATTTAACTTGATTGATGTTATTTCAGTTGTCGAAATCAGACTGGATGATATCTACGCTGCACCGGAAATAGCAGAAAAAATAGAGCTGGCTGCTGGTGAAGGATTCTCAACTACCCATTGGATGGAACAGAATCGCTCTCTGTTTAGTGCTTTGGCACTGGAACGTCTGGTAACAACTTTAACGATCGGACTTATTGTCTTTGTGGCAGCACTCAACATCTTCATCACTCTCACAATGTTGGTGATGGAAAAACGGCGTGAGATTGCGGTCCTCATGTCGATGGGTGCAAGTCCACAGCAAATCTGGTCTGTCTTCACCCTCTACGGGCTACTGATTGGACTCGTCGGGACCTTGTTAGGACTAGTCGCGGGATATGCCACTGCAGGATATGCCGACGCACACAAGTTAATTCGTCTCCAAGCAGAGGTATATTCCATCGCATTTGTTCCTTTTCAGACTCAACCAACGGATGGAATTCTGATTGGGCTGGCAGCCCTGACAATTTGCTTTCTTGCAACTCTATATCCGTCGTTGAGCGCCGCGCGCCTCAACCCAGTCGAGATCCTAAGATATGAATAACTTGCGGAAGAAAATTGCGGAAGAAAAATGGAAACGACAATAAACACGGTCCGCGTGGAAAATCTGAGTAAAACTTACCAATCCAGCAAGGAAGCTGTCTCAGTTTTTAAAGGAATAAACTTTACAGTTTACGAAGGTGAGCGAATTGCGCTAATTGGAGAGTCAGGGACAGGAAAGAGTACCCTTCTGCACCTGCTCGGTGCACTGGACATGCCATCAAGCGGTACGATATACTTTGGCGGAGATGTGCTGAGTGCGTTTAAGGGCTCAGAGCGCGCACGATATAGAAACGAAACAGTAGGTTACGTGTGGCAAAGCCATAACTTACTGCCTGAGTTTACCGCGATCGAGAATGTAATGATGCCCTTGCTTATCAGTGGTTGCCCATCCGGTACAGCACGAGTTAAGGCTCAGGAGCTACTTGAAGAAACCGGGATGGGTGGGCGTGCACAGCGTCGAGTAGGTGAGATCTCAGGGGGTGAACAGCAACGAGTAGCCTTGGCTAGGGCGCTTGTTCGTAAACCCTCTCTGCTCCTAGCAGACGAGCCAACAGGTAACCTTGACTTTCGAACTGCAGAACAAATAACTGAAGTTCTCGAGCGGTTACATGCCGCTCGCCGCTTCATATCGGTGCTAGCTACCCATAATCTGGATTTAGCAAGGCGGGCAAATCGAATATTTAAGTTATCAAATGGAAACCTAACTGAGGTGAGCCACCTGACTTGAAAACAGGAGGCGGTAATCACAAGGAAACATCTTCTGGGGACCAAAAGTTATGTTTGAACGATACACCGAAAAGGCCCGTCGTGTTATATTCTTCGCCCGTTATGAGGCAAGCCAGTTTGGGAGTCCTTATATCGAAACGGAACATCTGCTTCTGGGATTGCTCCGTGAAGACAAGCCTCTCGCAAATCGCTTTCTCCGCTCGCAAGGCTCAGTAGAGTCAATCCGCAAGCAAATCGAAAGCCGTTCTGCTGTCCGAGAAAAGGTTTCAACTTCCGCAGACCTTCCCCTCAGCCAGGAGAGTAAGCGGGTCCTCGCTTATGCCGCAGAAGAAGCTGAACGATTGGGTCACAAACACGTTGGAACGGAACATCTGCTTCTGGGATTGCTCCGTGAAGACAAATGCTTCGCCACAGAAATTCTACATGGCCGAGGCCTAAGACTTTCCACCTTACGGGAGGAGCTTAGCCGTTCCCAAGGAGAGAAAGTTCACTCTGAACGCTCAAAAGAAACTTCTCTGTTGGCGGAATTCAGCCGCGATTTAACACAGTCAGCAATGAACGCCCAACTTGATCCGCTCGTTGGTCGTGATGGGGAGCTAGAACGGTTAATCCAGATCCTTTGTCGTCGCACAAAAAATAATCCAGTGCTGATCGGTGACCCTGGCGTCGGTAAAACTGCCATCGTTGAAGGTTTGGCGCAACGGATCTCGGACGGAAATATCCCTCGCTTCCTTTCTGAAAAAAGAATTCTTGCCTTAGACCTCTCAATGATCGTCGCAGGAACCAAGTACCGTGGACAGTTCGAGGAGCGCCTGAAAACCATCATGAAGGAGTTGATGGAAGCAAAGGACGCTTTAATTTTTGTAGATGAACTCCATACTTTGGTCGGGGCAGGATCCGCTGAAGGCTCGCTTGATGCCGCTAATATACTAAAGCCAGCGCTATCAAGGGGTGAAATACAATGCATCGGCGCAACTACACCCGCTGAATACCGCAAATCAATTGAAAAGGATCGGTCTCTGGAGCGTCGGTTCCAAACTGTGAAAGTTGCGCCTCCAAACGAAGAGGATGCTGTAAAAATTCTCCATGGAATCAAAGAGCGCTACGAAAAGTTTCATGCTGTCACTTATGATGACGAGGCGGTAAATTTTTCAGTTCACCATTCAAACCGTTATATACCAGACCGCTTTCTTCCAGATAAGGCTATTGACCTAATGGACGAAGCGGGGGCACACGTAAAACTGCGACATAGCTCGTTGCCTGAAGAGGTAATTGATGTTCAGAAACGCATCAAGTTCGTTGTGCACCGAATGGAAAATGCAATCGCGAAACATGAATTCGAAAAGGCTCGTTTTTACAGCGAAGAGGAGCAGCGAGAGCAAGACAATCTTCGCCTCCTTCAGGAAAAATACAATATTGATGAGGCTGCCACTGGTCGAGTAACCCAAGAAGATATCGAGGAAGTGGTTTCCTGCTGGACCGGTGTTCCCGTGATGACAATCAAGGAAGAGGAATCTGCTAAACTTCTCCGCATTGAAGAGGAGTTGCATAAGCGAATCATCAATCAAGATCGAGCCCTTTCAGCCATTGCGCGAGCCATCCGGCGTTCCCGAGTTGGACTCTCTTCACCCAATCACCCGACAGGCTCCTTTCTATTTCTCGGTCCTACCGGAGTAGGAAAGACAGAGTTAGCCCGCTCATTGGCAACATTCCTATTTGCAAACGAGCGATCTCTTATCCGGTTTGATATGTCGGAATTCATGGAAAAGCATTCAGTTTCCAAGTTGATCGGCTCTCCTCCAGGATACATCGGCTACGAAGAAGGGGGCCAGCTCACAGAGCGGGTCCGTCGGACTCCTTACTCCGTCATTCTTCTAGACGAAATTGAGAAGGCTCATCCAGATGTCTTTAATATCCTTCTGCAGGTATTTGAGGACGGGATCTTAACCGATGGGCTGGGCCATACCGTTGATTTCAAGAACACAATCATCATTATGACTTCCAATATTGGTGCACGATTCCTCGAGCGACGCTCAAACCTTGGCTTCCAATCCTCGACCCAACGAGCACCAAACAAAAAACTGGAAAACCTGGTTCTGAGCGCAGAACAAAAACTTTTTAATCCTGAATTTCTGAACCGACTGGACGACATCATCGTCTTTAATGCACTGAGTGATGAGGACCTGCGGAAAATTATCGAATTGATGGTTGATCAGATGAACGAAACGCTGGCTAAAAAAGATCTCTCGTTGGCTCTAAATCCGGAAGCTACCTCCTGGATTTTCGAGAGGACCTGCGGCGACCGAAGTTATGGGGCGCGTCCTCTGCGGCGAGCCCTGCAAAAGTTCATAGAGGACCCTCTCTCCGAGGCCTTGATCCAAGGTGAGATTCTGACCCCAGCAGTTTTGGAGGTAGTGGTCAAAGATAACGAACTGAGATTCCGGCAGGTCAGCGATAAACTGGTTGCAGCAACCCCAGTTTCCTCCTAACTTGACGGCATCAAAAGTTTTAAAGTACTCTTATAATGTGCTCTATTCCTTCAACTTAGAAGCAAGTAGGCGATTTCCAAACGTGGGCTTCAACTGGTCGAGAAAAAAAAATTACCCCGCCGAGTGGCTTATCCACTGCCCAGCCCTTGTGTCAAACAGCGAGGGTGGAGGCACGGCAGCTTGTCCAATGCACGCGACGAATCACAAGTGGAGAAGGCTTGCTTTCTTGTTCTTCCTTCTGATTTCCTTCTTTCCTACCCTACGCGCCCAGGTTGCATCTCAACCACCCTCTACAGAGAAAGCTGGCGATACATCTGTTATTGAAGATGTCGTCTTCCGTGGAAATCGCAGGGTAAGAAGTGCAACTCTCCGAGCACGGATATTCTCCCAGCCAGGTGACCCGTATGACGAAAGTGCACTACGTCGTGATTTTCATGCCTTATGGAATACGGGTTTTCTCGATGATATTCGATTGGTTGTAACGGACGGCGAAGAAGGAAAAATTGTTATCTTCTACGTTCGAGAAAAGAAAACCATACGAAGCATTGAATACGTTGGAAATAAGTCCGTTTTACTCTCAGACATACTGAAACGGTTCAAGGAGCGGAAGGTTCATCTGTCAGTAAGAAGTCAGTATGATCCGGTAATGATCCGCCGGGCCTCGGTAGTGTTGGAGAAAATGTTGGCGGAGCGGGGGCGAATGTTTGCACGTGTCACACATCGAACTCGTAACCTCCCCCCAAATTCAGTTCGCCTGATTTTTGTCGTCAAGGAAGGCCCTAAGGTCAAGGTGGGAAAGATACGCTTCGAAGGAAATACAGTAATCGATAATAAAACAATGGTCCGGGCCATGAAACTTTCTCGTCCTATGGGACTCCCTCCCTGGTTTTATTTCTTTGCTAAAACCTACCACGAAGGAAAGATGGGAGCTGACCTCGAACTAGTCCGTGAACTCTACCAAGACCGTGGGTATTTTAAAGTTCAGGTCCACCCGCCTGAGGTCACCATGACTGACACAAAGCGTCGGTGGCCGTTTTTTTTCTTTAGTTGGGGCCGAGGCAAGCGAGTTGACGTAAAAATTAAGATAGAGGAAGGTGACCTCTATCATATGGGTAAGCTCACAATTCGCGGCAACAACATATTTAATATGGAACCATTGCGCGAGGTGTTTGGTATGAAGGAGGGAGATATTTTCAATGCCTCTCGTGCCCGCGAAAGCTTAGAAGACTTCCGCAAGCTCTATGGGGAATTTGGTTATATTAACTTTACTGCTGTCCCTGAGATTGATTTTAACGATAAAGACCGGACCATCGACTTCATCATAGATTTTGAAGAAGACAGTCAATTCTTCGCTCGCCGTGTAGATTTCTCTGGAAACACCAAGACTCGCGACAAAGTACTCCGCCGTGAGCTATTCATCGACGAAGGAGGTCTTTTCAGCACACGACTTTGGGAGCTTAGCATCCTTCGCCTGAACCAGCTTGGCTTCTTTGAACCAATTGAAAAAGAAGATTACGAGGTCCGGCAAAACAATAAGAAAGGGACAGTTGATGTCGTCTTAAATGTCAACGAGCAAGGGCGCCAGTCAGTTGGCTTTTCGGGAGGAGTTAGCGGCATGGCAGGTAGTTTTGTGGGTGTTAATTACTCCACCAATAACTTTTTCGGTCTAGGAGAAACTCTTAGCATTAATACCCAGTACGGAACTTTTCAGAAATCCTATTCTTTTGGCTTTACTGAACCTTACCTTTTTGACCGGGCAATAACTACTGGCTTCACTATTTTCAAGACAGAGTTTCATTTTGACCAGGCCCGCCGAGCAGCTGTGCTTAGCGGCCTTGACCCTAACACCTTCACAGGAAATCAATTCTTTCAGAATTTCCAGCAAAACTCCACCGGATTTACGGTGTTCGCTAGCTACCCCTTACGGCGTAGTTTCGCCCGAATTGGCCTCAGTTACAGCTACAGCCTTAGCAGCATGAAAACGTTCAGTGCGGCATCAGAGGCAATTTTTGGCGGCCTTTTTTTCCGTGGATTTGATACAGCAAATTCACTCGAAGGGATCCGTACCAGCAAGCTCTCGCCCACCTATACCTATAACACCATGGACAATCAATGGAATCCAACAAAGGGCAGATATGTTTTTATCGGCACTGAATTTTCCGGTAATCTCCTAGGCGGAAATGTCAATTCATTTCGGCCTATCTTCGAGATTAAGCAGTTCAAGCAGGTCCATAAGCGGAATGTGATGGGTGTTCGCCTCCAGGCTTCATGGGTCACTGGGTTTGGGGGCCGTGTGGCACCACCCTTCTCCCGCTTCTTTATTGGCGGCGAGAATGATCTACGCGGTTTCCGCATCCGTTCCATAAGCCCATTGGTATGGTTCCCTGTTACCTCTAGCGTCCGACAATTGAATGAATACGGCTTACAGGCCTTAGATGAAAACGGCCAAATGTTGCCGCCCATCTCTTTCCCCTCCACTACAGTTACCTTCCCTGGTGCTGATGCCATGACTGTGGGTAACTTTGAATATCGAGTTCCTCTTGTGGGGCCAGTGACGGTTGCATACTTCCTGGATGTCGGCACAAGTTGGATACTGAAAAAAGACCAACTTAGGCTTCGCCCTGGAACCCTCGATCACCTAAGGGCTAAGTTTCCCGAGGATATCTATCGCTATCCATTTGTAGATACGCTAGAACCAATTTCGGCCACTGACGGAAAGTTACGGGCATCAACCGGAGTAGAATTTCAACTCATGATGCCAGTTATGAATGTACCCTTCCGGCTTTATTGGGCCAGAAATGTTTTGCGTCAAGACACGATCATAACGCCTCCCCAAAAGTTCCCTTCTCGAGATCTGTTCCCAAATGACATTACCTATGCCCAGGTCATTCCATTTTTCTCAGGTTTTCGCATCCATGAACGAAAAACACGAGTGGGGTTCACAGTCTCTCGCACTTTCTGATTCTGTGGAATTGCGGTACAATAGAAACAGTTAGATTTTAGTTTTCCATGGAGGAGCTCACATGAGAGGTAGATGGATCGCAGTCACAACTATTGCATTACTCCTGGGGGGCACTCCTTTTCTTAGGGCGCAGGTCGCCGACGTGCCTCTCCCTACACGAGTGGGTGTGGTGAACATAAACGCAGCTGTTGCCTCTACAGGGGAAGGTAAAAGAGCCACTCAAACCCTTCAAGAGAAGTTTGCGCCCCGCCAAGAAGAACTCCAGAAAAAGACACGTGAGATGCAGGCGCTACAGGAAAAATTTCAGCAACAAAGCACCACACTTAGTGAACAAGAGCGCCGTCGCCTTACTCGTCAACTGGAAGAATCACAACGGGCACTCAAACGGAACCAAGAAGACTTCCAAGCAGATTCGCAAATCGAATCCCAAGACGCTTTCAATCGGCTAGTAGAAAAAATGCAGACGATCATCAGAGACTACTCCGGCCAAAACGGATATGTTTTGGTGATTGACTACACCCAAATTCCGACCTTTTACGTTCATAAGAGTATCGACATTACTGACGATATTGTTCGGCGATATGATGCAGCACATCCTGTGCAATCCTCTAGTACAGCTGCACCTTCTGGAGGAAACTAGGGGCAATGGAAACCCTGAGCCATCCAAGAAAAAATCCTGGTTTGTTTTAAAACACCAACCTGGTTTCTAGTGGTCTTCCTTGGTACCAACCGATTCAGTCTTTACGGAGTAAGGTGAAGACCTGAGCTGGTCCTTCACCTCCCGAAAAGCTTGTGTATCTCTCAAGTATGGTTTCTTGGGTCCGAGGCGCACCACTTCTTGTTCCACATTGCGGACTCGATTACCTGGATTAGGATGGGAGGAGAAAAACTGTGTGCTGCGATTCGGGAATTTCTCCCCCAGGACATAAAAAAAACTCGCCATTGACTTCGGATCGTACCCAGCATCATAGAGAACATATGTGGCAATCCGATCCGACTGGGTTTCAGCGTTACGAGAATATTTAAGCATGGCCGAGTTAAACCCAAACTCGACTCCCATTTGAGCAAGCCGCCCCATTACTCCTCCGCCAAGAAATCCCTCTAGAATCCTCAAGGGCGCTTGCGCAATAACAGTCTTAGATGCCCGGCTCGTTGAATGACGCATTACCACGTGCCCAATTTCATGTGCCACAACTCCCGCTATTTCTGATTCGTTCCCAGCCACCTCTACGATCCCCCGATTCACATAGATAAACCCGCCTGGCAAGGCAAACGCATTAATCGCCTCCTTATTGACAAACTTGAATTTCCAAGGATAATCAGTTTCACCTGGTGCGTAGCGCACCAGCTTTTCTCCCAGTTCATTCAGATAAGATGTCAACTTCTTATCCTTGATAATGGGCAGTTCCCTGTCGACCTGTGCTGCCGCCTCCTTTCCCAACTCCACATCCTGAGCCAATGAGAAAATATTAAATCCCGGTTTAAATTGCCGGCGTTCAGCGGCAATTAGTGCCACTGTCATGAATAGAATGAAGATAACCCCAAGCCTTCCGTCAAGTCTCTTATGCTGAATCATCCCTTGCTCCGTCACCACCCTATTCCATACTTCATGATTGGCTCACCTGAGCATC
>CAZSDV010000005.1:0-40229 GCA_964605715.1 uncultured Acidobacteriota bacterium
ATTCACTGTGTCCGTTGATGATAAGGACCTTATAATTCTTTAACATTTCAGGGTCCCGGTGGAGATCATAATCGGCGACCACATCGTAGTCGTACCCGGCTAACTCCAACCAGCTATGGGTAAATCTCTCCCCGCGCATTAGGTGGCTATAGCTGTGTTCTGGACTGCTAAATATAACGTTGGGTCCAGCTACCGGCCAGGGCATTCTCATTCCAAATTCGTATGCCGGTTGTCCTTGATAGGATCCAGAGCGTTCGTTTGCATTAACATTGTGGTTTCGGTAGCAGGAGTAGGAAGGAGATCCTGGCGTAGCATTCGGCAATCCTTGCGTACCAAAAATTACCGGATGGTTCGGGGTATTAGCGGCGAACGGAGTTGCACTGTAGGCGTGCCAGGTATTTGTTGAGCAAAGGACCAGGATTGGTGCTTTCGGGCGGCTTGGGGCTTTCCGAACAATAAACGTGACATGATACTGAAGCGAGTTCCCGTTATCCTCAAAGTGGAAACGACCTACGTAAATACCTGATTTGACATCTTTTGGTAACAAATATTTTTTTGTTACATTCCATCGACAGTCGAAGAGATCATCTGAAGCAAAACGAACTGCATGACCTCGAGTGGAATCTTCTTCCGGGTCATATTCGGAGTGACGTAGTACGGCGTCACTGTTGAATGATGGTCCGCCGACCATCCAGGTTCCTCGATTGATGATGCGGCCGTCTCGTTGGTAGTTACTCGCATCCGCAATTTTTTCGCCTATCTCTTCTTGGAAGGGCCAACACCCGAGAACTCCTCTTGGCTTTGGCAAATCCAGTCCTTGAGATTTAAATCGATCCTGAATTTCTGCTGGGGACAGAGCCCGGTCGTAGATGGCCGGCATGCACAGGTCTCCGTCAAAGAAATCATCCGCCTTACCTTCCTTTTCCGAAGCTGCCAGCCGGAGTGGTACGGGAGCCGGTCTAAGTTTCCCTTTCCATGCCCAACTCCCTTTGAATTTTCCACCGAGGTAAAAAGAAATTGTCTTTCCATCCCAGGTTAGCGCTACATGATGCCACTGACGTTCTGTTAATAGAGGCCCCAATCCTTCCCAGTAGCCGAAACTTTCTTCGCTGTTCCCGAGGCGGAATTTTAGCCATCCTCTGCCAACCAGATATAATCCGAATCCACTGGCGGAAAGGGGCTCATATTGCGTGATTAATCCTTGGTCCACGCCAAGTTTCCAAGGCCTTAACCAACATTCAAGTGTGATTTCCCGCAAGGGCTTTTCGGACGGCAATCCATTTTCGATATAGACATAAGAGCCCGGATGGATCTCCTGAATTTCTGGGCCTGCTTTTGGAAAGACATGCAATACCTGGTCGCTCTCAGGGTTATCGACAGATGTTCCCAATCTACAGACCGATAGCTCGTAGGGTACTGAACTACTCACACGAAAATGGACTTCATTGCCGGCAGCAACACTTCTTTCCGCGTATGCATGGATCCCCGGTACTTTTAGAGCACGGTGTGGAGGGAGCGCAAGAGTCTCATTAGCTGCAGGCGCCCTAAAGGGCGCCCCGGAGGCCGTGGAAGGTGTTTTTAAAAAGGATACGGCAGCCAAAGCCGGTGGTGTCTGTTTTAAGAAATCACGGCGGTCCATCACACACCTCTAATCTTTCCGGGCAAGGCATCCTGTGATTACTTCTAGGTTTCAGGATTTATAATCTTGTGCTTTGCCACTCTGTTATTTTCGAATCCGGGATTGTTTTTGAATGTCTAGCGGTTGTGATTATACATGTAGTTGCCTTTAGTTGAACTCCCATTGGACTGAGTGGTGGAGAGGGGTGACGGTCACACTCAGTATCAGGTGTAATAAAATCGACCGTATCCATCGGTTTTCAGCTTTAAACTTATTTTTCTTTAGGTAATTTCCACCTAAGATCTAGCTCTAAGCGGCTAATGGCCTTTCTTACATTAATGGCTTTTTCCGCTTCCTCAGATGAAGGGAGAGATTCTAGATGGGCCTTATAAGCTTTAAGAGCCTCCTCTTTCTTTCCTAGTTTTTCGTAAACCTTTCCTAGCTGGCGGTGCGCGGGCGGGTAGAGAGGGTTTGTTTTTATCGCCTCTAGGAACCGGCTTAATGCGGCTTTATAATTCTTTTTTTTAAGATAGAAGATTCCAATCTCAACCGATTTCTCAGCTTGAGGAGGAGAAAATAGACCGTCCGAGCTCGTTTGTGGATAAGGCGAAACATTTTGGGCAACGATACAAATTAAGAGTGATGCAGTCACTAGAGAAAGCGGGTAAAAAATTTTGATTTTAGGCACCACAGAAACTATCCTCGGGCTATATTTTCTGGCAGAGAGCCAACCTTTGTCAATGACACGAATGAGCTTTTCAGCACTTCTCATAATGGAATGGGTTTGTGAGTTCAGACCAGAAATTGACACGCCTGACATGCCAAGCCAATAATAATAATGAGATAAGGAGGCGGAAGTCCTGAAATTGTTGTTACGGAGTTTTTCAGAAAAATGAAATAGCTCTTCTTAGGTCTGGACATTAATTTCCCAAAAGAGAACATGCGCAAGGTCGTAAAATCAAAAAGCGAACAGGCCCCCTCTCACCCGGGGGTTTATTTATTCAAAGCCCCTGGAGGAAAGGTTATTTATATTGGTAAGGCCAAAGATTTGAGGGGAAGACTGCGCTCCTACGCCCAAGGATCAAAGGCTTTTGATGTTAAGCGCAACAAGCTGCTGGCTGTGGCAACGGACCTCGAGTGGATCCTCGTTGATAATGAAAAAGAAGCCCTTGCACTTGAGGATAATCTGATCAAGAAGCTCCAGCCTCGGTACAATGTGCTTCTGCGTGACGATAAGACCTACCCTTATATTAAGCTGACCGTGAAAGAAAAGTTTCCGCGCGTTTATGTTACCAGGCATCTTAGAAAAGATGGTGCGCTTTACTTCGGGCCGTATTTCCCGGCCCGGTTGGCTTATCGTATTGTGGATCTAATTCACCGCCGTTTTCAGATACCCTCCTGCAAGGTTGATCTTACCCGATTCCATCCTCGTCCATGTCTTGAGTACCATATAAGGCGGTGTCAAGGACCTTGTGCGGAAGGGCTCACGAGTGAAAAAAAATATGGCGAATCAGTCCGAGACGTACATCTTTTGCTTGAGGGTCGCCCTGGTGACCTAATTTTCAGTCTTAAAGAGAGAATGCAAGCGGCTTCTCAAGGGCAGCGATTTGAAGAAGCTGCTCATTATCGAGATCTTATTTCCACAATCAATCAATTGAGAGAGCGCCAGAAACTAACTGCTTTCTCGGGTTATGACGCAGATATCTTTGGAGTTCATCGGGACGGGCCCTTAGCAGCAGTCAACCTCTTTCATATGCGAGGTGGAAAAGTTGTTGATCGTAGGGAGTTGTTTTGGGAGGAGCTGGAAGACGTTCAACTCAAAGAATTTCTCGACTCTTTAATAAAGCAATGCTACCTCGGTCAGCAGTATATTCCACAAGGCATCTATGTTCCGATTGACTTTGAGGATCGAGGGTTATTGGAAGAAATTCTTTCCGAGCGTCGGGGAGGAAAAGTAGAGATTTTGATTCCGAAGAGGGGCCCAAAACGAGCCCTACTCAACCTGGTGAGCCGTAATGCCCAACATTCCTTTGAGCGCCGGTTTCGGATTCGGAAACCAACTGCCCGTGAAATATCGTCGGACCTTGCCGAGGCCCTCGATCTTCAAAAAATCCCGCACCGAATAGAGTGCTTTGACATTTCACATTTACAAGGAACTGATACAGTTGGCTCCATGGTTGTTTGGGAGAATGGAAAAATGAGGAAGTCAGACTACAGGAAGTTTATCGTTAAAACTGTAGATAAGAATGATGACTTTGCGAGTATCCAAGAAGTGGTAGGGCGTCGTTACCGGCGGCTACGACGGGAGAAAAAGCTAATGCCTGATTTGGTGTTGATTGACGGAGGCCTAGGACAACTCCATGCCGCAGCCTGTGCGTTAGAGGAAAGCGGAGTAATTAATCAACCACTAGCAAGTATTGCAAAGAGAAAGGAGACTATTTACGTTCAAGGCCGCGAAAACCACCCAATCCAGCTAGATGTTAATTCTCCGTTGCTACACCTATTCCAACAGATTCGAGATGAAACTCACCGTTTCGCAGTCAACTTCCATCGCCTCCGCCGGACAAAGAGAAATATGGGCACGGAATTATTGCAGATCAGTGGGGTTGGAGAAAAAACAGCCCAATTACTGATAAGAGAGTTTGGGAGCATTAAGGAACTCAGAAAATTAAAGTTGAAAGATCTTGAGCAGGCTGTAACCCCTACCAGAGCACGCAGAATCCACAGCTATTTACAAGGGATTAATATATAATACGTCTGTCCGGATTAACTATAAATTTTATAAAACTTAGCTTGTTTTTGTTGAATTCTACCACTTAGAAGGGTAGCATGTAAGTGCTAGAAAGACTGTGTTGTGGAGGTAAGAACATGGGAGAAAATAGCAGTTCTAATTTCAGTTTTTTTATAGCTGGGCTAGGTATCGGGGCAATTGTGGCTCTCCTGTTGGCTCCTGGAACTGGAAGTGAAACAAGAGATCTTATCGCAAAAAAAGCTGATAAAGGTAGAGATTTTGCACGGCAGAAATCAAAGGAACTTCGAAAAGATGCGGAAAGCTACCTAGGTAAAGGAAGGGAAGTGGTAGAAAAACAAAAGGAACAACTTTCTGCTGCATTTGAAGCAGGAAAAGGTGTTTATCAAAATGAAAAAACCAAGGGTTAGTAAAGTACCCTTGCAAGCTTTTATTGTTAATGGGAGATTGTTGTATGGAACTTGAAACGCTTCTGAAATTGTTCATTGTCGTACTAGGTTTGGCCGTTTTAGCTCAGGTTGGTATGTTAGTGGGAATTTATTTGTCAGTTGGGCGACTGGTTCGCGAAATTCAAGATGCACGGATTGAGTTCCAGAATAAAGTTAGTCCAGTTGCGGATAACCTGAACGAAATTCTAAAAAATTCGCGTGCAACGCTCGATACGATTAGTTCTAATCTCGCGGATATTGTTCAGCTCACTCGGGATCGGGCGGGGCGAATTGATAAGGTTGTCGGTGATGTTGCCGATAGAGTACGCCTGCAGGTCCTCCGATTTGACCATCTCTTCCAGGACACAGCTGAGAAGGTTGAGCAAACAACAAGTGTGGTGCAAAAGAATATCCTTGGTCCTATCCAAGAAGCATCAGCCTTGATCCGAGGGGTTCGCTCCGGCTTCGAGTATCTTTTTTCCCGGCGCTCCCCTTCGCGACCTCCTGAATCTACAGGGGAAGAACACCTATTCATCTAAATTTCAAGGTTGCTAGCAAAAAACTCGGGTAGGTTTCTTATTTAACGTAGTGTGCGTGCAGCAAACTTTTTAATTCACTAAAAGGGCAGGTTCCTACCATTGTTAGGGAAACCCGCGGTTGTTCTTTTTGCTAAAGTTCCCCGTCCTCACAGAGTAAAGACTCGATTGGCACGTAAAATCGGAGATGCCAGTGCACAAGCACTCCACATGTGCTTTGTTAAGGATGCACTGTCCATGGTAAGAAAGCTCCGTAGTCCAGTGGCTCGCTACCTTTTTCTCGATGGTTCAGCTTCAGACCGACGGAAGTTTTCTTTAGTTCTGGGTTTGGAGGGGCAAATAAAAATTGAACCCCAACGAGGACCTAACCTTGGAAGCCGACTTGGTAAAGCTTTTCGGAGTCTGTTGCAGCTGCATTCATGTGCGGTAATTCTGGGAGTAGATTCTCCCACTCTTCCAAGGAGCGTTATTCGCAATACGCTTTACGAACTGCGTGTTTGTGATGCAGTCCTTGGCCCATGTCCTGATGGTGGGTTTTATCTGATTGGCTTGAAGTCGATTCCACCTCGTTTATTCTGGGGTGTTCGCTGGGGAACAAAATTTTCTTTCCAGGATACTCTCCAAAACATTTTGGATTGCGGGCTCTCTTGTGCAGTTTTGGAAGAATGGTTCGATGTTGACCGTGTGGAAGATCTAAAGATGCTAGAGCGAGAATTTTCACTGCAGGTAGCAAAGAGAGTTCGCGCGCCTTCGACGGCACGCCTTCTGCGTGAGTGGAGAATAAGAAAAATTAATCAGTAAGAACTTTTGAAATCCAGCCTCCTCCGAGAATTTCTTCCCCGTCATAAAATACAACTGCCTGACCGTTCGTTATGGCTCTCTGTGGCTTAGCGAATTTGACCTCTGCAGTGGCATTAGGCCTAGATTTCACATGAGCGGAGGCAGGAAGGTGGGTGTTCCGAATCTTTGCGGAAACCTCAAACCAGTTTCTTGTTTTGGGTGGAGTTATCCAGTTGACTTCACGTGCAAACAGACGCCGTTTATAAAGATCTTTGTTATCTCCTAGCATCACCTCATTTTTCCTAGGATCAACCTGCATTACGTAGAGCGGACGCCCTACTGCTATTCCCAGGCCCTTACGTTGGCCTACTGTGAAGCGATGGATTCCTTGGTGACTGCCCAGCAGCTTTCCGTCACTTGAAACAAGAGGTCCTTCATTTGCACTTTCCCTCTTTTGTTCACTGAGATAGGCGTCAATAAAGTTAGAATAATTCCCTGTCGGTACGAAACAAATTTCCTGACTCTCCGGTTTTCCTGCCACTGGCAAGTTTTGATCCCGGGCTAGATTCCGAACCTGTGCCTTTGTCATATCGCCTAAAGGGAAAAGACTGCGGGATAGCTGATCTTGCGTCAGGCCAAATAGAAAATAGGATTGGTCCTTAGATGTATCCACTGCCCTCAGCAGGCGGTATCGGTGGGTTGAGGAATCATAGAGAATTCGAGCATAGTGGCCTGTAGCAACACGCTCCGCACCGACACTTTGAGCAGTGCTGATCAATTGATCAAACTTAATTTTGCTGTTACAGAGGCTGCAGGGAATTGGGGTTTCTCCAGCCAGATAATGTTCAACGAAAGGACGAACCACCTGCTGCTCGAACGATTGCTCGAAATTGACAACGTAATAGGGAATTTTTAAAAACTCTGCTACCCGTCGAGCATCGTGAACATCATCTAAGGAGCAGCAACGCCCACTTTTAACCTCATCGGGAGGTGCAAGGGTGGGTAGACGGCGCTGATTCCAGAGTTGCATGGTGAGGCCGATGACTGGCTGCTGATTAGCAAGCAGGGCAGCTGCTGTGGAGCTGTCAACCCCTCCACTCATAGCGACGGCTAACTTGGGTTGATCTAAAGTTGTATCCTTTTGAGTTATCATTTTTTGATCAGTGGTCTTATTTGAAAAACCTACGATTCATTCTCTCAAAATAGAGATTATTTTTTGACTTTCCAGTTCTTCAGAAACAAGGTTGAGGTGCAGTTTAGACTGCTACCGACTTCTTGTATCGTGGAGATAAGGAGCGGAGGCGCTCAATCACACTGGGCAAAATCTCAAGAGTATACTGGATATCTTCCATTGTATTAAACCGGCTAAGGCTGAATCGAATACTTGACCGAGCCTGGTCAGCTGTTTTTCGGATGGCTGACATGACATGAGATGGTTCGAGAGACCCTGAGGAGCAGGCAGCTCCAGTTGAGCAGGCTACACCCTTCAGGTCCATTGCAATTACAAACCCCTCTCCTTCCACGTAGCTGAATTCCAGGTTGCTAGTTGAGGGCAGGCGTCGTTTTGGGTCACCATTTATCTGCACCTGTGGCACATTCGAGAGAATACTGGATTCAAGATAGTCACGGAGCTGTGCCATGCGCTCCACCTCTCCTTTGAGCGGATTTGCCGCAATCTCTGCTGCCTTACCAAAGCCAACTATCCCTGCAACGTTTTCTGTACCAGCCCGGCGATCCCGCTCATGATGACCGCCAAATAGCAATGGTCGAAGTGGGGTCCCCTTCCGGACGTAAAGGGCGCCGACACCTTGTGGTCCATGAATCTTATGTGCGGAAAGAGACAGAAGGCTTACACCCAGCCCACCTACGTCCAGCGGAATTTTTCCTGCAGATTGAACAGCATCAGTATGGAAATAGATATTACTTTCACCGGCGATACGCGCAATCTCAGTAATTGGTTGGATGGTTCCGATCTCATTGTTTGCGTGCATTATGGAAATAAGGGCGGTTTCTGGTCGGATGGCGCGCGCTACATCATCTGGGCTTACAATACCCTCTGATCCCACTCGCAAGTAGGTTACTTCAACTCCTTGTTGTTCGACCGCCTTACCAGTGTTCAACACTGCGTGATGTTCGATCGAAGAAGTGATCATATGCTTCTTTTGTCCCTGTATTGCACCTAGGATTCCCAAAATTGCAAGGTTGTCAGCTTCAGTTCCTCCAGAGGTGAAGACGATCTCGCGGGGCCGTGCGCCGATCAGTTGTGCCACCTGTTCTCGGGCAGTCTCTATTCCTGCCTTTACTCTTTGACCAAACCAGTGGATGGAGGATGCGTTACCGTAATCTGAAGCGAGGTAGGGCCTCATACACTCGAAGACTTCCGGTGCTAGAAGCGTAGTCGCATTGTTGTCGAGGTAGACGCGTCGCATAACAGTTCCGGACAGGGGCAGTTAGTCGCATGCCTTCAGGCTAATGTGCACCTGGATAGAATGCGGATGGCGTAAGCCCTGACATTTGAGGCTAGCTGAGGAGATGAGAAAAGTCAAACTTATGGAATTTTCACTGCTGTTGTTAGTAAAAATACACTTAGATTTAGCGGAGGAGGTGGAGTTTTTTTCTGGCCTCATCGAAGCGTGGGAATTTTGCCTCGGCTTCTCGGAATTCATGAGAATGGTAGATGCGGCGATGGGATCTATAGAGAGGCGGAAACTTCAGGTGTAGCATCTCGTGATAGACGATGAATTCCAGGGCGAAGCGGGGAACCTGTGTGCTGTCCAGTTTACGGTTAATTATGATTACTCTATGGGCCCGGTCATAATGTCCCAGAATATTTCGGGAGCGCCCTAGACTCCACCCTATCTTTATGTCCTTTAGGCTTCCAGAAAAGTACTGTTTGTTGAGGCGGGTAAAGAGAACTTGTAAATCATGCGCTTCTCCATTTGGTGGAGACATTTTCTTTGTCCCTCGCTCACGTCGCATCTGTTGGGCTTGACGCTCGATGCGAGGGGTTTGTATAAAGACCCGATAATAATCCTGAGCCTCCTGGGAGCTTACATAACCATAAACCCTGCAGATCAAAATCTCCGCCAGAGCCTCGAAGACTAGTGGCGGTGCCCCTTTCAGGATATCCGACAATCGCACTCGAACTTTGTTTTCATTCAGGTGGATATTATGCCGGACTCCCGTGAAAGGATAGAACTCTACCTGAAAGCTGGGTACAGGAGCCGCCAGTTTTAGGCGCCTAAATACTTTTTGGAAAAGTTTTTCCCGATCTGCTTGAGACTTGAAGATACTGGGTTTGGATGGAATTTTGGGTGGCGTGGAATGCGAAGGAGGCAGCATTGATTTATAGACAGATGATGGAATCACTTGGGGCGCTTTTTGTTTTTCCGCTTGGCCTGTCTTTTCCCTTCTTTTCTAGTCTTTTTCTGTTCTTTGAAAATTCTCCTCTGTTCATTGAGGGCAAGTGCCCCGCCTTCTAGGGTATCCTCCAAATTTTCAATAGCATATTGGAGGGTTTTTGCATAGTGATCTGTGAGTTCATCTTGAAATCTCTGGGCCCGCCGAAGTCGATCCAGGTGCAGGGGGCCTTGTTTTAATAGTACTTGTAGTCCCTTGCGCATGTCGCCTTCCTTGTCATATTGGTATTCCATCCAGTCTTTTAACTCATTAATACAGGCGACATAATTCTTGAGAAGGGTATTCAGGTAAGGACCATGCTCGAGGGTTGTTCGTCCGGAACGAGGCCTGAATTCCTCAAATTTATCAATACGAGTAGCACCCAGCTCCAAATAAACAGAGATGCGTTTACCTGCATCTTGGACCCTTCGAAGCTGATCCGCCTCGGGTGGGCTCAAGTCAGCTGCGTCTGTCTGGGGTGCTGCTGCTCTGGTGATCCAGGAGGCGTATAGAATAGTGCCTTCTGCAAGGAAGGGGGCTGGTCGAAGGCCAGCCTCGGATGAGTTGAACATGGCTTCTAGGATCTGTTCTCTTACTTGGTCTACTCGGTCGATAATCGATTGGATTTCTTCACGGTTGTTGAATGGGACTCTGCGCCTTAAATCTTCGAGGATACGGAGATCTCGGCGGATAGTGATTTCCAGATCTTTAAAGCCCTTCGGCTGGCGGACAGCGTTCCGACCGGAGTTTTGGAGCGTATGGCCTGCGTCTTGAATGGCTTTACTGTAAGTTTTGAGCAACTCCGTTCCGCGCTTGATTTTAAGATCCGCGTAGGCCTTTAAGGATTTATCCAGTCTCAAGCGAGCTAGGTTAATCTGGAGTTTAGTTTTGCGGATAGGTGGAATTTCGCGATTGATTTTTCGTTCTAACTCAGCTTCCCGGTCGTGCTTAGATGGTTGACGCCCCCAGAGCAGTTGGCTATTGGTCGCTTGAGAAAATAGGGCGGCCAGAATAATTAATGCTGCCCTGTTCTTCCATGGCTTCATAAGTCTGGTGATCTACTTTCCTGCTCTCATCAATTTTTTCTTGATCGCGATAATGCGTTGTTCCGCCTGCCATTCGCGCACAGGATTTCTCCCCTGACCAAATCCGAGGAATCTTTCGTAGTTTTCAATGGCTTGGGGTAGGGCACCTAAATGATCGTAGCAATTTCCCAGGAAAAAAACCAGCAGTGGGGATGGGTCAGGTTTCTGGGCTGCACGGGTAAGCAAGGGGACCGCATCCATATACCTTTCCTGTAAATAGACCGTAAGGGCTAGGTGTTCCATTGCCAAGAGGTGAGAAGAGTTAATGTTTAGCGCTTGGCGGAGAGTTTTTTCTGCTTGAGCATACTGTTTGTTTTTTAGCAGTGATACTCCCAGTGCATCAAAGAGATTGGCATCGAGAGGATTCCTTTTAAGTGCCTCCTGGAAGTAATAGATTGCTTCAGGGAATTTTTCCAACTTTAGGTATTCTTCCCCAAGAATCTTTGCCAGGTCCCTTAGGTTTGGTTTTTCTTGGAACGCTCGTTCAACCTCTTCAATTCCTGCTTCGGTCTTTCCTTGCTTCAAGTAAAGTTTCCCCAATTGGGCGCGAACCCGGTGGTTGTGGGGCTGTTGGGATAGGTAAAGCCGGCATAGTTCCTCAGCCTGGAGCCACTTTTCTTGCGCTTCGTAGAGAAAAATTAAATCCTGGTGCACTTCGAGGAGTGAACCTTTTAGATTTAGGGCTTTCAAGAGTGCTGGCTCAGCCCTCGCATAATCATCCTGAGAAAGATAGAGTCTTCCTAGCTCTTGATACGCTTCTGCAAGTTTTGGATGGAGCCTAAGAATTTCATGGTAGTGTTTTTCACTATCATTATTACGCCCTGAGCGGCTTAAGGTACGAGCGTAATGAAGTCGAGCACCTACATGGTCCCCTTTAATATTAACGGCTTGGGCTAAATGCTCCATGGCACCTTCAAGTTGCCCGGAATCAGACAGGAGAATGCCAAGATTAAGGTGAGCAGGAAAAAGCTTTGAATCCAAGGTCAGAACCTTGCGGTATCCTTCGATAGCTTTCATTTTCTGTCCGAGTTGAGCGGAGCAGTAGGCCAGGTTGAAGTTAGCTCCTAGGTGCTCGGGTTCGAGTGACAGGGCACCACTCAAATCTCTTTCAGCAATTTCCCAGTTTCCATTTTCCATAGCCTCTTCAGCTCGCGTGAGGAGATCGCTTACCTTATCCTCCGTGACTTCTACTTGGGGATTTGTGCTGGGTGATGAAGGGTCTTGTACTTGGTTGCCAGACTTTTGAGCAAGAGCTCCTTCTGTGAATAGAGAAAGAGTGACTAACAGGAGAAAAGACCTCATTAGCTTGGGCCCAGATAAAAAGTTTTTGTATTTTTGATAGGTAACGGGCAAACTGCCACCTCAGCTAAAATTTCGCTATAGGAAAAGCGTTACATATCCTGTTATCTTGTGTCACATTGCTTTCTGGTCATCTTGAGATAAATAGCCAAGTGCTGTCCTGTAAAAGATTGAGGGTTTTTCATTATCTTTTCCGGTGGACCGACGTCAATAATCTTTCCCCCGGCTTCACCCCCTTCTGGTCCTAGATCGATAATCCAGTCCGCAGTCTTAATCACATCCATATTGTGTTCAATGATCAAAACGGTGTTCCCGGTTTTCACTAGCCTTTGAAAGGCCTGAAGGAGCTTGCTGATATCATCGAAGTGAAGTCCGGTTGTAGGCTCGTCAAATAAGAAAAGAGCTTTTTCTTGGGTTTGCTTGGAAAGGTAAGCTGCAAGCCTTACGCGCTGAGCTTCCCCACCAGATAGCGTTGTTGCGGGTTGACCTAGGCGCAGGTAACCGAGGCCAATTTCATCCAGAACACGGAATTTTTTCACTACCGTCGGTATGCTTCTGAAAAAAAAGAGTGCTTCCTTTACAGTCATCTGCAACACATCGTGAATATTCTTTCCCTTGTAAAGAATATCAAGAACTGAAGATTTATAGCGCTTGCCTCGGCATTCCTCACATTGCACTTCTACGTCGGCGAGAAATTGCATTTCTACTGTTACTGTTCCATCACCCTGGCAGGTTTCACATCTTCCTCCCGCAATATTAAAGGAGAAAGTCCCTGGCATGTAGCCATGCCGCCGCGCAGTCGGTGTTGAGGCAAAGGTGGCGCGAATGGCGTCGAATGCCTTAAGGTAAGTAACCGGATTTGACCGTGGGTGCGCCCGATTGGTGATTGGTCGACTAGAATAACCTCTTTTAAGGTTTCGTCGCCTGTTACTCGGTCCACGTCTGCCCAGGAGGTTCGCCCGCCACGTTTCGCAATGAGGACCTTATAGAGTACATCATGAATTAATGTAGATTTTCCAGATCCGGAAACACCAGTTACGCAGGTCATCAAACCGAGCGGAATTGTAACATCTAGGTTGGCGAGATTATGTTGTCTTGCCCCTGAGATTTTCAAAGCTGCCTTGCTTGGCTGGCGTCGCTCGGCAGGAACTGGGATTTGCATTTCACCCCGAAGGTAGCACCCAGTCAAGGAATTCTTGGTTGCAGCCACTTCATCGAAGGTACCCTCGGCGACTATCTTCCCACCTTGGCTGCCTGCTCCGGGGCCAAGGTCAAGAACTCTGTCTGCAGAACGGATCAATTCCGAGTCATGTTCCACGACCAGGACTGTATTTCCCAGATCTCTAAGTCTTTGCAGAATATCAATAAGGCGTCTCGTATCGCGCGGATGAAGTCCGACGGAGGGTTCGTCCAAAATAAAAAGCGATCCCACCAAGGTTGATCCAACTGAGCTTGCCAACTGGATCCGTTGCGACTCACCTCCAGAGAGAGTGGAGGATAATCGGTCAAGGGTAAGATATTCAAGCCCCACCTGATTAAGAAATCCTAGTCGGGAATGAACTTCTTCCAGGATCTTTTCTGAAACGCGCATCTGAGCCGGCATAAGTTTTAAGTTACAGAAAAATCGATATGCATTACCTATCGTCATGCCGCAAGTGTCCGCGATGGATTTCCCAGCGATTTGGACCTGGAGTGCATCTGAGCGCAAGCGCTTTCCCTTGCACTCAACACAGCGTGTGTAGCCACGGTATCGGCTTAGAAAGACTCGTACAGGCAGCTTGTATTTTTTTCGCTCTAGGCGTTTGAAAAATCCACGAACTCCGTGAAAGTCTTTGTTTCCATTAAGAACCCAAGCTTTCTGATCTCTGAGAAGTTGATGGTAGGGGATATTAGTTGGGATGCCTTGTTTGCGGGCGTGACGAATCATGTTACGGAACAGTGATCGATAGCGAGGCGTGGCCCAAGGAGCGATGGCGCCCTCCTCCAACGTTTTTCCTTGGTTGGGAACAACTAAATTTAAATCCAAATCGATTGTGTTTCCGAACCCCTGGCAGAGTGGACAGGCCCCAAAGGGATTATTGAAAGAGAAGAGGCGCGGCTCTGGTTCCTCGTAGGAAGTTTTACAACCTTGGCACTCAAAACGTTCACTAAAAGTCCATTGTTGGACCTTACTTGTCCTTCCTGCAGCTGAAGGATGTATTTCGATTATCACTTCCCCTGTTTCGCGGTATGCAAGCTCAATAGAGTCGATTAACCGTTGCCGCATGCCGGACCCGAGCGACAGCCGGTCCACCACTGCGTAAATTGGTTGCAAAGGTTGGATCTCAGATAAAAAATCCTGTGTTGAGGATTCAAATATTTTTCCATCTTGATAGAATCGGGAAAATCCATTTTTCTTGAGTTCGGTCAGTTGCTCCCTTAGGGCACGTTTTACTTTCTGCCCGACAGTATGTTTTTTAACAGGTGTGGTTCCGTGAATGGAAATTTTTCTGGCATTTTTTCCTTTTCCATTTACTTTTGGTTCTGGGTTCACGGGAGAGTGAGTTGAGACCTGAAATAAAACGTAAAATCGGGAGCCCTGAGGGAGTTCCAGAATTTTATCGGCTACGTTATCAACGGTATTTTTTTTGACTAGTTGGCCGCAATTGTTGCAGTAGATCGTACCGATACGAGAAAAGAGGAGCCGGAGATAATCGTAGATTTCAGTTGTTGTGCCTACGGTAGAGCGAGGTGTTCGGGTCGAGTTCCTCTGGCGGATGGCAACGGGCGGAGCGATGCCTGTTATCTCATCCACGTCGGGCTTTTCAATGCGCTCCAAGAACTGGCGTGCATAGGCAGAAAGAGATTCAATATAGCGGCGCTGACCTTCAGCGTAAATGGTATCAAAGGCCAAGCTTGACTTACCTGAGCCCGAGACACCGGTTACTACAGTCAGCAGGTTATGGGGGATTTCAAAATCAATGTTCCTTAGATTATGTACCCGTGCGCCACGTACACGAATCGCATTACTTTTCCAATCTGACGGCACAAGAGATGGAGTTTCCATTTCTGATAACACCGCGTCTTTTTTATTGGCAATGATTTTTTTTGCCATGTCTTTGCTGCATCACCTATGATTTGTATACGCTATCGAATGGTAGCCAGAGTGCTAGTAAGGGCTTGAGTGCATCCTATCGTGGTTTATTGCCCAGGTAAACATTGAGGTTGGAACTGAGTTAGAGCTTGGTGCGTGGAAAGCCCAGGAGGTTAGTGCAATCTGTTGCATTTAAGAGCTAAGTCTTTTTAGACGCGTTGGTGGAGTGGTCTTTGCAGGCGTGAAAGTCATCTCTCACGTAGAAATGCATGGTCTTGCAGTGAGGACAAGCCTCCATGCTGTTAAAAGGTTGGTCGATTTCTAGTTCCGATGAGCTTACCTGCAGCAAAGGTTTAAACTTTTGACCGCAACCCTTGCAGTTAACCTGAAGCACGTGATCTCCGCTTGTAGAATTTATCTGACATGGATGATTTATTTCTTTAGTATTAACCGCGTTAAGGGATTTTACCACCCAACATAAATAATCTGCCAGTTTCTAGCCGGAAACCGGGCAACTTAGAAGTTTTACTTGATCTGGTTGCCTCGGAAAATGCGTAGACAGCAAAAAATATTAACGATCTCTAAATCTGTCCGGGCCACTTGGTCCACGACGTAAATGTTGCCTGAACCCATCCTTGGGTGGTCGTTTCCCACGCCGGATGCCTCTTCTTTTTTGGGAGGAAAGCTCTAGTGCTTTCCGGTGCTGTTCAGGTGTCAGGATGGATTTTGCGGAAAGAAGGCAATCTATACGAGCTTCCATCATCTCCCCCCGCAAATGGGAAATTTCCTGAACTTTCTGTTTCACTTGTTTGCGTGGTGGGTTCTCAGACCGCATCAACTCTCTAAGCTCAATTTGGTTTATCTGCATGTCGGCACGTTTTCGAAGAGTTGTCTTACGTGCGTCCATTGTAATTTTTCTGAGTTGTTCTGCTTGTTCTTCGGTAAGCCCCAAAATTTCCTTTAGTTGCGGACGGTTAATCAGGTTTTCCAGGCTGTTACCCCGGTCTCGAAGTCTATAGTTTCGTGAGTTGGGACCGAATCCAGGTACTGATCCTTGTGGTGTAGCCCAGGACTCAGGATTAACTGGCACCCAGCCATCAGGATTTCCCCTTATAGAATCTTGTTGAGAGTTACCCTCAATCTCAGTTTGCATTGCCATCAACGTCGCACTGCTTAGAGTGAACACGGCCATGAGCCCCAAAAGAATAACTTTCAACTGCTTCATGTTTGGCCTCCATTCAATTTTTCCATTCTACCAGTTTATATGCTAACCAAGCGGAAAAGGTTGCACTGCGATTTTTAGATTTTATTGATCCTGGAATCTGTTTACTCTGAATTATGATATTCCTGTGTGTAGAAAGAGACTGGAAATGGCCAGCCAAAGGAAAAAAAGGACCCTGACGTTATAAGCAATTCTCTATTTTCCTGAATCCTTCAGTGCATCCACAATCATTCGGTAGAGAACCGCTCCTGTAGAGCTGGCTGTAAATCTTTTCCCATTAATAAAAAGTGTCGGGGTGCTCCTTACTGCTAGGCGGCGGCCCTCTGCCATAGAGCGCCTGACGTGTGAAAGAGTAGCCTTAGAATCAAGACATTGGGCTAAGGTGACGCGGTTCGCACCCGCCCGCTCTCCATATTGAAGGAGTTTATCTCGGGCATTTTCTTTAGTAATTTCTGATTGGTGAGTGTAAATGAGGTCACGGAATCGGAGGGCCACTTCGGACCCATCTTTCCGTGTGCATTGGTTGGCCATGGATCCCTGTAGAGCCCAATCGTGTATTTGCGCGAGGGGAAATTCTTTGTAAACCATCCTGATGCGGGCCCCGAATCTCGGCAAAAGCTGGGTTTTTAAAAAGGTGTGCATCTGGGCGCACGCTCCGCATTGTAGGTCGGCATACTCAATGATCGTAACCGCAGCTGATGCGGGTCCCTCGAAAAGTTCATCGCCCACAACTACGGTTTGGAGGACGTCATTTTCGGGATGGGCAGCAAGGCGAAAGACACCTTCAACGAAATTTTTCCTGTCCTGAGACACAAGAAAGGAATAAGGGTGCTTGACTTTGTCGTCGTGCATTGCGATCTGAGTTTCCAGAAAATCAAGAAGGAGTGATGTCTGAACTAGACTGGGGTCAAGTTCAGCCTCTTTCGGTAAGCTGGACCACTTTTGAGCAAAGGGTGGAGTGTTGTTTCGCAATTTTTCTGGCTCAATATTTTTTCGTGAAGCAAATGCGAAGCTGATCCCCATCACAAAAATAAAACCTGCCATAACCATGCGTTGAAGTTGAAGTGGAGCCATGTGTTCTCCTTTGCCATTTCAAAAAGACTTTTGGCTAATACTCTGACTCTAGGATATCTCTCAATTCTAGCCAATAGGGGCCATGATGTGCAATGGGCCTATCTGGCCTCATTGAGATTCAGGAGCAAAAAATTATTTTATGTTATAGAAATGGCAAGCATTTTGGCCTAAGATTTTCTTGCGGTTCTCAGGACTTAGTGGTCCCAGAGCCTCCAATAATGCATTGAATACCTGTTTATAGGTTCCTGCAAGGAGGCAAACTGGCCAGTCACTGCCGAACATTACCCGGTCATAGCCGAAATGCTCAATGATATGACTCACGTAAGGTGTAAGGTTATCTGGTTTCCAGTTTGACCAATCTGCCTCAGTAATCATTCCAGAGAGCTTTACATAAATTTGGGAATCACGGGCAAGCCTTGCCATGCTTTGGGCCCATTCATCTTTCAGGCCCTGGGCAATAGGAGGTTTGCCAATGTGATCCACCACCATGCGAAGGTCTGGTATACGCCTCTTGATCACATGAACATGGTCTAGGTGCTTAGGATAAACTAATAGATCGTAAGGAATGTTTCTGCGCGCCAATTCAGATAATCCGCACAGCACATCCTCTCGAATCAACCAGTTGACATTCAGTTCATCTGCGACAAGGTGGCGTATTCCTTTTAGCTTAGGATATCTTGCTAGTTTGTCGAGCGTTTTGTTTAGTTGCGGGTCAGTTAAGTCAACCCAACCGACTACCCCGCCGATGAACTCGTGTTTTTCGGCCAACTCTAGGAACCAGGCTGTATCATTGGGATTTGCGCCGGCCTGGACCAGTACCGTGCGTTGGATCCCCAGAGCGGAAAGGTGGGGTTTAAGGTCTTCCGGCAAATAGTTTCGGAACAATGAGGCGGTGGGCCCTGTCATCCAGGTGTAGGAAAATCGATCAATATTAAAGAAGTGGTGGTGTGCATCAACAATCCAATCGGACATTGCAATGGCCCCCTTTTAGTACGGGCAATGATGGCGGTACCAGGAATCTAGGAAAAACTGGATCTAAGGCCAATTTTTATGTTGAGACCTTTTTTGTTCCCAGATAGAATCAGCCTCGCTGTTACTTCTTAGATCGAAACTCCTTTAGGTTCAAGATAAAACTGAGGCGATCAAAGTTTTCTATGTAAATTTTTGTAAAAAAGATTGCCTTGAGGGATTTTTTCCTGATTTATCCTGTTTATCTTCAGCGGGCAGGTAATTTAAGAGATAAGACGGATGTTGCAGATTTGTATTCTAAGGCTTCAAGGATTTCTTGTGAGAGGAGCTCAGATGGTAAACAAGCTAGGGCTTAATATGTTTCTGTGGACCGAAGAGTTAAAGCGATCCACCTATCCTTTGCTGAAGAAGATAAAGAAAGCAGGATATGACGCTGTGGAAATTCCTCTACTTGACCCAGATCGGCTTAATGTGAAAAAGGTCAAGGAATTGTTGGCCGATCATGAGCTGGACGTTAGCATCTGCAGTGTGCTTCCACAAAAAGCTCATCTGGGCTCGGACTCGGAGCGAGCCCGTCGTGCTGGTGTCCGTTTCATTCGGAAATGCATAGATGTGGCAGTTAAAATTGGCTGCAAAACCATTGCCGGACCTCTCTATTCCCCCGTCGGATTTATTTCTGGTGTCCCACGTAGATCGGGAGAGTGGAAGCGTGCGATTCGTTGCTACAAGGAAATTGCAAAGATGGCTGAGGATAAAGGAGTGTCGATTGCCATTGAGCCCCTCAACCGTTTTGAAACCTATTTCCTTAACACTGCTGCTGATGCTAGTAAGTTTGTGCAGGAGATAAACCATCCGAGCATTGGAATCTTGTTCGATACATTTCACGCTAACCTGGAGGAAAAAGACGTACCAAAGGCGATTATCAGTTGTAATTCCCTTATCACGCACTTTCACATTTCAGAGAATGACCGCGGTATTCCAGGTACTGGACACGTTGATTGGAGGGGGATTAGAAAGGCACTCCAAGGAATTGGTTATGGGGGCTATCTGGTGATTGAAACTTTCGGGTACGCATTACCTGGCCTTTCCCGGGCAGCCTCTATTTGGCGGCCTTTATTTTCTGATGCTGACGAATTTGCCACCGAGGGAATTTCGTTTCTTCATGAACTGACAGGGCGATTATAAAAATAAGTTGTGCCGTGCCGCAGCAGTAAACCCTCGATAGAGGAGCACTTCGGGTCTCCTGTTCGACCTAATTCTTGTTTTTCAGAAGTGGACCGCGAGTCCACTGGTAAAAGAGAACTGGTTTTTTTGTCCTATACCAAGCGGCTGGCTGATGTAATTGTCGGTCAACCCCATTTGAAATGAGATGGTTTTTGTGATGCGGCTAACAAGCGAAGAGACTGCGTTCAGACGGTATTGTCCTCTGTTATTCAGGCTGGGGAAGAACCTGATTTCACTAATCCATTGCACACCCGGGAATAAAATAATGCGAAACCTCTCTCCTGCCAAAAACTCTCCTTGGGTGCGGTTTAGTTGTTGTTGGAAGTTCTCTCGATTTATTGTCATGCCACCTAAGAGGCTCAGCTCCATTCGTTCATTCTTAATCCAGTCATAACCAAAACCTCCACCATAAGTTTGCCGTAGGTTGAGGTTTAAAGCGTCGTTGTGGTCCAACCCACCCGTCCAGAATAGAAACCCACGGTCCGAAAGCAGATATTCCTGACGTAGATTGGTAGAAGCGGTTTGCGTGGAAATGCTTAGCCCATCTTGTTGCATGGTGGAGCTTAGAATGAAATTTAGGTTATAAAGGGTGCGACGACGCGTGGGAATTCCAGGGATGTTTGGCACACTGCGCATACCCGTAATACTTGCGTTGACGCTTGAAGCATCACGGGTTCCTTGAACCAGTCCATAACCAAAATTCATGCTTCCTTCCCAATCCTCCCACGGACGAGTTTTTTTGTCGGGGCGTACCTTTTCATACATTTCCTCACTGTAAATCGAGCTTATTTCGTCAGGGGGGATGAGCCTCCTTGTTCCTTCCCGCTCAACTTCCCAATTACCTTCAGAAATAATATTGGCCTTACCTTTCTCTACCGCTCCTTGTCGGAGGACAATCACGACGTTCTTATCACCACTAAAAGTGTCGACTTTTTCCAACGGAATTTGGATGATCCCTAACATCCTACTAACGAAAATAAGGGTGGAATTTTCTAAGCGCTCAATCTGCCCCTGCAGGCGGTCGCCATTTCCGAATACCAAAGTTCCTGCCTTTGCCGGAGCAAAGAATAGCAAGATGATTGCAGTTATGAGTCCAAGGCGTTTCACGTGTCCTCCTGAGTCTGGTTGCATATTAGTCGCGTCTGTCAAATTGTTAGTTTTAGCAGAGGGCTATTGATCAAAGAAATGTTTTCTGCAGTACGGAATTAAGGTTCAAAATTCCTTGCCAGGATTTTCAGACAGTGCCAAATTTTCGGAGCCTATTTTCTCCGGGAGCTTTTTTCCTTCTTCGGTTTGGCATCCCTTCTACCTCTCACCCTTTTCTTAGAAGTTGTTTTCCTGGGTAGTTTTGCCACGCAATCAATTTCAACCTTGAGTCCTGCAATCAATTCAACCCCCATGGTGGAGCGGGCTGGTGGGTTATGAGAAAAATATCGAGAGTAAATCTTATTCATGGCAGGAAAGCTAGACATGTTTTTTAGGTAAACTCCTACCCGCACCACATCTGTTAGTTCGCAGCCGGCCGACCCCAGAATTGCTTTGATATTATTGAATGTGAGCTCGGTTTCTGATTCTACGGTACCGAATTCAAACTCGTTTGTTTCTGGATTGATGGCTACCTGGCCGGCGACATACACAAAACCTCCTGAGATGATGGCTTGTGAATAGGGACCTTTTGGTGTAGGGGCTTTTGCGGTTCGGACGATCTTGTTCATCATTCCTCCTGGAAGGGATTTAAGTCTGCATCCAGCCCTGCTATCTTATAGCTCATCGGTGCCAAGGGCAGGAATTTCTATTTTTCGGTGTTCAGGAAATGTAAAGAGGTGGATCGCCAGGCGGGCGGGTTTTCCAGCGGCGATGCATCCAAAGCCACTGGTCAGGATAGCGCCGGACAAATTCCTCAATTTTTTCTGTAAAGTGGGCTGTATTGGCCCCTATTTCCTTCTTTATATCGGGCGAGTGCGCAAGTTCTATAGGTTCAAAACGGATGCGGTATTTTCCTGATGTTTGATCCCAGATTACAAGTGATAGCAGAACTGGCGCACCAGTTTTAATTGCTAATCTTGCTAATCCCGAATTGGTGCATGCTAGCTTTCCAAAGAAGTCAACAAAAACACCTTCCTCAAGCAAAGAATTCTGATCGAGGAGAATTCCCACAGCTTGGTTGTCCTTTAGGGCCTTGAGGATTCCACGGGCAAAGAAACGCTTATCAATTGAAGTACCCCCGCTTGCACCACGATAGCGACGGACTAAACGGTTGAGGAGGGGGTTGTCCAATTCACGCACAACGAAGTGGCATGGGTGTCCGTAGAGGCCATGGGCAAAGGAGCCTAGTTCCCAGCCTCCGAAATGCGCAGTAAGATACAAGACGCCGCGGCCTTGCTTTTTGGCCTCAACGTAATTCTCGAAACCCTCATAGATTACTAGCTCAGAGATGTTTTTTGATGTGAGCGAGGGGAAGTTAGCAAAATTAGCCAACATTCTCCCGAGATTCCTGAAAGAGCCTCGCAAAACCCGTCGCCTTTTGGTGTCATCCCATTGAGGAAACGCTAGGCGAAGATTAAACATACCGATCTTGCGAAGGCGAGGCCAAAAAATATAGCTGAGATGTGCGAGAATATTTCCTAAGCCTTGAGCGGCAGGGCGAGGAACCGTACCAAGAAACTTTAAGATTAGCCAGGCAGGAAAAAATTCAATCCAGTGCTGCATTGTGGTTCGGTTGTCAAGCTTTCTAATTTTCATAAAGGAGTTTTACTTATTTTTCGTAATCAACCTTCCTTGCTTCTTGGTTTGGGCTCCTAGCCTTACTGTTTCCTGATTGGCGGAGTAAAGTTTTAAGCACAAGCTGATCCAAATTAGGTTGGCGATTAATTTTGACTTCCGCTGAAATTATAGCTTTACTACAAGGCGAGAGCTGCAGTAGCCCATTCTACATAAGAGCAAGACGTTAATTACACATGAGGCGAGCAAGCACACTTCACCACTTACTACTGAGAGGATACTATAAAGTTCATCGCCAGGCATTCAGATTTAATAGGAGAGCGAAATGAAGGAAAAAATAAAAAGATCGGTTAATGTTTGGGTTGTTATGGGGTTAGTAGGGTTTTTCGTACTTTTGGTAGGGGCGGCATCATCGCGGAGAGGCGACACAATAAGGGCCCTAGGTGGGGATATTATAATTACGCCAGTCCAACATGGAAGTCTAATGATCCAGTACGGCGAAAAAGTGTTTCATGTCGACCCCTGGAGCAAGGGCGACTACTCTGGGCTTCCAAAGGCAGATGTAATTCTGATTACTGATATTCACGGTGATCACATGGATCCTTCAATGGTCGAAAAACTGAGCAAGCCTTCCACTCTCGTTCTTGCTCCGGCAGCGGTTACGGAGACGATCGTTCGGGCCCAGGTGATCCAAAATGGCCAGGAAATATCGTATAAAGGGTTTCAGGTGGAAGGAGTCCCCATGTATAACTTGGTCCGGGGTCCACGCCCCGGTGCTCTTTTTCACGACAAGGGCCGTGGAAATGGTTATGTGCTGACCTTGGGAGATAAGAGATTATATTTCTCCGGTGATACCGCCTGTACACAGGAGATGAAGGCCCTGAAGGATATTGATGTAGCTTTTGTCTGTATGAATCTTCCTTATACAATGACCCCAGACGAAGCAGCTGGTTGTGTCGCTGCCTTCCAACCAAAGATCGTTTACCCGTACCACCATCGTGGAAGCGATCTGAGCAAGTTTCAGGGAGGACTTGCAAATCAACCGAGGGTGGAAGTTCGTTTGCGCAAGTGGTACTGAAGCTTTGGTTTCGGAGAACGAGAAAGAAGAATTTACGTTATGAGTAGGGTGTGGAAAATTCAATTTATACTTAGGGGGATCTGCTTGGGATGGAAGAACAAAAGAAAGTGGCTGTAATCGGCCTGGATTGTGTTGCTCCTGAAATGATATTCGATCAATGGCAGGATGAGCTTCCCTGCCTGCGTTCTCTTTGTGAGCAGGGAGTCTGGGGAAAGCTGGAGAGCGTCACTCCGCCTATCACTGTTCCGGCTTGGTCCTGCATGATGAGCGGTAAAGACCCGGGCGAGTTGGGGATCTATGGATTCCGTAATCGGAAAGATTATAGCTATGACGGGCTACATTTTGCTACCTCGACTGCGGTGAAAGAACCGCGCGTATGGGATATTTTAGGGAGAGCAGGAAAGAAAGTCATCGTTATGGCAGTACCAGGCACCTATCCACCCAGCCCTGTCAATGGATGCATGGTCGGATGTTTCTTGGCCCCCACAGCAAAATCCCCGTATACATACCCACCGGCCCTCAAGGCGGAGTTGGAATCAAAATACGGTGCATATATGCTCGATGTGGAAAATTTCCGTTCGGAGAACAAAGCTTTAATTCTGGACCAGATTTATCGTATGACCGAACAGCACTTTGGCATGGCTACTCATTTGCTTAGTACTCGCCCATGGGATTTTTTCATGATGGTGGAGATGGGAACTGATCGTATCCATCATGCTTTCTGGAAGTACTATGATCCCACCCACCGGAAGTTTGAAAAGGGGAATCCTTACGAGAATGCCATCCGCAAGTACTATCGTTTCATTGATGAGAAGATTTCTGATCTCCTTACGGTGCTTGGGGAGAGGGCAACGGTGCTTGTTGTTTCAGACCATGGGGCCAAGAAAATGGAAGGCGGGATTTGCGTTAACGAATGGTTGATTAAGGAAGGTTATCTTACCCTGGAGCGGCCAGTCAAGGAGTTAACTCCGATCAGAAAAGCTCAGATTGATTGGAGCAAGACTATAGCTTGGGGTGAAGGAGGTTATTATTCACGGATCTTTTTGAATACCAGAGGACGCGAGCCTCATGGATTAATTAACCAGGACCGCTATGAAGCTCTCCGCGACGAGCTGAAAAGGAAATTTGAAGCGATGAAGGACCATGAAGGTAAATTGCTTGGAACTAAGGTCTACAAACCCCAGGAGATCTACCGTGCAGTTCAGGGGATTCCACCCGACCTACTTGTCTTGTTTGGAAATCTAAACTGGCGTTCAGTTGGAAGCGTAGGCCATGGGTCAATCTATACCTTTGAGAATGATACGGGGCCTGATGATGCTAATCATGCCGAGCAAGGAATATTCATTATGCGTGAGCCTAACGGTACCCAGAATAAGGAGCTTCACGGGCTGAAGTTGTTTGACGTCTCAGCTACCATTTTGGATCGCTTTGGATTTGAAGTTCCTGGGGACATGCAGGGTAAGGTTATCCCTGCTAGTTAGTTTTGGATTGCGTTCCCACACTTTTAAAAGTCGTATAGGGAAAAGGCCAGAATAGTTTCTGCCATACAATGATTGATCTCCATACCCATTCCACTGCATCCGATGGCACTCTCAGCCCTGAAGCTTTGGTTGAGCTTGCTGCTAAGCGGGGCCTCACCGCCATTGCACTTACCGACCATGAAACGGTTACCGGCATTGTTTCCGCCCAAGAGCGGGGCAAAGACTTAGGAGTTGAAGTGGTGCCAGCAGTTGAGATAGGGGCTTCATTGGACAAGGCCGGAGAGGTTCATTTACTAGGTTATTTTATTAATACCAGGGATGAGTTTCTTCTGGATTGCCTTAAATGGTTGAGGGAGGAGCGGCGAAGCCGAGGTCGGAAGATTGTTGAACGACTAAGGGAGTTGGGTGCATTGATAACGTTCGAGCAAGTGGAAAAGATTTCACAGGGCGAATCTTTGGGGCGACCTCATATTGCCCAGGCTTTGGTTGACAATGGCCAGGCAACCTCTATCAAGCAATCCTTTGAGATCTACTTGAAATCTACGGGTCCTGCTAATATAAAACGAGAGCAATTAGAAGCAGGTGAGGCCATAAGCCTTATTCGGCGAGCAGGTGGCATTGCTGTTCTTGCTCACCCATGCACGTTAGGGGGGCAGAGTGACGAGCTGCCTCGAGTTATTGAATTGTTGATGAAATTGGGACTCGCAGGGATTGAAGTTTTTTACAGCCAGCACAACACCAAGCAAGTTGCCTATTACAAAAAATTAGCTACAGCGTTTGGTTTATTGATGACTGCCGGTTCAGACTTTCATGGCAGTAATAAACCAGACATTAAGATGGGACAGGGTATTCAGCGGGCTCCTGCTGAAATACTGCCAAAGCTTCGAGAAGCGGCGAACTCCAGGAGTGCGGCTCATACCTCATGATGAACATTTAGACATCGATAAATGAAAAAAGCTCAGCGTAAACACGCTGAGCTTTTTTCATTAACTTGAAAAGTATCTTAGCTTAGAGCTTAGTCGCAAGCTGTTGCTGCTGCGCCTGGACTCGCGACCGAATGGCCGTGAGAACATATGTCAGCAATCAACTCGTTAAGCTCAGTCCCTACCGCATCAGCCTTCGTTCCTGCAGTGGTGGCTGCTGTAGTTGCCAATAAGGCCTGGGCAGTTGCAGCATCAGCCTTCGTTCCTGCAGTGGTGGCTGCTGTAGTTGCCAATAAGGCCTGGGCAGTTGCAGCATCAGCCTTCGTTCCTGCAGTGGTGGCCGACGCATTCGCAGTTGCGACAGCGTCGACAATTTCTTCTTTCGCGTCCCCAGCCTTGACAGCTGCCGATATGGCAGTGAGAAAGGCACCAAGGGATGCACCAGCTGCGATCCCAACCATTAGGCCGCTGCTACCTCCACTACCTGCACCTTGAGGAGCAGGTGCGCCAGCAGCTGTCCGGGTCTTTACAGTGATCGTTCCACCATTCCTGACAGTAACTGGGCTGCTTCCAGGCTGGCTGATTTTCAAGGAGCCTTCCCGGGCTGTTACGGAGAGTGAACCAGGAGTCGTACCGAGCATAGCTATGTGACCGATGGTTTTGAATCCTTCAGCTGGTGTAATTTCAACGCCAGTTGAAATTACTTTTACCGAGCCGCTCTTGGTTGAAGAGATGGAGACAATGCCCTTCTCAAGATGCACAGTAATAGAGTCTCCCTCCTTCGCAAAGTTGGCGACGGTATCACTCCCGAGGCGAACTTGGTTTCCTGAACCAAACACCAGAACCGCAACGCCTTCGCCTACCGCCAGCGTGTCTCCGCTGAATACGGTGGTCTGGGCTTTAACGGGTTGACCGTCCAAGGTCGCAGCTTGGGTTAAAGTAACTTGACCAACTATAGGTGGTCGCGCCTCTAGAGCACTTCCAAAAATGAAGGCGGCAGCTAATGCCAACACCGGAGGAAGCACGAGGCTCTTTTTGCGAAGTAACATGTAACTCTCCTCTCTCAACTACTTTGAATCTCTGTACATCTCTGAACTACCTCAATCATCGTCTCAATCACAGTTATGTAACATGACGAGTGAGTGGTAAAGAAAGTTTTACCGCAATTAGACTTTGCTGTCAAGACTATTATTTACAACTTCTTAAAAAATATTGAGATTTTCTGAACCATGCAAATCTTCGAATTATATTGGCTCTTAATCCTTTTTCCCCTATATCCTTGCTGCTCTTTTGGGCAATCATGTAAGGAGGTCTCTGACTGAAGGTATTTTTATCCAGTATTAGTAAACCCACCGAAATCTTCCAGAGTGAGAATTAGGCCAGTAGGACGGATAATTCGGGGGTGGGTTTGCAAGGTCATGTGGGGCTAAATTCTTTATTGACAACAATGTCTAATGGTGATGTAGTCTAGATGTCGGGTGCTGGCCGTCGATTTCGAGGGCTAATGGTTCTCCAGTGCCTTGTTCTAGTGTTCCTGTCGGGCTGCATGAGCCTTGGAATCATGGGATTGAATTGAGGGAGGCGGTTGACTTGATTGAGCGAGGAAACGGGTCATGAATCGGACGATACAGAGATTTCTGCCATTGCTGCTTCTGATGCTGGTTGCCTGGACGGGGCGCACCCAAGATCTCGTCAGGCCAGGTTTAGATCAAGGTAGTCAGGCCCCCTTGGACCAGCGTGACTCTCCTGTGTTATCGACAGCCCCCCCCGTTGTTTTTTATGAGGATTACGTTATCGGTGCCGGTGACCTTCTCGAAATTCAAGTGTTTTATGCAGAAGAACTTAACACGACCGTACGCGTGAGCATTACGGGATCCATTACGCTGCCACTCTTGGGACAGATACAGGCATCTGATTTGACGCCGCTTGAGCTACAACAGAAAATTTCCAATGGTCTCAGCGAAAAGTACATGAAAGACCCCCAGGTAACCATATTTATCAAGGAGTTCCAGAACCAGCCAATTTCGGTTATCGGGTCTGTTGAGAATCCTGGAATTTACCAGTTGACAACCCGTAAAAATTTGATCGAGATGTTGTCCTTGGCTGGAGGGCTATCGAAAAAAAGTAGCAATCCCTCCGGACGGACAGTTTCAATTACCCGGGAAAGCGGTTTTAGTGACTTAACGGCCTCGGAAGGATTGGAGATACTTTCCCCCAAGAAGATATCCATTGAGTTACGGAAATTATTGTATGCCCAGGAACCATATCTCAATATCCAGGTTAAATCGCGCGATATAATCACTGTCAGCAAGGCTGATGTTGTATATGTGGTTGGTGCGGTGAAGCAGCCTGGGGGATTTGTCTTGGAAGACGAAGAGAGGGTGACGGTTCTCCAAGCCCTGGCCATGGCAAGGGGGTTTGACAGGTTTCCCAAAAAGGGGGCTGCCCGAATTATTCGACGACTCGAGGACGGATCTCGGCAAGAATTCCCGGTTCGATTGGGGAAAGTTCTTAACGGGAAGGCCCCGGACCCGCCCTTGCTGGCAAATGACATCCTTTTTGTCCCCAGCAGTAAAATTAAAGGGGGAGCCCTTCGAGGTGCAGAAGCAGTGGTCAGTGTCGTGTCGGGCCTAATCGTCTGGCGGCGCTAGTAAACCTCGAATGCTCAATTGGTAAGTATTTAGGTACTAATATATAGGTACTAAAATAATGGGAAATTTCAATAAACCAACACCAGATAGGCCTGAAGGTCTTGTTCGTCAAGATCCATCCGGTTCGCCAGCCATTGGAGGTCAAGTCTTTGATGTTGCCGTGGCGGATACTCCTAATATAAGGGATTATTGGCGTGTAATCCTCAAACGGCGCTGGATGGTGCTTGCCACCCTGCTTATCGTTTTTTTCACGATTTTGATCGGGACCCTAAAGCAGCGGCCTCTGTATCGAGGTACCGTCTTGATGGAAATTGCCCCGGAAGCACCTAACGTTTTTAATTTCAAGGAAATTTTTCAAGTTAGCAATGCAAACGTAGACAGTTACCGAGAAACCCGATTCAGGATGTTTGAGAGCCGCTCCCTGGGAGAGAGGGTTGTTCGCCGCTTGGACTTGTACCGCAGACCTGAGTTTTATCAGGCTACGGCACTTTTTGGGTTAATTGATCGAAACCCCGACATTGTTCCTAGTAATGAGCTGGGCCAGGACCTCGATGTTCTCAAGGAGGCCTTTGACAATAGCATTAATAACTTCCTGGAATATGTGACCCTGTCTCCGATTGCGGGGAGTGATCTTGTGCGAGTCTCCTTCGATTCTTATGAGCCGCAAATGGCAGCTCGGATCGCCAACCAGCTGGCCTCAGAGTTTATAGATCAGAACCTTCAACTTAAGTGGGATGAAACCCGAAAAACTTCGGAGTGGCTCTCAGGCCAGCTGGTTGGCCTTAAAGCCAAACTAGAAAAGTCTGAAGACGGCCTTCTTGCCTATGCTCGGCATAACGAGATCGTCTTCATTGCTGAAAGCCAGGAACTAGCCCAAGTTCGCCTTGAAAAGCTTGAGGAAGAATTTCTACAAGCCCAGGCTGACCGCTATCGCAAGGAAGCCATGTATAGCCTGGTTCAGGAAAAAGAAAATGGGACACTTGACCTTCCAGCTGGCCTCTCAAATACACTGGTTACCGAAATGACAACGCGGCTTACCGAGCTGCGCGAAAACCAGGCTGGGCTAACCTCGTACCTGAAGTCCGATTACCCTTCGGTGGTGAAAGACCAAAAAAAGATTGACGTGCTGGAAAGTGCTCTTGGCCGCCAGAGAGAAAAGATTGCACAAAGTGTTGTCGATGAATTCCAGGTGGCACTTAACAGGGAAACTCTCTTACAAGAAGCTCGGGATCATCAAAAAGTGCTAGTAAACGATATTGCTGAGAAGTCCATTCAATACAATATCCTTAAGAGAGAGGTGGATACAAACCGAGAGCTTTATGATGGACTTTTACAGCGACTCAAGGAAGCTCAGGTGTCTGCGGGGTTAACTGTTACGAACATGCACGTTGTAGATTCTGCCCAAGTCCCCAAGGGCCCAGTAAAACCTCGTATATTGCTGAATCTCGCACTGGGTCTTTTCCTAGGAACGGGATTGGGTGTGGGCCTGGCTTTTTTCCGGGAGTATCTCGATAACACAATCAAAACAGAGGAAGATGTGGAGCAATATCTGCGCCTGCCTACTGTGGGTGTCATTCCTGTAATCCAGCTGAACGGATCAGGGAGACAGAACGGAAAATCGTCCTTGCCAGAAGGGATTAAGGCTTCTACCTCTCTGATTTTGAAGGATCAAGGAAAAGGCGAATACAATCAGCATAGCATCTACGAAGCCTTCAGCTCTTTACGGGCTTCTGTTCTCTTGTCTGGCAGCCCAGCACCAAAAACCCTACTGGTGACTAGTGCCTTGCCCCAAGAAGGAAAAACAACTACGACGGTTAATTTGGGCGCCGCTTTCGCCAGACTAGGGACCCACAAAACGATAGTTGTCGACTGTGACATGCGCCGGCCGTCAGTCCACAAGGCTACGGGAGTGAAAAAGGAACCGGGCTTAGCACAATACTTAACTGGACAAATGGATTTAAATGAGGTGATTAAAGAAGTACCTGATGTTCCTAATATGCATGTCATCACCTGTGGGCCAATTCCTCCGAATCCAGCGGAACTTCTGATAAGTTCTACTCTGGGTGAGCTAATAACACGCTTATCTTCAGAGTACGAATTTGTTGTAGTGGATTCCCCCCCTATTGTTGGCGTTTCTGACGCCCGTATTCTAGCTTCTCAGGTGGACGGTGTTATTTTGGTAACCCGAGCAAACGAAACGCCCCGTGAAGCTGTTCGTGATGCTAAAGCTCTGCTAACCAGTGCCAGCGGGCGTGTACTAGGTGTGTCGCTTAACGGAGTAGACTTGGCGCAAGGTGGGTACGGATATTATGGTTACTACCGTTATAACTATGATTGATGATGTAGGTATGAGTAATCTAAGAGTAGAGAGCTCAGTTGCCTCAATTAGCTAGGCGTACGGTGCGTGTTGACTAGAGAAGGAAGCAAGGCATACGCTGACAAATAAGAAACACCCTTTGGACACAGGCTCCTTAGAGGTTGTTGGGTTATAGCGAATTGGGACAGCTGAAGGGTTTGAGTCCTCACCACTTCGGCCCCGCCAAATTAGATTCCCTCTGCAAGTGACACAGAGCCTGGCACAGGTTCCCCCCCTTCGCCTAATGGATATTGAATTTGTGTTGCAGGTGGGATGGCGATCTTTGGTTCCTGGAGAGCCGTTCGGAGTTAAGTAATGGTTTTATTAACAAAACACGACAAGAAGATGTTCTCAAATTTGGCTGATAAGACCGTCTTGATTACCGGTGGAACGGGGTCTTTCGGTAATCGATTTGGTGCAATTATTCGTAAATTGCATCCTCGAGAGATACGCATATTTAGTCGCGACGAAAAAAAACAATGGGAGATGGAACGCGTGTTCCCAGACTTCCGATACTTTATCGGGGATGTCCGAGACGTGGGAAGTCTTGAGACGGCTATGGAAGGGGTTGATTATGTATTTCACGCAGCTGCCCTAAAACAAGTGCCTACATGTGAAAGGTTTCCGCTGGAAGCCATAAGAACAAATACTATCGGGGCGCACAATGTTTGTGAGGTTGCGCAGGCTGCAGGCGTGAAGGTGGTTGTTGGCTTAAGTACGGACAAAGCAGTCAAGCCAGTTAATGCTATGGGTATGAGTAAGGCCTTGATGGAGAAGCTCATTTGTACTCGGAACAAGTATGGTGGCAAGACCACCTTTTGTTGTGTTCGCTACGGCAATGTTATGGGTACTCGGGGTTCAATCATTCCATTATTTAAAAAACTTATTAAGGAGGGAAAGCCTCTCACTATTACGGTACCCGAAATGACACGCTTTTTGTTGACGCTCGACCAATCTGTTGACCTTGTTCTTTTGGCAATGGTTGCCGGGAAAGGGGGAGAGGTTTTTGTTCACAAAGCACCGGCTTGCACAGTTATTGACCTAGGGCGTGCAATCGCTAGTAAGTATAGTCCCCTTGGGCTGGAGCACGAGATAGTCGAGATTGGTATTCGTTCCGGTGAGAAAATACATGAGATTCTTGTTAACGAGTATGAGATGCAAAGATCTGTGGAAGAATCAGACTACTTTGTAATCCATCCTGAGTATGTTGATCAACCCCATGCGACTCACCCTTATAGCACAGAGTATTCTTCTGATAATGCCAAACGTATCACTGCACTTGATGAAATAGTAGCACTGCTGGATTTGATGGGAGAGACCGATCTCTACATCTGATAGTCTGTGGTAAGAACACACGACCAAATTGTAATAGGGAATTAACAATGCGAGCGATGGTTTTGTGAGTACCCGTTGCAGAGCCTGCGAGAGCGCGGCGTTCTACGAAGTCTTGGATCTTGGGAACATGCCCTTGGCTGGAGATTTTCGCCCAGCTGGAGAATCAAATTGTCTTTACCCGTTGGCCATTGACGGTTGCGAATCCTGTGGCCTGCTTCAGGTTCGCAAAATAGTGGATCCCTCAACTATTTTTACTTCAGATTACTCCTTTTCATCCTCAACTGTACCTGGGCTGGTGCAACATTTTGGAGATTATGCAAAAGAAGTGGCACTTCCTGTTGGGGAAGTGCCGAGTAAACGGCTTCTTGAAGTGGGGTGCAATGACGGCGTCTTCCTTGATCCCCTTGGTCACGTTGGATATGAAGTTGTCGGAATTGATGCTTCTGAGAATGTTGTTGGGATGGCGCGAAACAAGGGACTAGATGTTTGCGCTGGTTTTTTCGGTTTGCAGACTGCAAAAGACTTGTTAAATCGTTACGGGCATTTCGACGTCATCACCTGCTCTAATGTTTTTGCTCATAACCCACTCGTTAACGAGTTTATTGAGGCTGTTGATGCCTTGCTGGATCCAAGGCAGGGAGAGTTCTGGGTAGAAGTTCATTCGGCCCATAAGTTGTACGATGGCTTACAGTGGGACTGTTTTTATCATGAACACTGTTTCTACTGGACTATTCACGCACTTCGGAAATGCCTTGAGAAGCATGGTTACAAGCTGATGCGCTACAAGACTACCTCTATGCACGGAGGAGCTTTGCGCGCTGTTTTCTCAAAATCAAAGGGATCTCCCAAAATAGAATTGGTAGAAAAAGAGTTAACATCCCATTGCTGGCAGGATTTTACCAAGCGATGCGAGCGAAGCCGAGACCTCATACAGGGCTGTGTGGAGAAACTACCGATACATTATGCCTATGGTGCTGCTGGAAGAGCTGTGACATTGATAAACTGGACAGAAATTGGAGGACATCTTGACTTCGTTGTAGATGGTAGCCCACTGCGATTTGGAAAGAGCATTCCCAATACCAGTCTTCCCATCATTTCTGAAGAGATATTCTTCAAGAAAGAAGACTTGCCGCCTTGGTGTTTTGTCACGGCTCACAATTACCTCGAGGGTATCAAGAAGAAAGTAAATTCTCACTTTCCAGATAAGCACACATGGTTCGTAACGCCCTTGCCCTGCGTAGCTATTCAATAGGGTTTTCTCATAAGGATTTGTGACCATCATGGCACTTTAGCAAGTCAACGGTTCCGGAGCACGCTTGAAAGGTGTTCTGGCCTAGATGCCGCAGGCAGGGTCAATGATAGGAACAGGAAGGTAAAACAAGTTGAAAGTAGGCAAAGTTATCTTGTTGGGAGCGGGCGGATTGCTGGGGAAAGAAATATCTCGCAGGTGGCCCGGTGTTTTGGCTCTTCCTAAGAAAGCCTGTGACATAACAGATCGATCAAAATTGATGACAGTTGTGAGCGCACATAAACCGGATGTAATTATTAATTGTGCTGCAATTACCAATATTGAAATTTGTGAAAGCGATCCGCTCCCCTCATGGGAGGTCAATGTGGTTGGAGTCCGAAATATCGCCGAAGCCGCTCGGCGGACGGGATCCTATGTAGTCCATTTTTCATCAAACTATGCGGTGTATCCTATGAATGAATACGGGTGGACGAAATTTGCTTCTGAATCGCTGGTCCCAGGATTGGTAATGAGGTGTGACTTTTACAATGAGTCACATTGGCTATTTAGAGCACTCTCTGCCGGAAAGACGGCTGATCTCTTAAACACCAATCAATTCAATCCGATAACAATCGGGAATTTGCTGAATTATATGGAACAACTCATAAATATCGAATACAAAGGAGTAATCAATATTGGAGTTAGAAATGCAGCATCATACTTTGACTTTGGGTGTGCCTTATGCGAAATTTTCGGATTTGACAGAAAACTCATTCGACCGGTTGCCTCGATTGATGTAAAGTACACATACTCAACAAACACTTTTCTCCCTCTAGACGATTTGAAAGGACTCGGCTTCAAGATCTTATCTCTCGAACAGGACATAGGGCATCTAAAAAATGAAACTAAAAAGGAAACGAATACTCATCGTAAGTCCTCATCCCGATGATGAGGTTATTGGTTGCGGAGGTCTCTTGGCCAAGGCAAGAGCGGAGGGCTGCGAAGTCTTTGTAGTTTATGTGTGTGTTGGGAAAAGTAGGCAGCTGGTCACTGGAAGCACCAATGAGGAGGTCAGACTCAAAGAATTAGGTTTAGTTGCTAAGGAAGGTAAGTTTAGCTACAAAATATTGTTCATCGGTGAGCAGTTTGTCAGATTGGATACTGTAGCCCAAAAGGATTTGATCGATCCTATCGAAGATGTGATCGAAGATTTTAAGCCGGATATTGTCTGTATACCGTCACCCGAAAGCTATGACCAAGATCATCGAGAAACGTATACCGCATGTATTACTGCAATGCGGCCCACCCCAAGAGAAATAAGGTATTTTGTCCCAACCGTTTTGATATATGAAGAACCCTATACTTGGACTATCGGGGGGCAGTTACTCAAACCCAACTATTATTTGGGCACAGCAGAGGTCGAAAACGAAAAGGTCGCGCTAATGAAACTATACAAATCTCAAGACCGGCAGCCAACCTTTAGTAGAAGTGGCGAAAATCTAGTCCACCACATGAGGGTACGAGGCAGCGAAGTGGGCCTAAAATCCGCGGAAGCTTACCATTTGCTAAGAGGCATTCTAGAATGAACATCGTGTTTTGTGTTTGTCGTTCTTGGAACATCGGAATTCTTGAGGGTTTGATTCGCATACAAAAGACCAAAAGATGGAAGGTGAATTTTATAATTGCTCCGACTGGAACGGAGATTTCACAACTCGACGAAATGAAGATTTCCTACATCCAACCAACACAGCTTGAGAAATATTCCGATACCATCAAATCAAAAAAGCCCCAGGTCATAATTTGTTATGGCTGGAGTTGGAAAATACCGGAATCCATTTTGAAGATTGCTCCATGTCTCATACTTCACCCCTCGCCTCTTCCTCGCTACCGGGGAGGAAGTCCAATCCAGAATCAACTGCTCGATGGAGTGAAGGAGAGCGCTGTGACCATCTTCTACGCTACTGGACGGCTTGATTCTGGCGACATACTTGCCCAGGAGCCAATAAGTTTTGAGGGTTACTTGCAGGACATAGTCGAAAGAATCTCTGAAGTTGGACTCAGATTAACTATTGATTTGCTTGATCGGATGGTGAAAGGGCCAGTCCAAGGGCACCGCCAGGATGAATCTCAATCTACTGTTGTCAAAAGAAGGACTCCGTCAATGAGTGAGATAACAATAGAGGAAATAACCACCAATAGTGCGGAATATCTTGACAACAAGATTCGGGGATTACAAACACCTTACCCAGAAGCATTTATTGTCTGTGGCGATGGGAAAAAGCTCTTCATAACGCGATCCCATCTCGAAGATTAATTAACGCCATGTAAAATCCCCGGGGGCGGGTCACCACACATCGCAGAACAAATCGAAGAGTATATTGCGTATCTCCGGAACACTTCAGAAAGCTAGTCATAGGATCGTAATTCTCCCTTCTCAGTTGTTATTCAAGCAACAAATCGAGCGCATTGACTTTTATTCTGGACGGGGTTAATGAACGAAATTAGCAATAACATATGGCTGATCCGGCAATAAACACTCACACACGATTGACCAGCGTTCGCTTGGTATCGCGAAATGTTGGTTTAAACATCATTGGCTTTGGTGTTCCACTGCTGGTGGCGGTGTTCACCATCCCTATACTAGTTCGTGGCCTGGGAACAGACCGCTTTGGTGTCCTTGCTCTGGCATGGATGGTCATTGGATATTTCAACTTGTTCGACCTGGGTCTTGGTCGGGCGGTGACTCAACTGGTGAGCGAGAAGCTGGGGGCAGGGAAGGAGCAAGAGCTTCCATCCTTGGTTTGGACTGCATTACTCCTTATGCTAGCCATGGGGGTTGTAGGGACATTAGTATCGAGTCTGTTATCCCCTTGGCTGGTCTACGATGTGCTTAAGATTCCTCAAGAGCTACGATCAGAGACCTTGAAATCTTTTTACTTGCTTGCTCTTTCTCTCCCTTTGGTCGTCAGCACCTTAGGTCTCCGGGGTGTCTTGGAGGCGCATCAACGCTTCGGAATGGTTAATGCTATCCGTATCCCCATGGGAATATTCACATTCTTAGGCCCCTTGATGGTCTTGCCTTTTTCCCAAAGCCTCTTCCTGGTGGTGGCTGTTTTGGTGGTAGGACGGTTGATCGCTTGGTTTGCTCATTTTCTCCTTTGCCTTTACGTCATGCCTGCGTTGCGACAAGGCATCTCAGTACAACGTCAAGCTGTGAAACCATTGTTGCGTTTGGGCGGTTGGATGATGGTCTCCAACACGGTAAATCCACTATTGGTTTATTTAGACCGATTTTTTATCGGTGCCCTGATTTCTGTTACCGCTGTATCTTACTACGCCATACCTTATGAGGTGGTGACAAAGCTCTGGATCGTTTGTGCAGCTATTGTGGCTGTTTTATTTCCCGCTTTTTCCACCAGCTTCACTCGAGATCGTGACCACACTGCACTGCTCTTTTCCCGAGCTGTTAAATACATATTCCTGGCCCTTTTTCCCCTTGTCCTGCTTATGATCACCTTTGCATACGAAGGACTCTATTTTTGGATGGGGGGCGAATTTTCCCAAAACAGCAGTCGTGTATTGCAGTGGCTGGCAGTTGGTGTGCTCCTTAGCAGTTTAACCTCAATACCTTTTGCATTGGTGCAGGGTGTTGGTCGGCCTGACCTTACCGCCAAGGTTCATCTCATTGAACTGCCATTTTATTTGCTTGGAATCTGGTGGCTGGTTAGAGCTTTCGGCATTGAAGGCGCTGCCATGGCTTGGACGTTACGACATGTGGTAGATTCGTTGATTCTTTTTGGTATTGCTCAACGATTATCACCGTCTGGATTTCCTGCAATCCGTCGGGCAGCTATCATCATGGGAATATCTTCCCTCTTGTTTGCAATTGCGGTTATTCCAACTACCGTTGTTACAAAAGGAATTTTTCTTGTCCTGACACTCCTCTTTTTTATTTTTGCTACATGGTTTTATATTCTCGTTCCTGAGGAGCAGGCCCTGTTACGGAAATTTCTCAAAGGAGCATCCGCCACCGGGGAGAGTAAAGCGTGATCAAATAGAGAGGAGGACTGCTTTGTTGCCTATAGGTCTGGACGGCGAGTCTCAGACGACCATTACCCTTTGATTGCAACCTTGTGCCTGAGAAGAAGGGTAATGAGAAGGCTAAACGAGGTATGATTAATTGGAAGGAAAGAGTGTTGAGTTGTTAATGGGCTTAGAAATTTTTGGAGAATCTATCTTTCATGTGGGCTCTTTCTATTCCTAATTGACGAATCTCATCATCATCTTCTGGTCGTGCTACGAATAGCGCTTTAACCCTATCGGTTGCTTTGCTACGCTTCATAAGGCTAACAGTCATCATTTTCCTGTTAAACTTAGTTACCGGAACTCCATGGTAGGATTTATCTGAATTGAAGAGAATCACCATGCGGTTGTTTAAGGGTTCGATGGAGTGTGTTTTCTTTGTCATGTCCCCATTCCATATCTCAAGACAGCCCTCATCACGCTTCCTATCGTAATTTTTATTAAAATAGACGATAATTGTTAATTCTCTTCTGAGGCCGCTATCAAGGTGCTTCCTTGCATCACTATGAATAAGCTGATAACCATTTGGTAAAGTTTGCCTAAGCCCAGACCACCTTCCATAATCATCAGCAAGTAAACCTTTGATTGATGTTATCTTTTCATAGAAAGATATAGACTCTTTGCTATTTAAATTTTCAAGCATCTTAGCAAAACATTCGGGAATATTTCCCTTGCCACTCATAGCTAGCATATTGCCTTCAAGTTTATTGTTGCTGTCGCCTACATTTGCGTAGCCCTTGTTCCATCTTTTGTCAGATTGACTCGGCCAGTTCGTTAAGGCAGTTTCGCAAAATCCTTCTTCAAAAATATTATCCAATACCCATACTCCGTAGGTTTTTTCATAGCATTTAAGTTGAAAGTCTTTGTTAAATATGGTTCCCATAATTTTTTTTAACAATTAGATCACTGTAATGTTTGTTCATCAGCAGGTGATGATTTCCTCAAAAAGAACCATCCTCAGGATACGAAGAGTAGGGGCCCGCCTTCTGCGACGCCCTCATACTCGATTTGTAGGATATAATAACCAAGGAGATCAAATCAAAAAATTCTCTTAGGGGAAGAGGTCAATACGAAAAATTAGCCTAGAGTATTTTCCAGAAAGTACTCTAATATCAGTACCTAATGATATTTCTTGAGTCGAGGTTGAAAAAGATATGCCAAAAGTATCAGTCATCATTCCCACTCTAGATCGTGCCCATTTGTTGCGCTGGTCATTGAAGAGCGCCGTGGAGCAAGTCTATGGGGATTTGGAAATCCTTGTATGTGATGACCATTCAACAGATAACACCAAAGAGGTAGTGGATTCCTTTGATTCAAAGAATATTGTCTATGTAAGGGCTCCTGAGCGACTCAATATGGCAGACACTTTTGAATATGCCTTGAGCCGGGCAAGCGGTGAATACCTTCATTTCCTTATGGATGATGCTTATCTCTTCCCGGATTGCATAAGTTTGGCCATGAGGGAAATGAATGCGTTCAATGTGAAGCTTGCAATGTGGTTTTTTTGCGGATATGTCCATTCCGAGTGGATAGAGTTGCAAAGAAGAAACACCTTGTATATTCCAAAGGCTACCTGCAAATCTTATCTGTTGAATAGCAGGAAAATACTGGAAAAGATTTTCGAAAACACTCGATATCAAACGTTTCCGAGATCCCTTAATTCCCTATGCCATCGGTCGATTATTGAGAGAGCAGTTGATATTCAGGGCCGATTCTTTCACTACCCCTGCCCTGATCAGAGTTCAGGAATAGGCATGTTGATGAATACCTCTGAGTTTTTGGTAATAGACGATTTGTTGCATTTAGATGGCGTTACTGCTGAGAGTGTTGGCCCAAGTCAGAGTTTTAATTTTGGAAAGACTGCTCAGGAATTTTATCAGAGCTTTGGAACAAAATTAGCAGATGTTACTTTTCTTGGCATACCGGTTACTCACGCTCTGAACATCATGAGCTTTGAAAAAGTAGGGAGCTTTTATCCAGATAGGTGCCTTACGCAAAATATGACAAACGCACTGGGTGAGATCGTAGATAATCTTGCAAAGCTGCAAGCGTACGGGTCAGATATGGATGCTTATTGGCAAATCTTCAACAAACACGTAGCCACCCAATCTTTCAACGTAAAGCTTGCTGTTATAAAAAGAAAGCTCAAGGCCAAACTAAAATGGGCCTGTGTAAAAAGGATTCGCTCTTCTCGCTATTTATACCGTCTTGAAGGATTGATAAGAGGATTTAAAATAATGAAAGGGAGTAAGTTTAAATTCAGTAACATTGGAGAGTGCGCAAAGGTTGCAAATGCTCAGCGGGCCCCTTTCCGAGGTGCAGGTGGCATAAGAATGGAGAGGAAGTAAGAGGGGGAGCACGGTAATGAGAAAATGGTTGCTCTTTCTGATGGTAGTGGCGATTGGTATCGCACCCAGGATCCCTCTGCCCATAGTGATCCCAGGACGACGTTTTGACCTTAGAGTGGAAGATGTGATTCTTATCGTCATCCTTTATTGTTGGGTTCTTTACCTTTTCGTGCAGCCAAAGATAGATGGAACACCCCTATTCATGCAGCTTGGTTTCTATATCGGAGTTGCTGTTTTTGCCACTTCTTTCAGCCTGATTACTTCTGATCTTGGTACCATCAGATCTTTTTTTTACCTGCTCAAAGAGCTTGAGTACTTCATTATTTTTTTCATTGTTGCAAACACGCTCAATACAGAATCAGATCTCAAGGTAGTGATTAATTTGATGTTGTTAGTTGGATTCTGCAATGCAGCTTGGGTTGTGTTTCAGCTCGCGACAGGTCAGGCTTATCAGTTATTCTATGTATCGGGAGGAACACTCCCCATGGATGCTTATCAAACTGCGGGTCAGTTGGTAGGCTACGGACCTAGGCTTATTGGGGAAGTCAATCCGCTTGCCACGGGCGGTT
>CAZSDV010000005.1:40239-58697 GCA_964605715.1 uncultured Acidobacteriota bacterium
CCACAAGCAAGACCGACACGAGCCAATGACTCCGCTGAGGTCGTTCAGCTGCTGCCCTCGGCCGATGTCCTGCAAGATCCCCTGTCGGTTGCCGGCCCCCGGGACCCGCTTGCCACGGGCGGTTTATTTATGGTGGTGTTTCTCCTGGCGTTAAGTCTAATGCTTTATTCTAAAGCAAAAAAACCAATGTTGATTTATGGCATACTCAGCGCCTTATTTCTATTGGGGATACTAGGCTGTGGTTCTAGGGTTTCTCTAATGGGGGCCATTGTTGGCTCTGTTATCCTTCTAAAGATAACTGGCAGAGCTCCTAAAATACTCCCGACTCTCCTTATATTAGTAGGATTATCCTTGTTGGTGAGTCCACTCATTCCTGCCATAGGAACGTCACGATTTTCCGTCGCAGGAATTACGAAATCTTTCTTTTTCAGGTGGCAGGAAATTTGGGGGCCGATTCTTGAAAATCTTACTGCACAAGTTATTTTTGGATACGGCAAGGGTTCCTTAGGCACGATTCGGGGCCTAGGTGACGGTGAGGCACATAATCACTTTCTCCGCGTTGTTCTAGAGACCGGAATTTTTGGCTTAATGGGTTTCATTTGGTTACTCCATCGGATAGTCTCAATCTCTTGGAATTTGTCCAAGAAAGGTAAACTTTTTGTTAGTAAGCCTTTGAGTTGCTCAACGATAGCGGTAACCACGGCGCTTATACTGGGTGCTACGGTACAGGATGTCTTTGTGCCCGTGATTCTTAATGAATTCTGGTGGATTCTCATTGGATTAATGGTGGTTTCCTACCGTATTGAAGGTGGCCACAAGCAAGAGTTAGCCAATGATACCAAGGTCAGCTTATTCGGGGCCCAGAAGAGGCACTCTATGGTGGTTGGCGCTACTGATACCTCTTTCCTAAAAACGTAAATCGAACAAGTGAGTTTTACGCTTATAAGTTGCGAGCAACTTAATAAGAAAAAGCAGCATTCTGTGCCCACTTAACAAAAGGCTCTTGGTTGTTCCTGCAGGTAGACTGTCAGCGGGTGTCCGATGTACTGATCTATGGGGTGGAGTAATGGCGATAGATAGCCTTCCAACAAATAAGAGAGTAGACGATCAAGTGGGGAAATTACTAAGTGATACTGAAACCCATGGGTGGAAAAAAGCGTTCTATGAGTTTTCCAAGGCAGAGATAGGAAGTGGTGGGACCGTACCAGAAGACCAAAGAATTGCAGATTGGAAGTATTTATTGCCTTTAAATAGAGACACTCGCGCTTTGGTCTTTGGGTGCGGGTGGGGCACGGTTGCGGTCGCTTTATCTGAAATATGTGGAACAGTGAGTGTCATTGATTCTGATTGCGAAAAACTATCTTTTCTTAATGGCCGAAAAAAACAACAGCGAATAGATAACCTGTACCCTATTTACGTGAAGGATAGATCAGGTTTCCCGTTTTCGGAAAGCTCATTTGATCTTGTATCTGTGGGAGGACATTCCTGGGGTGTGAATCAGCCCGTTGAAGTGCGTGACATTGTCCGGGATGCACATGGTCTTTTGAAGGATGGTGGCACAGTGTATCTTTCCTTCCGCAATCGGCTCGCCTTTCAGGACTTGCTTAAGTGGGGAAAAAGCAGTGCACCTTTTCGTCTCCATACGGCCTATGGTTACAGGCGCATACTCCAAGCAGAAGGTTTTTCTGAGATTCAGTTTTATGCGCCTTTGCCGCGCTATGACGGCATCCCTTTATTTTACCTTCCGCTGGAGAACAGCCACGCTCTAAATTTTTTCTTGCGCAATATTTTTCCACTTTTTGAGATGGTTTCTCCTGAAGTTAAGCGCGCCTATGCCATGGAATATGCAGTTGCAAAGCTTGGCGTTCGCCTTACTCTACTTTTCAGGCTTGCAACCTTGGCTAAAATCTTTGTTCCTGGTTTCAATATTGTTGCAAAGAAAACGGGAAAAGGTACCGGTAAATAGAATGCTCCCTGATTTGAGTAGGCGTATCCTTGCTGGTTGGCGTGATTTCTTTCCGGTCGCAGACAAGCCAGAAACTCTTTGCTATATGGGCATACCTGGATCTGTTGAGGGAGGGACAACCACCTTCTTGGCCTTTCCTAAGGGATGCCCCAGGCCGTCATTTGTGGTGAAAATTCATAGAGATCCCGGCGAGCAGGCTCGAGTCTTTATCGAGAGGGATATTCTTAATCACCTGCAGGAAAAAGGTGGCTTGTTAGCAGAATCAGTACCGAAGCTGATTTTGTGCGAGAAGATAGCTGACCAATGGGTTCTGGTCGAGTCAGTACTGGATGGTAGCCCGATGACTGCTACCATGACCGATGGTGGAATGCCAGAGCTTAAAGAGGCTAAACGCAACATTAGTCTTGCGGCAAACTGGTTGGTAGAATTGCGTGCTGTAACCCGTGCTGAGTCAACTCCCCTCCTTGGGCAATTGAAAGAAGGGGGGTTAAAGACGATCAGTGAGTTTTCGAACACCTTTGAACTATCGAAGAGCGAGAAGGATTATCTGAGTGAGATTGGCAATAGTCTAAAAGTCACAGAGGACTTCGGGTGGTTTATACAGCAAGGCGATTTTTGTCGTCACAATATCCTAGTATCTCAGAATACAGGCAGCATAAAAGAGATGGGTGTGATCGATTGGACATTTGGGAAGCGAGCAGGACTACCTCTTCATGATCTATTCTTTTTTATTACGACATACTTCCTTCAAATAAGAAAAGGTCATGGGTTGAGGGGCTTCATCCAGGCCTTTGAAGCAACATTTTTCGATAGGAATCCGTTTAGCAAAATGGTGAAACAATGCGTTAGCGAACATTGCCTGAAGGTGGATGTGGATGTCTCGCAGGTAAAAAATTTATTTGCCATGTTTGTAGTGGAAAGAGCCATGTTTGAGTTTGAGCAAATGGTACAGTGTGCGAAACGTGGTGGATTGCCCCGCTTCACACTCTACTTGGCTAGTCAGGAAAATTTGGATTATTCTCAAGCCACCAAGGCGCAGTTTTGGATTCACTTTTTTAAGGCGTTTGTAGCGTTGAGATGTAAATTTCTTACCTGAGAAGGTAGCATACTGATAGATGCGAAGAGGTGACGACTCTATGCCTAAAGCAGCTTATGTTTCCATCATCATTCCATGTCGCAATGAAGAGCGGTTTATTGGGGAATGTCTGGATTCTATTGTTGCCAGTGATCACCCGAAAGATAGACTTGAGGTTTTGGTGGTTGACGGCATGAGCGATGATAAGACGCTAGAAATTTTAGAGGAATATGCTCGCCAGTTTTCTTTTATCAGAGTGGTAGCGAACCCCAAGAGGTCGAGGTCGCATGCTCTAAATTTAGGGGTGGAGCATTCCCGGGGCGAGTTTATCTTCAGAGTTGATGGCCATTCTGCCCTTGAAAGTAACTATGTGTCGCAATGCCTAAGGTATATGGAGGAATATTCCGCTGACAGGGTAGGGGGCCGGGTGAAAATTATTCCCCAAGATAATACGTTGATGGGGAACGCTATTGCACTGGCATTAACTTCTCGATTTGGAGTTGGTAATGCTCGATTTAAGACCGCCTTAAAAGCGGATCCTCCTGAGTGGGTAGACACCGTGATGGTCTGGTGTTGCAAGAAGGATCTTTTTAGAAAAACGGGACTGTTTAATGTTGAAATTGAGCAAAGTGAGGATATGGAGTATAGCGTACGGCTTAGCAAGCATGGCGGAAAGACACTTTTGGTGCCAAGTATTCAAAGCCACTATTATGCCCGATCCAGATTGAAAGCTTGCTGGGAGCGCAATTTCAGCTATGGCGTCTGGGCTATTTTGCCTTTCAAATACACCAGCGGTGTGCCACTTTCCCTTAGGCATTTGGTACCGCTTGTCTTTGTTGGGAGCTTGGTCGGTTTCGGAGTGTTATCCCTGATAATGAAGTTCTTTTTTCCTCTGTTTCTTGCTATTTTCGGTTCGTACTTATCTGTTAGTGGAGGGTTTTCAATGGCATTGTCTTTTCGGGAGAGAAATTTAAGATATTTTTTTGTTTTACCAGTAGTATTTGCGACTTTTCATTTTTCTTATGGTCTGGGTTCCTTAAGGGGCCTTGTAAGCCTTAGCGCTTCAAAGCTGACTGGGTGTTCTAAATAGAGGGGGTTGTACCACGGGTTTATGCTTATTACATTTTCGGGTTTAGATGGAGCAGGAAAGACGACTTTGATACACGGTTTAAAGGCTGCCGTAGAGAAGAAAGGGTGCTCCGTGACAGTTCTGACCATGTATGACGATATCGCCCTTTATTCTTTTCTTCGGTCGATTCGTAATCGCATCAAGGGAGTCAAAGGGGCAGGGGTTCATGCTGAGGGCATAACACTTAGTGGACAACCTCAGGCAATGGTTGATAAAAACAACTCCTCGTGGTTTGTAAGACTTATTTATGGGGTGGCACGAAGCCCTTTTGTACGACGCTGTGTATATTTTTTTGACCTACTTATCCTCCTTGCTGTCCGATTCCATGAGGAGAAAATCAAGAAAAATGTCTTGATTTTAGATCGTTATTTTTATGATTCATTAGCTGACGTGGCAGGGAGGGGATGGTGGAATTGGATGTATATTAAGTTCTTTCTTTTTATTATCCCAATCCCTGATGTACCTGTCTTTGTGGATGCCACCGCTGATCAAGCTTTTGCGAGAAAGGCTGAGTACCCAATCGATTATTTAAAGAGGAGGCGTATCGTATACGAAAAGATCTTTGCACTCGTGCATAGGTCTGTTGTTATTCCAAATAACGATCTGAATGTTGCGCTACAAGCTCTTGAAGCATCAGTAAACTGTGTTGCGGATGGAGGTAGGGCGAAGTGAGTCAAGAAAGCAGATATGCCCATATGGTACTCAGGCTGCTTCTTTGTGAGCAAGGACCTGTCACGCATAATGTTATTGATACAAATGATCTAGTGAATGTGGATTGGGACGTAATTCTTCCATTGGTGAAGAGAAATGTGCTGACAATTCGGACCTTCCGTTCACTTTCTGAGCTGGGAATTTCCATTCCAAGTATTTGCCGAGATGAGATGAGCAAAGAGCAAGTTCGAATCAGTAAAACGATGGAGTTAATTGCCCAAATAGACGAGATGCTAGGAGGAGAGAAAGGGGAGTTTGTTTTTACAAAGTCATTCCAGCATTATCCTGACATGGGTCATGATGTGGATCTTTTTGTTTTAGATCGCTCCCAGGAGGTAGATGTATTAATCGATAATGTTCTCTCTGCATCTGCCTTAAAAGGTAGCCTTTGCCATAAGCTTGCAGGAAAGCAGGGATATGAGATCAGAGGCTATCCATCTCCTATTGAGATTCATCACGGTCGCTTGGGGCATGTGGGAGAACACACTATTTATCCTGAGATGCTTGTGCGAAACCGCCGCCGGATCACCATGGATGGAATAGCCACTTTCATTCCTTCCCCGGAGGACCAGTTGATTATGCAGGTGATGCAGAGGATGTATAGCCACCTTTGTATACGTCTTTCAGATTTCATTCATTCTGTTTTGGTGATCCGCCAGGGGGATCTGGACTGGGATTATATAGTTGGAACTACCGAACAGATCGGCATTTTCGACGGATTACGTTGCTATCTACAATACGTGAATCAGATTTATAATGAGCTGTTCGGCAGAGATATTATTCCACCTGAACGGAGAGAGATGTTGGCCCGAGGCGGGATTGGTGAAATCCGCCTTAAGGGATACCATTATTATTTCCCTACTGTGAAGGTGGTTGGCAGGCTTTATGCAAAGAGGATTTTCGCTGCGTTAGGTTCGTTAAATTGGAGTGGTGCAGCGAGGATGTGCTTCTTGATTCCTTTGGCTGTACTAGCTGGATTCAGATTTTTTGCACGACGTGGCGCTTTACTTATTAGGTCGATAGCAACTAAAAGAAGCAGGGTGGAGGGAGATGTATGAAGCGGGCTTTCGATATTATTACCTCTGCTGCTGGGTTGTTTGTACTATTACCTCTGCTGTTTTTTTTCGGAGTATTGATTAAAGTGGCAGATGGGGGTTCAATCTTTTATAGAGGTGTCCGAGTAGGCCGATATGGAAAGAACTTTCGAATTTACAAGTTTCGAACGATGGTGGTAAATGCTGAGAAACTAGGGGGTCCATCCACGGCAGATGACGATGCGCGGATCACCAAGATGGGGGAAACCTTAAGAAGGTACAAGCTAGATGAATTGCCGCAGCTCATTAACATCCTAAAAGGAGAAATGAGCTTGGTTGGTCCCAGACCTGAAATTCAAGAAGAGGTAGCGTTGTATACCAAAGAAGAAAAAGGGCTCCTAAATGTCCGTCCAGGAATAACAGATTATGCTTCGATTCAGTTTCATAATGAAGGAGAGATCCTTCGTGGGAGCGCAGATCCGCACCAAGTTTATAAGGAAAAGATACGGCCCGAAAAGATCAGGCTCGGCCTTAAGTATGTTCATGATCACTCTCTCTGGATAGACTTAGAGCTTATCAAGAGAACCATAAAAATAATTTTAGGTACTCGCTTTTAAGACACAATTAAAAAGCAGCCTTGTACATTTCAGCATAAGGAAGGAATTTTCCGATGGCGGGTAGGTCAAAAAGTATCATTAGTAAAGGACCCGGCAAGGATGGTTTTAAATTGAGGGAAGCTCAATATAAAAATTTAGCGACGCGGATACGAAGTCATGTTTTGAGAATGACCCACCGCGCAAAAACCTCTCACGTTGGAACGTCACTCTCCATGGCAGACCTCTTGGCGGTGCTCTATGGTGGAGCGATGCGAATTAAACCGGATCAGCCTGATTGGCCTGACCGCGATCGATTTATCCTTAGTAAGGGCCATGGTGCAGCGGCCGCTTATGCTGTGTTGGCCGAGAGTGGTTTTTTCCCGGTCGATTGGATGTTGGAGACTTTCTGTCAGGATGGGTCTGTCCTTGCCGGCCACATTTCACACAAGGGAGTTCCTGGAGTAGAAGCATCAACTGGCTCACTGGGTCATGGACTTTCAATTGCTTGCGGGATGGCCTTAGCAGGTACCTGTGACGAACGCACCTATCGTGTTTTTACAATGCTAAGTGATGGAGAATGTGATGAAGGATCAATTTGGGAGGCAGTTTTATTCGCATCCCATCATCACTGCGACAACCTGGTCGCTATTGTAGACTACAATAAAATTCAGAGCCTTGGTAGTGTGGAAGAGGTACTTGACTTAGAACCCTTTGCCCAAAAGTGGAGGGCTTTTGGGTGGTCAGTGCGCGAGATCGATGGTCATGATTATGACCAGATTGAAGACGCATTGCACAGTGTGCCATATGAAGCTGAACACCCAAGTTGCATAATTGCACACACTGTTAAAGGAAAGGGTATCAGCTTCATGGAAAATACAGTTGCATGGCATTACAAATCTCCCAACGATGAAGAATTGAGCCAGGCACTAGCTATGTTAGGAGTTGAAGAGTGAGAACTGCATTCATTCGTACCCTTTATGATTTGGCGGAGAAAAACGAGCGTATCCATCTAGTTGTGGGTGATCTCGGCTATTCTGTTGTTGAACCATTTGCCAAACGCTTTCCTGAGCGTTACCTAAACGTAGGAGTGGCTGAGCAGAACATGACAGGTATTGCTGCGGGGTTGGCGCTTTGCGGCAAGGTGGTCTTTACATATTCAATCGCTAATTTCCCAACTCTTCGGTGCTTGGAGCAAATTAGAAACGATGTTTGTTACCACAATGCAGATGTAAAAATCGTCTCGGTGGGTGGTGGCTGCACGTATGGGACCTTGGGAGTATCTCACTACGGAAGCGAAGATCTTGCTATCTTACGATCGCTTCCCCAGATGATGGTTGTTGCTCCAGGAGACCCCGTTGAGGCCAAACTGGCGACTGCTGCGATTGTCAAGCAGCCTGGCCCGTGCTATTTGCGATTAGGAAAGGCGGGAGAGTCTCGTGTTCACGATCCAGAAGTTGAGTTTCGTCTCGGCAAGGCCATAACTGTGCGAGAAGGAAGTGATATTACCCTAATCACAACCGGGGGGATGCTCCCCAGTGCTGTCGAGGTGACTGAGCAACTGGAGCGCGACGGCGTCCAGGCACGTTTATTAAGCATGCATACATTAAAACCCCTTGATACCGAAGCTGTTTTGGCGGCTGCACAAGAAACATCCGCGATTGTGACGATTGAAGAGCATAGTGTGATTGGTGGCCTTGGTAGCGCCGTGGCTGAGATCTTAGCTGAATTTTCGGAAGTCAGAGTCCCTTTTAAACGTCTCGGTTTACCATCAGCTTTTGTCTCGGAAGTGGGGGGGCATGCCTACCTTCGCGCTGCATTCTCACTTTCCACTGAGGGTATCCTGAAGTCCATTGGACTTGTCCTGAAACAAGTAAAACATCGCGTTGGCTGAGGAGAATATTGCATGCAGTGGAATGTTCGTTACATAGATTATGTCGCGCAGTTTCGAAAGATGGAAACTGAGATTATGGCTACCATAAAGACAGTACTTGCTCGGGGAGACCTAATGCTTCGACAAGACTTACGGGATTTCGAGTCTCACCTTGCTGACTTCGTGGGAACCAAATACGCAGTGGGGGTGAGCAATTGCACTGATGCAATGCGTTTGACTTTGCACGCGGCTGGCGTGGGCTCAGGCGACGAGGTTATTACGGTATCCCACACCTTCGTAGCCACTGCAGCCGCAATTCATCATGTTGGCGCAACGCCAATCTTGGTTGACGCGGGCGACGACCACAACATGGAAACAGACCTACTGGAGCAGGCAATTACGCCGCGGACTAGGGTGATAATTCCGGTGCATTTAAATGGCCGGCTTTGTAACATGGAAAATCTAATGGCAATTGCTGAAAAGCACAAGCTTTTGGTCTTAGAGGATTCTGCTCAGGCCTTGGGAGCTTCTTTTGATGGAAGGCGGGGAGGCTCGTTCGGCATGGCCGGGTGTTTCAGCTTTTATCCAGCTAAGCTTCTGGGTGCTTTTGGTGATGCCGGTGCAGTTGTGACCAATAGCAAGGAAATTGAAGAAAAAATCAAACTGTTGCGTGACCATGGCCGTATGTCGAATGGGCAGGTAAGCGGATGGTCGTTTAATTGCCGCCTGGATAATTTGCAGGCGGCCCTTCTCGATTTAAAACTTAAACTGCTTCCGGAGTGGATTTCCCGCCGCAGACATCTTGCAGGTCTCTACCAGGAACGGTTGGTTGATTTGGCACAGATATATCTCCCCCCCCCTCCCTTGAAAGGGCGCTACTTTGATGTTTTCCAGAACTATGAGGTCGAGGTGGACGAGCGTGATTTGCTGGTTTCACAACTTCGCGAGAAGGGTGTTGAGGTAATGCTTCCATGGGGTGGTAGAGGGGTTCATCAGTTGGATGCGCTCGGACTAAAACATTTCAAGCTTCCTCGGACAGACCGCTTGTTTGAAAGAGCTTTGATGCTGCCACTTCATACTGAGCTTGCGGATAAACAAGTGGATTATGTCTGTGATGTTATCCGCAGCTTCTTTCAGTCCAGAAAGCCTGTAGCAGGGCTCAATAAACTTCACTAGAGAGGAAATGCAGTACTGGATGGAGACTGACTACACCGATGTTACTGAGGTGCCTGGAGGGAGGTCGACTCGAGACCAGCTTTCGATGCTCTATACTCGCTACCATGTTGCCTCTCAGTTTTCTGTCGACAAAGACGTATTGGAAGTGGCATGTGGTGCAGGTCACGGATTAGGATACTTGGCGTCTACAGCACACAGTATGGTGGGTGGGGATTTCACAGAAGGCTTCCTTTCCTCCGCACATCGGCACTATCGAGGGCGCATACCGTTATTGCGACTGGATGCGCATCAACTACCTTTTCGGGATAATTCTTTTGATACCGTCATCCTGTTTGAGGCTATCTATTACTTGTCTGAGCCAGAGAGGTTTCTCGGTGAATGTCGTCGCGTGCTGCATCCGGGTGGAGTTGTTTTAATCTGCTGTGCTAACAAGGACTGGTCAGGTTTTTCTCCCAGTCCGTTCAGCGTTAAATATTTTTCGGTGCCAGACCTCCATGGTTTATTAAGTGGGGATAATTTCCAGGCGGAATTGTTTGGGGCCTTTCCAGCGACTACTAGATCGATCCTAGGGAAGCTTGTCTCGCTGATTCGAGAAATGGCCGTTTCATTTGGTTTGATGCCAAAAACGATGCGAGGAAAGGAATTACTGAAGAGAATTTTCTATGGTCCGCTAGCTGAAATGAAACCGGAAATTGAAGAAGGGATGGCGAAGTTGTCTCCACTCACACCCATTCCATTCAATTCTCCAACTTCGGCCTACAAAGTGATCTATGCCATTGCCCGGACCCAATAGCTTAAAGATCGTGTTGCACCCTTGAAAGGTAGAGCTACCCTCTATGGCTTACGATCCCTACTCAAAGACTAATCAGTACATTATTGATGGGGGCATCGCAGGTATTGCCTTTTACCTTGCCCATCTAATTCGCTTTGAGGGAGCTATCCCACCTCCGAACAGCTCCCAGTTATGGACTTTAATTCCTGTCGTGATAGTGTTGAGGCTCCTGAACAATGTCCTCTTTGGCATTTACCATCAAATCTGGCGCTACATTAGCATTAAGGATGCCCTTAGAATCACACAGGCCTCCCTTGCCTTTTCAGCGCTTTTGGTCGTACTCCGATTGACACTGCCTGATCAGTTGCAATTTTTTCGTATTCCGATGGGTGTAATTGCGATCGATTTCCTGCTTGTTTTGCAGGCTGTTTTAAGCTTTCGCCTTTTACGGCGGATCTTGTATCAGCGGCAACCACGCAGAAAGGTGGATTTACAGCAAGTGAAGAGAGTGCTTCTGATCGGAGCTGGTTCAACAGGGGTACTGACCGCGAAAGAGCTGCTGTCGCGTTCCGATCGCAAAATAGTGGGGTTTCTGGATGACAATCCCAAAAAGATCCGTGCCCTAATCAGCGGAATTCGTGTTTTGGGCCCACTTGATCGGTTGTCGGAATTTGTGAATGAATATGAGGTGAGTGAGGTCATATTATGCATAGGAAGTGCCCCCACAAAGGCACTTAGACGGATCTGGCGACTCTGTGATGGTTTGGACGTGCAAATTTTAATGATGCCAGCTTTGGACGAAATGATTGATGGTAAAGTCCAAGTCAATCGCTTTCGCCAAGCTAGCATGGAAGATCTGTTGGCTCGAAAAAGCGCGGACCATTCAGTCAATAAACCCAAGTTAGTTGAATGCTATCAGGCTAAACGGATCCTGATTGCTGGCGCCGGAGGGTCCATTGGCTCAGAGCTCGCCCGGCAATTAGCAGGTTTTAATCCTGGACAGCTCCTTTTGGTGGACAAAGATGAAAACGGTCTTTATGAGCTACAATTTCAACTTGAGGCTCAAACCCCAAAACCCTGCTACAGACTGCTAGTTGCAGATATCCGTGACAAGCAGCGAGTGGAAAACATATTTGAGCGGTTTAACCCCGACGTCGTTTTTCATGCTGCTGCTCACAAGCATGTCCCATTGATGGAATTAAATCCTGGCGAAGCTGTTTTGAACAATGTTTTTGGCACGAAAAATTTAGCAGACCAAGCGATTTCCTGCGGGGCCTCATCTTTTGTTTTGATTTCTACTGACAAGGCCGTTAACCCATCGAGCGTGATGGGCGCTAGTAAGCGTTTAGCAGAATTGGTGGTGCAAAGTAAAGGCAGTGACATTGCCACCCGCTTTTCCTGTGTCCGTTTCGGCAATGTAATGAGTAGCCGTGGGAGTGTTATTCCTCTGTTTCAGAAACAGATCGCAACTGGCGGGCCAATTACCCTGACAGACCCTCAGGTTAGCCGCTACCTTATGACCATTCCGGAGGCGGTTCAGTTGTTAATTCAGGTTGGCACCTTGGATAGTAGGAATGATGGCATCTTCATGCTTGATATGGGTGACCCTGTCCAGATTGCTGATCTAGCACGGGATTTAATTGAACTTTCTGGGTTAAGACCAGGGCATGATATCCACATCAAGACCGTTGGTCTCCGGCCAGGTGAGAAGTTGCGAGAAGAGCTATTTGGAGACGGGGAACAGTTGACGAGAACTGACCATCCCAAAATCTTGGCAGTTAACTCAGCTACCCGGTTGGAAGGTGAGCAATTCGATGCCTTACTAAATGGATTGTTGGATGCAGCCCACCAGGATAACAGTGAGAAAATATACCATTTATTTCAAGAATTTAAATTTGGATTCCGACAGGAAAAGCCTGATTTGACATTGAGCGACCATTGAAGTAGCGGAAAAAATGAGAAAAACAGCCTATTGGGTTCTTTCGTTGGTCTTGGTTGTGGGGACGTTAGCAGCAGGAGGCGTGTCCAAGACAATATATTCTCTAATGGAATTGGCAATTTTTTCCGTTTTCTTGCTGCTCTTTCTTCAGCAAACGAGAAAAGGTAGAATTGAGATGCCCTTCCCGCTTGTGTTGGGTATCTTAATTATGTTGCTGGTGATCCAGATTATTCCCCTTCCTGCTGATCTGGTTCGATGGATCTCACCTCTGCTGTGGGAAAATTTTTCGATGCAAACGCCAACGGTCGAGAATTTTTGGGTTCCCTTAAGTATTAATCCCCATGCAACTTACCTAGCGCTCTTTAAGATGTTAGCCTATCTAGCAGCTTTCTCGCTTGGGGGATACCTGTTTGATTCACGTAAGCGGAGAATGGGAATAGTTTTAACTTTGGTGGGCTTGGGATTGCTGCAAACAATCGTAGGTTTTGTTTTTTATTTGGGTAGCTTTCAGGAAATTTATCCCATTTTGCGTGAGTTTCCCTCTTCAAGCCGGGCCAGGGGCTCATACATTAATCCTAACCATTATGTTGCAGTCCTCTCAATGAGTGCGCCCTTCCTGTTTGGTTTGGTTTACTATCTTTATCAAAGAAAAAGAGATTATCTCAGTGGAGAAGATCCTCAGAGTTTAAGAGATCATAGGTATTTGACATCTGGTCAAATTTTCCTTGCCATGTTCCTTCTGGTTATGGTGTTAGTCGGGGTGGTAATATCTCGATCGAAGATGGGAATATTTTCGGCTTTATTTTCCTTTCTTCTCATGGTTTTGTTGGTACAGTTAAAGGGTCGCCAGACTAGATTGTTGGTGGGATCTTTTCTTATTCTGGGAGGCGTTTGTGCGTACCTAGCCTGGATTGGGTTGGGCCCCATTCTTGCTCGCGTCACAACTGTGTTGGATGCTGGTTATTGGGAAAATAATTCAAGAATCTTAATCTGGAAAGATGAATTAAGGCTTCTCTTAGACTACCCTTGGCTCGGCACAGGACTTGGTACTTTTGGGACTGCATTTCATAAATATCAGACCATAAATGTAACTACTTGGTTTGACCAAGCTCACAATGACTATCTACAGTTTGCCGTCGAGCTTGGCATGATTGGCTTTCTCTTCCTCTTTGGGGCGATTTTTTATCTTGTGTTCAGGATGATCCGCTCATTTTTAACCGATGCAAGTCGATATCGTGCTTCCGTTACCCTTGGCTGTATTGGAGGAGTTTCCGCACTGCTGGTTCATAGTCTCGCAGACTTTAATTTACAGATTCCTGCCAATGCCATGATGTTTTCTGTAATTCTAGGGATTGGCTATAAGGCTTCTTGTTTGGAACGCAGAACCAGTTCTCGTGGAAAGCAAGGTGATCCTTCTCTTTCCATTACCAGTGCGAGAAAAAGCGTTTTGGACAAAAGATCAATTCCTTAGAAAGAGCCGTTGGTCTAGGAGCTGTGGTTGGAGTAAGGAAATATTCAGGAAGGGAAAGTTACCTTGCTTTCTTTTTCATTTTTTCAGGATCGCCTGCCTTACGTTTTTTTTTGGTGTGCTTTTTAGCCCAACCATCTTTGTTGACCTGATACGCCCGGCCGAGAGCAAGGGATTTTTTCGGTACATCTTCAGTGATTGTCGATCCTGCAGCTACATAGCCACCTTTCCCTATACGCACGGGGGCCACCAACATGGTACCGCTTCCGATAAAGCAGTCCTCGTCGATTTGGGTGGGATGCTTCTTTTTTCCATCGTAATTGCAAGTTACAGTTCCCGCTCCTACATTAACGTTCTTTCCTAGGGTTGCGTCTCCTAGGTAAGTTAAGTGGAGAGCCTTGCTGCCTGAGCCGACACGAGAATTTTTTACTTCTACGAAATTTCCGATGCGAGCCCGGGCTTCAATCATAGTCCCATTGCGTAGGTGTGCGTAGGGTCCGAGGATGGCATCAGAGCAAATCTCTGAATCTGTAATATAGCAACCAGGTCGAATTGTTACCCGATTCCCAACCTTTGTATGTTCGAGGGTGGAGTAGGCGCATATTCGGCACTCAGAACCAATATGAGTTGGCCCGATCAGTCGTACCCCAGGCTCGATGACCGTATCGGTTCCCGCTGTTACCTCTAGATCGATGTAGGTTGTTTCGGGATCCAGTATGGCTACACCTTTGCTCATCAGCTGCCTGCTTTTTTGTTTCCAAATCAGTTTTTCTATCTGCGCAAATTCGAGGCGGTTATTCACGCCTCGCATTTGTTCCGAGTCCAGTGTCATGAAGGCGGAAATCTTGAGCTGTCTACGGCGAAAGACAGCTAGCATTTCGGGAAGCAGATATTCTTTCTGAGGATTATGGTTGTCTAGTTCGTCAATGTGTGCCAATAGCTCCCTACGGTCGAAACAAAGTATACCTGAACTTACCTCCTTATTTTTCTTCTGGGTTGGAGTACAGACTCTTTCCTCGATGACGCCAAGGACTACGTTCCCTTGGCGCAGGACACGCCCGTATCCCGTTGGGTTATCAAGCTTCATTGAGAGAACGCTGCTGGCCGCTCGTTTTTCACTATGTGTTTTGAGAAAAGCTTTTAAGGTTCCAATTTTAATCAGAGGAACATCTCCTACCAGGACCAATAGGTGCTTGCTAGAGCATCGGCTCAACCTCCGTTTTGCCATTTGCAGGGCGTGACCGGTCCCTAATTGTTCTTTCTGAGTAATGATTTCGAGATCAGGAGCAGAAAATTTCTTTTTCACAGACTCAGCTTGATGTCCGACAATCAGAAATATTTTCTCTGGGTGCATCTGCCGGACGGTATCCAGCACGTATTGGCCCAATGGGCGGCCCGCAAGAGGATGGAGTAGCTTGTGAGTTCGAGATTTGAATCGGGTTCCTTGCCCGGCCGCTAGGATTACTATGGTTACATCCGAATTCGATACCCTGGTCATGTCGTTATCCATGCCCTTGTCGATGTTGGTGTAACTCTTAGCTGGGAGCTTAAGTCCGACTCACTGCTGTCCGTTTGGCATTGAAAGTGGAGTAGAATCATTCGTTGGTTAGACTTGTTCACCCAAGTTGGCAACTAGTTGTAGGAAACGAGAATCAGTTTCGATAGGCTGAAAGTCATCGTCCCTTTTAGCATGAAGACTCCTGGTGGGATTTAGCGTAATAGCTTCTCCCAGAAGCCCCAATGCTGCTTCTGTATCCCCCAACAAAGAATGGGTTGCCGCGAGGGCGTATTTGATGTGATCCTGTTCTGGGGCCAGTTTATCGGCTTGGGAAAGATTTTCGAGGGCTAAGTCAAGATTTCTAGCATTCAATTGGATGATGCCGTATTCGTAGTGGTCATCCGCAGTTTTTAGTTCCAGGGACGCCGGATTCAATTTCTCTTCACAGACTTTTAGGTAGATTCGGGCTCGAGCCGAAACTTCTTTGGCGGGACTGGCTATTGCTTTTTTAAATAATTCCATGGCCTTGCGTAAGTTCTTTTTTTGGAACTCTCGCAAGGCTGCCTCGTAATTCTTGATGGTTTGCGCAATTTCACTATTCGTATGGCGTTTTTCCATTAGATAAAAGGTACCCTGGGCGGTAAATTTCTCCCACTCATGTGTACACTCCCCCTTTCTTAAAAAAGACTAATAAGGGTATATAACAAAGTTTAGTCTACGTAGTCAAACAAGCTACCCTAAATCTTAGGGTAGAGATTGTCGAGCCCAGACTAAAATTTCGTGACAGAGGAGAAGTTGAAGTCCCGTACTTTGAGTGCAGGAACTACCATTTCGAAGCTTTCTTCTCCAGAGGTGCGCCCCGTCGGGCCAACCATCTCAACTCGATTGAGGACATCAATTAGTCCTTCATTAAATCGAAAATTGCGGAGACCATGCTGGACCTTCCCATTTTTTACATAGAAGGTCCCATCTCGTGTCATGCCAGTCAAAATTTTTCGATACGGATCAACCTCCCGTATATACCATAGGCGAGTTATTAGAATGCCACGCTCAGTTGACTGGATCATTTCTTTCAGGCTGGAGCTTCCTCCTTCAAAGACGACGTTAAGAGGCGCTTCACCTTCTTCGCTTGGCAAAGGGAATCCATGTCCAGTGGGTTCGGTATTCATCCATTGGGCCGTTTTGCGCCCATAGACAAGATTGCTTACCACGCCGTGCTCAACTAAAGATACCCGTTGGCGGGGTACACCCTCACCGTCAAACGGCGGGCCAGCCTGCAATGGATGGTACGCGTCATCCAGCAATGTAATGTTCTCCCCGAAGATTTTTTCCCCTACGCGATCTGTAAGACAGCTCCGTTTTTCGTGAACCGAAAGGCCACTGAAATCGAACATGATGAAGCCCAGTATGTCGAGTACGGCTGATGGCTCAAGGATGACAGTGTATTTGCCGGGTGGAAGTTCCTTGGGATCTTGACTCTCGAGTGTTTTTTTGACAGCGCGTCGTGCCAGTTCTGCAGGTTGAAGATCCTCCACGCGGGGGGCGGAATGTTTGGCCCAACCAGAGCTGGTTTTTCCTTCAACAGTTATTGAAAAAGTTGAATTAGTTTCTCGATGAGATAGGGATACTCCACGGGAGTTGAAAAGAGAGATGCAGTTAGTTCCAGTGGAGAAGATGCCGGCTGCGGTTAGCTTCTCCTTTTCCACATAGCGGATACAGGTGCGGACGGTGTTGGCGCGCTCTCCAGGATCTAGAGAAGAAGTTTTTTTGCAGAAACGAGATGCCGGAAGACAATTTTGAGGCTCAGCCATTGGGATCCAATTGGGGTTTGGCGGTTGCAGCAGGGCCATCTTAGTTGCTGTTTCGACCGCTTTCCGGAGCGATGCTTCATCCAGTTGGTTTGTAGTCAGCCTGGCCGTACGTTGGTTGACCACAACCCGTACCGATATAGTAATCCTTTCCTCAGAAACATTTTGGTGAATAACATTGTTGGCAAAGCGAGTTAGTGAGCTATCTATAGATTCGATAGTTACCTCAGTCTCCTCAGCTTTGGAATAGTTCAAAATTTTTCTGAAGATATCTGCTGCCTTGTTTCCTTCATGCATAGATTCAAGAAATTCCTTCCTACTGGCGATGGAGTAATTCGGAATCGAAGCATTCCAACACAGTTCATTCCGACTGGTAGGTTTAGGATCGGCCAGCGAAGATGATTAGGTCAAGCTCCCAATCCTGAAGAAGCAAGAATTCACCCTACGAGTAAAGTCAAATAAAAGCCCCCCTTCATACAGGAAGCGCCATAAACTGCTTTTTTGTTACCTCTTCCATCCATGTGGTTGTCACATCGATATTAACTGCAATATGGGTCATGTGTGATCCAGGGCTAGCCCCGTGCCAATGTTTTTCGTCAGGAGAAACGCTTATAAGGTCTCCTGGGCCAGCCTGTTGTATTTCTTCGCCTGATTTCTGTAGCAAGCAGCGACCCTCAACAATATAGAGAAGCTGAACGCCGCTGTGAGAGTGCCAATTTGTTCGAGCTTCTGGTTCAAACTCGACTCGAAAAACCTTAATAACAGGTTTTTGGTAGGTGGTAGAGATCCTCTTAACCCTACCCTTTCCTCTGAAATGGGAGGGGTCAATGGGCTCCCATTTCAGGCCTGAATTCCGGAATGCTTTCATTTTAATTCTCCACTTGCTCCGTCGTGATACTTTTGTGTTGACCTCAGGCTCTTGCTACGAGGTGCTGCGACCTTTCTTGGCTATTTTAATAAGAATGAGACTTTTTTGACGTTTGCACCCCACTGGATTATGGACTACCGTTTAGTTCTCTCAGGGGAGATTTAGTGTTCTGGAGAGACGTAAACAGGGTTTTCAGGCGGCGGTAGACGACCATCAGGAAGCCAAAAAGGATAACCAGTAGAATCAGTATTCCATTTAATGCTCACGGAAAGCTGGTTGTTCAGTTTTAGCCTTCAGACGTTTAAATGATAGGCTCCTTCCAGTTTTCTAAGGCCTGTTTCAGTTGGGCCATGAACTGGTCCGCGGGCGCTCCATCCACAATTCGGTGATCAAAGGAAAGAGCCAGATATGCCATGGTGCGAATGGTAATTGCCCCTTCTCGGACTACCGGACGTTCTTCGATGGTACCGACACCAAGGATACCAACTTGGGGTTGGTTTATGACTGGAGTTCCAAATAGGCCACCGAATATCCCTGGATTTGTAAAT